>NZ_MUBM01000085.1:229-84401 GCF_002154505.1 Streptomyces carpinensis | reverse complement strand
CCCTCCCACCCGCTCATCGTTCACATCGCCGGCGCGGAGCACCTGGACGACTGGGTCGAGGACGTACCGGTGACAGCGCGTCTGCTGGCCGAACGCTTCTGGCCCGGGCCGCTCACGCTGGTCCTGCGGCGCGGTCGCCGGGTGCCGCTGGAAGCCACTGGTGGCCTGGAGACAGTGGCCGTGCGCGTGCCCGACCACCCCGTCGCACTCGCACTGCTGTCGGCCTTCGGCGGCGGTGTCACGGCCCCGTCCGCCAACCGCTTCGGCTCGGTCAGCCCCACCACGGCCGACCACGTCCGTGCGGAGCTCGGCGACGCCGTCGACTTCGTGCTGGACGGCGGCCCCTGCCAGGTCGGCGTCGAGTCGACCATCGTCGACGCCACGGGCGAGATCCCCAGCGTCCTTCGGCCCGGCGGGGTGACCCGCGAGGACCTCGAAGCGGTGCTGGGCCGCCCTCTCGCCGTCCACTCGACGAGCCACGTCCGGGTGCCGGGCCAGCATCCGTCCCACTACGCGCCGCGGGCGCGGGTCGTCCTGGTCGAGCCCGAGAAGGTCGTCGCCGAAGCGGAGCTCGCGCAGGAGCTGGGGCACCAGGTGGGTGTCTTTCTTCCCCCGGCCTTCGCCGACGCCCCGGTGAAGGCGCACGCCGTGGTGACCCTCCCAGCATCGATGGCGGCCTACGCGCGCGGGCTGTACGGCTTCCTGCGCGAGCTCGATGAGCACGGGTGCGACCTCATCATCGCGTCCTTGCCGGTGGAGGAGGGGCTGGGGCTCGCGATCGCCAACCGGCTCCGCCGCGCCGCGGGACCCCGGCCCTCTTGATGGACCAGCACCGACGCCGTTCCGTCCTCCTGCCGGAGTGCCCACCGGACGCGCATCCGGCAGGAGGACGGGAGGTCGTGCCCGACCTGGAGGCAGGGTTGCGACCAGGCCCGGCAGGGATCGCTGGTTCCCGGCGGATCACCGTGGGTGACAGGCCGCTGCGTGTCGGGGAGTGGAGGGCCGGCTGCGGTGGTCAGGGTGCAGGGCTGACGGCGATGTCGAGGCCGCGGGCCGCGACGAGTTGCGCGCTCCCGTCGGCGAGGCGGTAGCACAGGCCCACCACGGCGGCCTGGCCGGCGTTCACTCGCTCGGCGAGGATCCGGGAGCGGTCCAGCAGCAGATCGACGGTGGACCTCACGTGCTCGGCGAGGACCTCGTCGGCGTCGAGGTGTCCGGCGGCCCGGGCGGCGAGCACGCTGGGAGTGACGCGTTCGACGACGTCCCGGATGTATCCGGCGGGCGCCTTGCCGTCCTCCAGCGCCGCGCGCGCGGCGGCGATGGCGCCGCACGAGTCGTGGCCCAGGACCACCACGAGTGGGCAGTTCAGCACGTCCACCCCGTATTCGACGCTGCCCAGCACTTCGGCGCCGAGGATGTGGCCGGCAGTGCGGACCACGAACAGGTCGCCCAGGCCGCGGTCGAAGATGATCTCGGCGGCCAGCCGGGAGTCGGAGCAGCCGAAGAGCACCGCGAAGGGGTGCTGGACCGGGGCGGTCTCGGCGCGGCGGGCGGCGTCCTGGTTCGGATGCTCAGGGGCGCCCGCGGTGAAGCGTTGGTTACCGGCCAGCAGCAACTCAAAGGCTTCGCGGGGTGTCAGAGGCTGGGTCTCGGTAGTCATGGCCGGAAGCCTACGATCAACCACCAGCCGTCGCACGGCCCGGTCCCGCCCGTCGGGGCGCCGCCCGACGCCGACGGGTGCGTGGCCATCCCGAGACGGCGCGCGAGGCCTGCCTCGGCCTCCTTCCGCAGTGCGCCACGAAGCTGTCCGGCCCGATACGCCCGGATTGCAGCGCTCACCGGCTCCGCCCACTGGCCACCGCGGTCGACCGCCAGACCCTCATCCTCCACGCCCACACAAACGAGTACGCCCGCCTCGCGGACTTCGGCCATCCGGGGCCATTTCGTGGGCCTGCACCCTGGAGGACCGGATCGGCCCTCAGCCCGATCTTCGACGTCAGTCGAGACCGTCCAGCACCACGTGCCCCCCACACACCCGCTTTCAGTGACGCATCTCACACCACCAACTCACCGAATGCTGAATCAAGGGCCTAGATCTGGAGATGCGCATAAAAGGCACATAATCACCCCCAAAGAGGGGAGATGGCAGAAATGTCGTATCCGCAGCAGCACGCCACTGGTATGACTACGCACCCAGAGATGGCGGAGATGCGGGAGCGGCTGGAACGCACGGCTTCCAGCAGCAAGGTCGTCGCCATCGAAGGACTGATCCTCCTGGCGGGCCTGTACGCGGCGATCTCGCCGTGGGTCGTGCACTTCTCGGGACAGCCGAGCATCACGGTCAACAACCTGATCATCGGCATCGCTGTCGGCCTCATCGGGCTGGGCATGGCCCTCGCCCCGGAGCGAATGTTCCGCCTGGCGTGGGCGGTCGCGCCTCTCGGTATCTGGCTCGTGATCTCCCCATGGGTGGTCACCGCGACCCACGGCGCACGGGCGGGCATCATCTGGAACAACTGCTGGGTCGGCGGCGTCACAGCTCTGTTGGGACTGACCGCCATGGGCCTCACCATCGGCGTCACGCGGAAGCCGCTTCGATAGGACCGGGAACTGCCGTACGGTCCACGCGGCGGGTGTGATCGAGCAGGAGGTCAGGTCGGCGCCCTGGCCAGAGTTGTGGTCGCGTCGCGGGAAAGGGCGTCCTGTCGTCGGCACGCCCGACGCCCCGTGCGGGCGGGCGTGCCGTCGCGCATGCGAGGTGCGCGGCGAGGCGCGGCGGACGCGGCAGCCACGTGCTGCACGGGGCTTGGCCGGTCGGCCGCCCCCAGGACAGGCCGGCGCCGCGACCAAGAACCTGCCCGACGGCCGGCAGGACGACGGCGAGTACCTGGCCGTCGACACCACCGCACTGCCCGCCACGACCAGCACGGCCACGGTCACCATCACGGTGCGGTGACGTCGCCGGACGGCGACCGGCGGTCGGGCGGTCGGGCGGTCGGCGGTACCGGCGTTAGCCCGTGGGAATGATTCACCGGCTCCGCAGGGTGAACCGTGCATGGCGGCTACGCGCCGACGGAAGTCGTCGGCGCGGGGCCGTTAGCGTCGGCTCCTGTGCCCCTGAGCTATGCATTCGTGAACCTCAAACCGGGAGTGGGAAAGACGACCAGTGCCGTCTGGTTGGCCCACGCGCTGCACGCATCCGGCCTCACTCCGTTGCTCGTGGACTGTGACCCCGCGTCCTCCGCGCTGCGTTGGAGCGAACTGGCGGGCGGCTTCCCGTTCCCCGTGTTCGCCCTTCCGGTGGGCGACGTGCACCGGAGGGTGAACGACTTCCTCGACAACCGGCGGGCAGTGGTGTTCGACGCGCCTCAGCTGGAGGACCACGCCCACATCGCCCGGAGCATCATGAGATACGCGAGCGACTGGATCGTGCCCGTGACTCCGGCCCCGATCGAACTGGACCGCATGGCACCCATCGACCGGGAAATGGATGACGTGCAGTCACTGCGCGCCCGACCGGCCCGCGCCGCCGTCCTGCTGAACCGCACGAACCGGCCCGACGCCACGCGTACCGGTCCCGATGCCGACGCCCGCGAAGCCCTCACCGAGCGGGGCTTCGACGTCTTGTCCACGCACATTCCCCGACTCGACCTGTACGCCCAGTCGTTCGGCGGCCCCGTCGAGGTGAAGGGCACGGCGTACATGGATCTCGCCGAGGAGCTCGTCAACCGTCAGGACACGGTGTGAACCAGCGCAAGGACACCTATCGAGCCGCGCTCCAGCGCCGACCGGACGCCCCCACCCCGACTCCCAGTCCCGGTCCCGGTCCCGGTCCCGGTCCCGGTCCCGGTCCCACCACAGTCACTCCGTTGGCCACCCGCTACGTCAAGGTGGTCATCGAACTGGACCCCGACCTGCCACGCCACCTCACCCGATGGGTCGGACAACCCCTCAACGCACTCCTGCGGGCGGGAGAAGCGGTTCTACGACCCTTGAGACGCAACCCGTAGCCCCGGGTTCCGGCGGCCGGCGCCGAACACTCCTCCTCCCCTCTCAGCCGACGAGTTGCTGGCCGCCGTCGATGTCGTAAGTGGCGCCGGTGAGAGCCGTGTTGGTCATGATGTGAACTGCGAGCGCCGCGACGTCGGCCGGTTCGACGACGCGACCGATCGGCAGCGTGGCGCGCAGTTCCTCGCGACGAGCGTCGAGTCCGTCACCGAGAAGCCTGGCGGACAGCGGCGTGTCCACGAAGCCGGCGGCGATCAGGTTGACCCGAACCGGAGCGAGTTCGAGAGCGAGACTGGCCGTGAGTGCGGGCAGCGCGGCGGTGACCGCGGGCGCGATCCCGAGCCCGGCACGGATCCGCCGGGCGCCCGTGCCGCCCAGGAGAAGCAGGGTGCCGCCCGGCCGTACCCTTGCGTGGGCGTGGCGCGCGGCCTCGATCGCGGGCACCATGTGCTCGCTGATCGCCCGACGCGCCTGATCGGAGTCCATGTCCAGGATGCGCCCGTAGGACGGGTGCCCGGCCGTGACCATCACGTGGTCGACCGGCCTGGGCAGCTCCTCGAAGAACCGCCCCAGCTGCGCCGGGTCGTTGGCGTCGAAAGCGGCGGTACCGAGCGCCTCGACGTCCGTGGCCGCGGTGCGCAGCCGTTCGGGGTCCCGGCCGGTGAGAATCACCGCGGCGCCCTCGGCGCGGGCGTGCCCGGCGGTCGCCAGCCCGATGCCCGCGCTCCCGCCGATGACGATGAGGGTCTGTCCGAGCAGGGCCGGGGCACGGGGGTTGTGCGCCACCGATGACTCGGAACTCATGAATTCTCCTCCGCGGGCTCTCGCCGGCTGAGGGGCGGCCGGCGTCTGCTCACAGGTCGAGCGGTTGTGACAGGGCGTACTTGACCTGCCTGGTCCGCTCGTCGGCGAGGACTTCGACCCTGTCGTTCGCCAGGGCTTCCATGGTCTGCTCCGCGACGTCGGCCGCGCTGATCTTCGGAGCGTCCGTGAAGGAGCTGAGCTCGGTCTCCACGAAACTGGCGTGGACGCCGACGACCAGCGTGCCCTGCTCCCGCAGTGCTTCCCGCAGCGCGCCCGTCAATGACCACTGAGCTGCCTTGGAGGCGGCGTACCCCGGGTAGTCCGGCCGCGCCGCCCAGGAGGCGCTCGACAGCATGTTCACCAGTGCGCCGCCGCCATTGCGGGCCAGGACAGGGGCGAAGGCCCGGGAAACGGCCCAGGTGCCGAAGTAGTTGATCTCCATCGCCTGGCGGGCGCCGTCGAAGGAACCGGTCAGGAGCTCGGTGCTGAACCCTCCGACACCGGCGTTGTTGATCACGACGGTGACATCGTCCGCCGCACCGGCCGCCGCGGCGACCTGCTCGGGATCGGTGACGTCCAGACGCAGCGGAGTGAGGTCCTCGTCGCTCACACTCGCCGGATCGCGGACACCGGCGTAGACCTTGGCTGCTCCACGGTCCATCAACGCGCGGGCGAACGCGCGGCCGATGCCGCGATTGGCCCCCGTCACCAGGGCGATCGATCCTTCGATCTTCATCGCGCTTCCTTCCTGCCGGCGCGTGCCGCTCCCCGCAGGCGTCGAGGACGGGTGACGCTCCCGCGTCGGCTCACGGACTGTCGCGGCGTATCGCGCCGTGTGGGACGCACCGGTGCCTGTGCGCGACGGGCATTTTCCTCCACTGCCAGCCTGCACCGAATGCGGCTGCTTCGCATGCGGCAGCCTCGGCCATCCCACGCGTAGGACGGTGCTCCGGTGAACGACGGACGGAGACAGCCAGGCCACCCGCAGGGGGCACCATCCGGCGCGGCGGTGGCCGCAGCAGCACCAGCTGCGCCGCCGTCTCCTCATGACCCGGTTCGGCGAGGGCCGTGCCGGCTCACCGGAATGCGCAAGGTGACCGTGGTGCCCAGCCCGGGAACGCTGCGGATCTTCAGCTGAGCGTCGATGAGATCCGCACGCTCGTGCATGGCGGAGAGCCCCACACCCTGGAGTGCGGAGGCCGGGGGACTCGCCGCCCCGCGTGCGTCGCGACGCGCGAGGTCCGCGGGTTGCGGCATGCCGTGCCCGTCGTCGGTGACGGTCAGCGTCACCGAGTCGCGGTCGCTGTCCATGCTGACGGTGACCCGTGTGGGGTCGCCGTGCTTCACCGCGTTGGTCAGGGCCTCTTGCACGATCCTGTACACATGCGCCTGGGTGTCCGCAGGCAGCAGATCGCCGATGCCTCCGGTCTCGCGAGGCATCCGCAGATCGACACGGACGCCGAAGATGTCCGTGGTGCGTCGGCACAGTGCCTGCAGTGCCGGGTGCAGTCCCAACTCGTCCAGTGCGGCGGGGCGCAGGTCCACGATCAGATGCCGCAGCGAGGTGATCTGGTTGCCGATCAGACCGCGCGCCTGATCGATGGCACCGTGCATCGCCTCCGCCCGGCCGTCGGCGGCCGCGGCGGACAGCACCACCTGGACCGCGCCCAGTTCCTGGAGGGTGTCGTCGTGCAGCTCCCGGGCCCAGAGCCGGCGTTCCCGCTCCTGGCCGTCGTGACGCGCTCGGACCCGTTCCCGGTGCAGCAGCCGCCGGCGCTGCGTCGCGCTACGGCTGGTGGAGGCCGCCGAGGCCACCATCAGCAGCGGGAGCACATGCAGCGCGTTGAGCAGCGGCTGCTGGGTGATCCTGACCAGGCAGGCCACGGCGAACAGGAGCGCGAGGGCCGCCGCAACCGCCAGCCAGGTGCGCCGTTCCGACGGGCTGAGCTGCGCTGCCGCCAGATAGGGGGCTGCGGCCGCGAGGGACAGGGCGAGTTCCGGGCCCAGGGGCTGGTCGGTGATCTCCATGACGACCGTGCCGAGGAGCAGACAGGTCCCGGCTGCCTCGAGGGCGAGGCTCGCACTCGTCAGCGGCCGACCGTTCATGCCACCAGACCGCGTTCCCGGGCCGCGGCGATCAGTTCGGCCCGGGTGTCCTTGCCGAGCTTGTCACGGATACGGGCACGGTGGGTCTCCACGGTCCGCACGGACACGTACAGACGGTGAGCGATCTCGTCGTTGGTGTGCCCGAGCGCCAGCATTGACAGGACCTCCGTCTCGCGCTCGGTCAGGGGGTCGCGCTCCGCGGCATCGGGCGGGCCGGCCCCCTCGAGCGCCAGTCGGGCCCCGAGAGCGGGCTGGACGTAGGTCGCTCCGGAGGCCACCTGCCGGGCAGCGGCCAGCAGTTCCTCGGCTGCCGCCTCCTTGAGCAGATAGCCGGCCGCGCCGCTGCGCAGCGCAGCGCGGGCGAACGCCGGATCCTCCTGCATGGTGAGGACCAGGATCCGGGTGCGCGGAGATACGGCGAGCAGCTCCGGAATCGTCGGCAGACTCGACCGTCCCGCCATGGTCAGGTCCAGGACCAGCATGCCAGGACGGTGCTCGCGCACCGCATCCATGGTCTCGCTGATCGTGGAACTCTCGGCGACGATCTCCAACGCCGGGTCCTGACCCAGGAGCAGGCGCATGCCCGCTCTCACCACCAGGTGGTCGTCAGCAAGGACCACGGTGGTCTTCGGGGAGCTCGGCCGGTCGGCGGCGGGGCTGTGGGCGTCCATAGTTGCAACGGTAGGTCCGGCGCGCTCGCGGGGCAGGCCTTGGCGCCGTCGATGCGGAAAACCCGCAGCCGGATCGCGGCAGTGGTGCATCACGCCCCGAGGACGGGCCGCAAGGGGGTGCGTCACACACCGGACAGAAGGTACGGCCCGGCACCGATGCGCGACAGGCAGCGGTGGCGGATGCTCGTATGCAGTGACCAGTACTCCCATCTCGGTGATCAGGATGACTCACTCCCCCATGCCCACAGTCCAGGCCGATGCCTCGCCCGCTCAGGACGCCTTCCGGATCGCCCGGAAGCTGGCTGACGCCGCCGTTCCCGCCATGGCCGACATAGTCGCGGTCGAGATCTCCGACGCCGCCCTCGAGGAGCACAGCGCGATGTCGGGGGTGGGCGCGGGCGGCGGCTTCCGGCGGGCCGCCTTCCGCGCCGTGCGCGACGGTTCGCGAGGCGCCTACCGGATCGGCGAGGCCAGTCGTATCCCTTGTGGCACGCCCTACCGGCGCAGCGTGATCGATCAGCGGCCCCGGGTCATCGCGCATGTCGCCCCGAGGACCCGGTGGCTCGCCCGTGACCCGGTACGCGCTCCGCTGCTGCGTGAGAGCGGGGTGCATTCCCTCCTGGTGGTGCCGCTCACCGCCCAGCATGCCGTTCTCGGGATGGCGGCCTTCTACCGGTGCGGCGGTTCGCCGCCGTTCGGACAGGCCGACCTGCGGGCAGCGGCAGATCTCTCGCAGCGGGTCGCCAGGATGCTCGACGGTGTGCACCGCGATCTGCGGGGGCAGGCGATCGGACGCATGTTGCAGGACGCCCTGCTGCCGCAACCTCCCGAGGTGACCGCCATCGAGGAGGTCCAGAGCCACGTGCCGTCCGACAGCGTTCCGGGCGGGTGGTTCGACGTGATTCCTCTCGCCGGCACCCGGGTGGGGCTGGCCGTGGGGTTCGCCGACGGCCGGGGAATCACCGCTGCCGTCGCCATGAGTCAGCAGAAGTCACAGATCAGGGCATTGGCCGCGCTGGACTTCGAGCCCGCCGAGATCCTGACCCACGCCCTGGGCCCCACCCATCGCGAGACCGCCCCCTCAGCGGGACAGCAGCACGCCGGCGCTGGGCACCGGGCCAAGAGCCACTGCCTGTACGCGGTCTACGATCCGGTGACCCATCGCTGCGCGGCCGCGTGGACGGGCGCGGCCGCCCTGACCCTGGTGGGTCCGGGCGACCGAGTCAGGTCCGTCGGCCCCACCGCTCCGGCGCCCGACGGCTCCCTGTCCCACGACAGCGCCGAATTCGACGTCGCCCCCGGCAGCCTCCTTGTCCTGAGCTCCGCAGGCACCCACCCGCACCGCAGGACGCCCGACATCCGAGTGGGGTCGGGCAGGACCGGCACAGGTGCCGGCCGTCCCGCGCGGGAGGTGAGGCCGTCCGTCCTGCTCGCCGCCCGTACCCGGGGCCTCGCGCCCACGGACGTCGCCACCTGGGACCTGCCCAACGACCCCGCCGTCGTGGCCGACGCACGCTCCCGGGCGACCACGCAACTGACGGCCTGGGGACTGCCGGACCTCTCCTTCACCAACAGCCTGGTGGTGAGCGAACTCGTCACCAACGCGATCCGCTACTCCGACGGCCCGATCCGGCTGCGCCTCATCCGCGACCGCGCCCTGATCTGCGAGGTGTCGGACACCAGCAGCAGGGCTCCCCACGCCTGCAGAGCGGCGCCGAGTGACCAGGGCGGCCGTGGCCTGAGCATCGTCGCGGAGCTCACGCAGGCCCAGGGCATGAGATACACGCCGACCGGCAAGATCGTCTGGGCGGAGCAGACCCTTGATCCGGGCTAGGGACGGGACGTGCTCGCCCCGCACGGCATGACGAGCACGTGGCGGCGCGGCCATGGAAACAGCACCTGTCCTCCGGGCGCCGGTCTTGGACTCGAAGTCAGCAGCCTGCATCGGCGATGACGAAGTAGCCCGGAGAGGTCTCCTTCAGCGTGTGGACGACGGCGACGTTGTACAGGCCCATGTTCTGGCCGGAGCCGTCGGCGTACGCATAGCCGCCGATCTGGTGGGCACGGCCTGCCTTGACCTGGTTGTAGTTGTTGTCGGTGTAGCACTTGGGCGTCGAGCCGGTCGTCGTCGCCGTGACGGGTGCGGACGGGGCCCCTGCGGCGCCGGTCGCGTCGACCGCGGCGACGGTGTAGCTGTAGGAAGTCCCGGCGGACAGGCCGGTGTCGGTGTACGAAGTGCCCGTCGTGGACCCGGCCTTGGTGCCGTCGCGGTAGACGTCGTACGAGGCGGCGCCGCTGACGGCGTTCCAGGACAACGAGGCGCCGGTGTCGGTGGTGCCGGTGACCGCGACGCCGGACGGGGCGGGCAGGGAGTTGCTGCCGCCGGCACCGTCCAGGCCCCAGAACTTCGCGGTGTGGTAGCTGGAGCAGATGTAGTCGAGGTAGTAAGTCCCGGTGGTACCGCACTGATCGGCGCCCGGCCCCGGGTCCACGGCGAGGCCGTGTGCCATGCCGGAGACCGAGAAGAGGGCGACGGCGGGCTTGCCGGAGGAGTCGGCGTAGATGCTCTCGGTGGTGCCGCCGGTCAGGTTCCGGGTACTGGAGGCCGTCTGGCCGATGCCCCAGACGTCGGTCCACTGATCGCGCAGCTCGGTGCCGTTGACCGGGGTGACGGTGGTGTCGGAACTTCCCTGCCAGATCGCGACCCGCGGCCACGAACCGGTGTATCCGGGGTAGGAGTTGCGGACCTTGTCGCCCCACTGCCTGGGGGTGAGGTTCTGGCTGCCGTACTGGCAGCCGGAGGCGGCGGTCTGCGTGGTGGCGCACTGCGCGGGGATACCGGAGTCGACGGCGCCGCCTGCGAACACGTCCGGGTAGTCGGCGAGCAGGTCCGCGGTCATGCCGCCGCCGGCGGACAGGCCGGTGACGAAGATCCGGCTGCGGTCGGAACCGTACTGCGCCGCGGCGGTGGCGACCATCTGCATGACGGAGGCCGCCTCGCCCTTGCCGCGCGTGTCCTTCGTGGAGTCGAACCAGCTGAAACAGGAAAGGCTGTTGTTGGCCGTGCTGGTCTGCGGGTAGACCACGGCGAAGCCCCACTGGTCGGCGAACTTCTGCCAGCCGGAGTGCGCGTGGTAGTCGCTCGCCGACTGGGTGCAGCCGTGCAGAGCCACCACCAGCGGCGCGCTCGCCGGAAGGTCGGCCGGCGCGTACTCGTACATCGCCAGGTTGCCGGGGTTCGACCCGAAGTCGGTGACCTGCTGGAGGGTGCCGGCGGCGGCGCTCGCGGCGAGGGAGGGGACAGCTGTCAGGCCGGCGGCCAGGGTGCCGAGCGCGGCGGCCAGAGCGGTGCGCCGGAAGATTCTGCTCAGAGTGGAAGATCGCATGAGGGAACTCCGGTAAGTGGTGACGAACTTGACGTACCTGCTTACTCAGAGCCGACCGTACGACCGAGCGCGGAGTCGCGACATGTGAGGGATGGACGGCAAAGCGGTGGCGGGCATGGCCCGCGCAGCCATGGCGTCGGCGGTGTCTCTGTGACATGAGGAGGGTGGCCCGGGTGGTGCGCCGGGCCGTGCGGTCCGGGCGGGCCATGGGGCGCCGCAGGACGTGGCTTCAGAGGCTGAACAGGCTGGGGTTGTCCCGGACATAGTCGGCCACGCCCGAAGGCGGCCGTCCGGTGACCTGCCCGACCCCGTCCGCCTGGCGGTCGTATCGATTCTCCGCGTGCAGGCGGGCCATGGTGGAGATGTGCTGGAAGACATGGTCCGGCAGACCCAGCGGCCTGAGATCCTCCTCGATCCACTGCCGCAGGGGCACGTCGGCGTAACCGACCGGCCGGCCCAGGGCCGCGGAAACCTCCGCCGCCATGGCGGAGATGTCCTGCGAGCGCGGCCCGGTCAGCTCGTAGATCCTGCCGGTGTGCGGGACCGGTTCCGCCAGGATCTCCGCCACCACCGCGGCGACGTCGCCGGCCGCCACGGGGGAGGTTTTCGCCCGGCCGAAGGGCAGCCTGATGGTTCCGTCCCTCGCGATCGAGGAGAAGCCGACACGGAACAGCGGGTTCTCCATGAACACGGTCGGCCTGACCTGGACGACCGGCAGACCCGACCAGTCGAGGACCTGCTCCACCAGCCAGTGCTGCCGCTGCTGCACGGACTCGGAGGTGCTGGTGAGGTCCATCTCGGAGACGGTCAGCTGCGACATGTTCACGAACGCTTCCAGTTCCCCGTACGCACGTGCGACGGCCGCGACCGTCACGGCGGCCTCCAGATACTGCGCCGAGACGCTCATGCCGAAGTACATGCGTCCGCAACCGGCCAGGGCGTCGGCGACGTCGACCGCGTGCGTCAGGTCTCCGACGACGACTTCGGCGCCCGTCGCGCGCAGGGCTTCCGCCCGCTCGTCGTCGCGGCGCACCATGGCCCGGACGGGCAGGCCCCTTCGCCGAAGTCCCTCGACCACGGATCGTCCCACGGCACCCACACTGCCCGCCGCGCCCGTCACCAGCGTGAGCGGCCCACCGGCTTCCGGGATGCGGTTCATAGGGGCAGCCTGTGGTGCGCACAGCCAGTGCGCAAACCGGACCCGGCGCCGCCCTTCGCAGCCCAGGCGTTCGGCGAGCGTGACATGCTCCGGACGGCGTGGTGGCATGAGGAACATGGAGTTGCGGGAGCTGCGCGCGTTCGTGGCGGTGGTGGAGGAGGGCGGGCTGTCCGCCGCTGCGCGGCGGCTGCACGTGAGTCAGCCGGCCCTGTCCCAGACGGTCGGCGCACTCGAGCGGCAACTGGGGGTGAAGCTGCTGGTGCGCGGGAGCACCGGGGTCCGAGCGACCGATGCGGGAACCGCCCTGCTGGCGCAGGCCCGCGCGGTGCTCGCCCGGCATGATCAGGCCCTGCGGGCGATGGCCCGGTACGCCGGCCCAGGTGGTGGGGCGCTGCGGATCGGGATCCCGCTCGAACTGCCCTCGGGGCTGCTCGATCCGGCGCTGGCCGATCTGTCCGAGGCGCATCCGGGTACACGTGTGCAGGCCCGGCACATGCCCACGGCGGAGCAGTTGGTGGCACTGCGGTCCGGTGAGCTGGACGTCGGCTTCCTGCGGGAGCGTCCGCCGGGTCCGGAGTTCGACGCGCTCCTCGTGGTGCGGGAGAAGCTGGGTGTACTGCTGGCCGCGGAGCAGGCTGCCGAACTCGCCGGACCCGACGGCATCCCGCTCGACGCGCTCGCCGATCTGCAGTGGGTCGGCTTCCCCCGCGCCGGCAGCCCCGCCTGGTACGACGAGCTGACCGCGGTCCTCCGCGGTCACGGCCTGGATCTGGGTCCCGAGGCGCCGCAGGGGCAGGCGCTGATCGCGGATGTGAAACTGGCGGCGGTCGCGTCCGGGCGGGCCTTCGCGCTGGCCCCGCCGGGCTGGCAGCAGCCCCTGCCCGACCACGTGACCTGGTCACCGCTGGTCGGGCATCCGCTGGTGCGCCGCACCTGGGCGGTGTGGCCCGCCGACTCGCGCCGCCGGGACCTCGGCCGGTTCATCGCCGCGCTCGACCGGTCCACGGGTGGCTGATCCGGCCCCTTGGCGACCGCGTCACGGGCAGCGGGCGCCGGGCGGGAGATGCCCGGCGCCTCCCTGCGATCCGGGTGCGTCGGACAGCCGTGGCCATCCGAGCGCGTCAAACAGCCGTACGACCACCGTCGACCGGCAGGATCGCGCCCTGCACGAAGCTCGCCGCGTCACTGCTCAGATAGGCGATCGCCTCGGCGATCTCTCGCGCCTCGGCGGGCCGTCCGGCGGGTGCCTGCGCGGCGAGGGCGGCGAGGGCGTCGCCCATGGCGGCCGTGCCCTCCGTTCGGGTGGGACCGGGCTCGACGGCATTGACCCGCACCCCGCGCGGGCCGAACTCGGCCGCCCATGCCTTGGTCAGCAGGTTCACCGCCGCCTTGCTGGAGCCGTACAACGCCATCCCCGCGACGCCGTACTCGGCGACCATGGTGCTGACGTTGACGATCACGCCGTGCCCGCGCTCGGCCATCGCCGGGGCCAGCTGCGCCACCAGGTGGAACGGGGCCTTCACATTCAGGTCGTAGACGGCGTCCACGTCGCCGGGCGACGCCTGTGCCGTCGGGCCGAACGGGAAGACACCCGCGCTGTTGACCAGGATGTCCACACGGCCTCCGCCCAGCTCGGTGGCCTTCTGTGCCAGCCGCCGGGCCGACGCCGCGTCCCGCAGGTCGGTGGCGAGGAAGTCCGCCTTGCCGCCGCTCGCCCGGACGGCCGCGACAACCGACTCCCCGCGGGCCGCGTCGCGGCCCGCGACCAGCACGTGCGCTCCGCGCTCGGCGAGCAGCGCCGCGGTCGCGGCGCCGATGCCGCTGGTCGCTCCCGTCACCAGGGCCACACGCCCGGCCAGATCAACAGAACCCATGAGGGCCGTCCTTCATGTCGAAAACCGAGGGCCGAACGGGGTGCGGTGCGCCGCGTCCCGTCGCCCGTCACCTCGTCCGTGAGGTGACGGCAGTCCAAAGCGCCCGCCCCTTCCGGGGATTCCGGCCTGGCCATCGGCGGATCCGATACCCGCCATCAGGGCGAAGTCCCTTCTGCCGTTCCTACCGTCCCTCGGGCGCCCACGCAGCCTGGGGCGCCGGTCAGAGCATGCGCGAAGGCCACAGGCAGCGGTTATGACCGCTCCAAGTGAGGCGAATGACCGGAGGGCGATGAACTGCGGGCACTCTGCGGTCACATGACCCGTGCAGCGCACGGACGCCCTGCTCGCAGAACCGGGGAACCGCCCGGCCGTCCGCCCTCACGGAGCCTCATGTCACGCCTCGCGCGGATCCGCGCGGCCGCCGGCCGCCCCGGTACTGCGCGGCTGGCGGTCGCCACCGCGCAGTACGAGAATGACGGGTGCCTGCCGGTCCACCCGCATCCGCGCGGCACCCCACGCCACGATGGTGGACGTCGAAGGACTGGAAGGGCCCTGTGCGACGCCGAGGAGGGCGAGGCCGCGGGTCGGCCGGCGCTGGACATTCTCACCCCCAGCCCCCTGCTCGGCCCTGCGACGGGCAGCTGAGACCGGCCCGGCCGGCACGACGCCGATCGTCGTCGGGCGATCCCACGGACAGCTCACAAGCAGCACCGATCGTGATGCGAGGAGAATCATGAGCGCACCCCACGGAACCCAGGAACGGCCCGCCTACGACGTGATCGTGCTGGGAGCCGGTCCGGTCGGCCAGAACGTCGCCGACCACGCCCGCGCCGCCGGCCTCTCCGTGGCTGTCGTGGAACGGGAACTCGTCGGCGGCGAATGCTCCTACTGGGCCTGTGTCCCCAGCAAAGCGCTGCTGCGACCGGTCATCGCGGTCGCCGACGCGCGCCGCGTGGACGGTGCCCGGCAGGCCGTCACCGGCCGCCTCGACACCGACGGCGTCTTCTCCCGCCGCAACCGCTATGTCAGCGACTGGGACGATTCCGGCCAGGTCCAGTGGGTGAAGTCCATCGGCGCCGACCTCTTCCGCGGTCACGGCCGCCTCGACGGGCCGCGCCGCGTCACCGTCACCCGGGACGACGGCTCACGCCAGAGCCTCACGGCCCGGCACGCCGTGGCCGTCGCCACCGGCAGCCTGCCGAATCTGCCCGACGTCCCGGGCATCGAGGAGGCACGGCCCTGGACGAACCGGCAGGGCACCGACTCCAGCACCGTCCCCGCCCGGCTCGCCGTCATCGGCGGCGGCGGGGTCGGCGTGGAGATGGCCACGCTCTGGCAGGGCCTCGGCTCCCGGGTCACGCTGCTCGCCCGGCGTCGCTTGATCCCCCGCCTGGAGCCCTTCGCCGGCGAGCTGGTCGCCGAGGGCCTGACCGCGGCGGGCGTGGACGTGCGGATCGGCGTACAGGTGACGGCCCTGCGCCGCCCCGACCCGAAGGGGCCGGTCACCCTCACCCTCGACGACGGCAGCGAACTGGAGACCGACGAGGTCCTCTTCGCCACCGGCCGCACGCCCGCCACCGGCGACATCGGCCTCGACACGGTCGGCCTCACCCCCGGCTCCTGGCTGGACGTGGACACCACCTGCCTGGTCGAGGGCGTCGACGGCGACTGGCTGTACGCCCTGGGCGACGTCAACCACCGCGCCCTGCTCACCCACCAGGGCAAGTACCAGGGCCGCACCGCGGGTGACGCCATCGCAGCCCGGGCCGCGGGCCGTCCGCTGGACGACTCCCCCTGGGGTGACCACGCCACCACCGCCGACCAGCACGCCGTGCCCCAGGTTTTCTTCACCGACCCCGAGGCCGCGGCGGTCGGCCTGACCGCCGAACAGGCAGCCGACGCCGGCCACCGGATCAAGACCGTCGACCTCGACTTCAACGCCGCCCAGGGCGCCAACCTCTACGCCGACGGCTACCCGGGCCATGCCCGGCTGGTCATCGACCTCGACCGGGACATCCTGCTCGGCGTGACCTTCGTCGGCCCCGCCGTCAGCGAGCTCCTGCACTCCGCCACCATCGCGGTCGCCGGCGAGGTCCCGCTCAAACGGCTCAGGCACGCGATCGCCCCGTTCCCGACCGTCAGCGAGATCTGGCACTTCCTCCTCGCCGCGTACCAACGCGAGCAGGAGACGCCGCGGGCCGCGCCCGCGTAATGCCGCCCTCGCCGTACCGAGGCGGAGGCCTTTGACAAGCCACTGCCGGGCTGCCACGGCTCCGCGTATCCGAGGGCCGGTCAGGTCCGTCGAGTGTGGAAGTCCGCGCTTCTGAAGCTGAGTCCACCGAATGGGGCGACCGGCGGGGACGGTGCGGGGGGCTCGGCGGCGAGGGCGGTGGCAAGCCGGAGCCCTGCCGTCCTGGCCGAGCCGGGGCCGCGCCCACATCTTCGACGCGGCCAACGACGCCGGCCGTCCGCACGGTGACCCGGTCCTCCGTCCGGTACCGGTCGTCCGGGCGGTGGCCGGCCGCAGGGCCGGCCACCCGTCGCCTCGTAGGACTTCGCGGTTCGGTGTCAGATGGGGCCGCCGGTGTCCCCGGGCTTGATGCGCCCGCGCCATGCCCCGGACTCCCCGCCACGCTCCTCGATGTACCGCTTGAAGCGCTTCATGTCGCCCTTGACGCGCCGGTCGATGGTGCCGAGCAGATCCGCGGCCTTCTCGGCGGCTCCGCTGGGCTCGACGTCCATCACGAGTTCCACCCGGGTGTGGGTGTCGTCCACGCGCTCGAAGCGGACCATGCCCTTCTGCCCCAGGTCACCGGTGGTCGTGCGCCACGTGATGCGCGCGTCGGGAAGCTGGTCGACGATCTCGGTGTCGAACTCCCGCCTGACGCCGGCGACCTTGGTGGTCCAGTGGTTGTGGCGGTCGTCCAGCTGGGTGATCTCCTCGACCCCCTCCATGAAGTTCGGGAAGTCCTCGAACTGCGTCCACTGGTTGTAGGCGGTGTGGAGCGGGACGTCTACTTCCACCGTTTCCTTGACCGTGCTCATCAGTGTGCCTCCGTTGCATCGCTCGACTGCTGCGCCCGGGTACCCGTGGAGCGTCCGGTTAAGACGACCCCGCTCCGGCCCGACAGTGGTCGGCGATCCCGTCGCCCCGTGCCGACCGTACGGCGATGCCCCGAACGAGCGGCCCGGCACCGCCATCGCGGTGCCGGGCCGACGGACTGCGGCGAGGCTGGTTCGCAGCCCCGGTTCTCAGCCCTGGCGGGCCTTGAACCGCGGGTTCTTCTTGTTGATCACGAACGTCACGCCCCGCCGGCGCACCACCTGGGCGCCGGGCTTGGTCTTCAACGAGTGCAGGGACTTGCGCACCTTCATCGCCGTCTCCTTCCGGAAGGTCGAACGGGGTCCGCCGTCAGCGGCGAACGGAAGCGGTGGCGCCGTAGCGCCGCTCGAAGCGCTCCACACGTCCCGCGGTGTCCACAACACGCGTGGTGCCCGTGTAGAACGGGTGGCTCGCCGACGAGATCTCGACGTCGACGACCGGATACGTGGTGCCGTCCTCCCACTCGACCGTGCGCTGTGTGTCGACGGTGGAGCGGGTCAGGAACCGGTAGCCTGCCGCGCGGTCGCGGAAGACGACCGGACGGTAGACGGGATGGATGCCGGGCCTCATGGGGTTTCCTTCCTGGGGCGACGGAGGCGGGGTCAGCGCTCTTCGCGGAAGAGGACGTGCTCCCCCACCACCGGGTCGTACTTGCGCAGGACCAGCCGGTCGGGATCGTTCAGACGGTTCTTGCGGGTCACGTAGGTGACTCCGGTGCCGGCCGTCGACTTCAGCTTGACGACGGGCCGCACGGTGCTGCGTGCCATGAGGTGCTCCTTCCGCCACCATGCGAGTCGGAATGACTCGAACATGTCAGCTGCACCGTTCAACAGGGCGACCCGTCGCCGCATTCCCGGCGAACGCATCCGCCACGAGCGGCCCGGGGACGAACTCCTTATCGCAGATCGCTACCCCAGTGACACTCATGGTCACGAAGTCGTACGTGAAAAGCCCTGCCGAGCGACGGCCGAAGCCGCTCGCGACAACCGGGCCTTCATGCCTCGCTGCATGGCCAGGTGTCGCCGCCGCGCAGCCAGAGGGTTCCGTCGCGCCCCTGGCCGCATCGCAGGACGACTCGTCCGGGACACGCAGTCTGCGCCGGCTGGTCACGATCCAGTCGGCGCCGTCCGGCTCGGCGGGGTGACCGCCGTAGATGCCCTCGTCCCCGTAGGCGTCCAGACATCGCCGTTGCGATTGGTGACGAGGACGGGGACGTCGGGGCATCATGCGGCTCGGCTTTCCTGCCGGCGCAGCCGGGGCCGGGGATCGGTGACGGTGATCACCGCGCGATGACGGCCGAGGAGCGGTGTCAGCGGTCCAGGGCCGGGAGGCCGGCCAGGCCCGTGTCGAGCATGATGCGGTCGACGGTCGCCGCGAGCGTGCTGCCGGCACCGATGACGGTCTCGACTCCGCCGGGCAGGAGATCGAGCGGCCGGTACCACTCCCGAAGCTGCGTCTCACCGACGTCGCCGGCGATCGGCTTGGTGGCATGCCGGGCGAGGGTCACTTCGAACGGCACGTGAAGGTAGTAGCTGTGGGTCGGGCCGCGGTGGTCGGCGCGAAGCCGGGCGAGCATGGCGCCGTAGTGGTCGGCGTACAGGATGCCTTCGACGACGACGTGGTAGCCGGCGTCCAGGGCATAACGCGCCGTCAGGTCGATCAGGCCGATGTTCGCCGCACCGGGCCGGTCCTGTTCGCGCAGCACGATCCTGCGGAGATTGTCCTGGCCGACCAGGGCCAGGCCGCGGCCGAACCTCTCGCGCAGGCCGACCGCGACAGACGACTTGCCCGAGGCGCTGTTGCCGCGCAGGACGACCAGCCGGGTGTGTTCGGTGCCCACCATCACCTGCGGCACGCTATCGGTCCACCTCCCGGGTGGCGCCACCGACCAGTGGCGTGCGCAGGAGGTCGTAGTACTCCTGGGGACGCATCTCGAAGTCCACCCAGGCCGACAGGACAGACGAATCGCTCTCCGGCCCGCGCAGGAGATCGACCGATGCCTGCGCGAACTGCTGATGCATACGGTCCCGTTCGGCCGCGTCCAGCAGCACACGCAGCTCGGCGGCCGCGGCGAGGGCACGGCGACGCCGTTCCCGCCCCGCGCGCCACATCTGTCTCCGCCCGCGGACGGGTGCGGCCTCGATCAGCAGTGGCTCGAGCCGTGCGGTCAGTTCGCCGCCCGCCTCCGCCGCCTTCCGCGCCCGCGGGCCCGCCTCCACCAGCACCTGCAGAGCGACGAGCAGGGCCGCCGTCCCCTGCTGGGGCCGGTCGGCATCGATGCGCACCTGCACGGTCTTCTTCACGTCGTCGGCCATCCGCCGCGCGGCGGCGACGGCCCGTACGGCCGTACGCGGTCCCACACCGGAGAGTTCCTCCCAGGGTGGGGCATGGAGCACCTCCCGCACGGTGTGCATGCCGCATTTCTCCAACTCGCCGACAGCAAGGCGTCGGCCGGCCACGTCCCGCAGCCGTGCCACCGGCATCCGGCCGAGTTCCTCGTCCACCAACTCCCGGTGCAACGACGCCCGCGCCTCGACCACCGCGTCCACGGCCCGCCCGTAGTCCTGGGTCACCAGGGCGGCGGCGTCCTCCAGCCGCCTCGCCCGGCGGATGACCTCCGGGTCCACGCCACCCACCCAGGTCAGTGAACCGATGTTCCAACCGATCAAGCCCACCACGGTCAGGAGCAGCCCGCCCACCAGCAGCGTGTCCGAGAGGCCGATCTGCCAGTCGGTGGTGTCACCGTCCCTCTCCAGTGAGTACAGCTGCCCTTTGTCCGACCCCTCGTCGACCACGAACCCGCTTTCCCAACCCAAGTCGGAGCCGTCGTAGTTCGGCGCCTTCAGGATCGGATCGCGTTCGGGGTCGCACAGGTAGGGCCCTTTTCGCTCACGGTGGCTGAACGGATCCGTCCACCGGACCGTGCAGGCCCCGTCGGGCTTCTCGTCGAGCACCACCAGGTCCACCTGCCGCAGTTCGGGGAAACCCGGTGCGGCCCAGTAGAAACCCACGGAACACCCGATCAACACCAAGCCGGTCGCCAGCAGCCACCGGAAAAAGGACACACGCCCCATCCAGGATCCCCCCACGTCCGACTCGGACGAACCCACGCTGTCAGCTTGCGCCCGCACTCACCGATGCATCAAGAGCCGGACCAGGCAGCCGCGACGATGAAGCACCGGGGCAGGAAGCGGACCCCTCATGGCATCAGGGCCCTCGTGACGCGCCGGCGTCCGCTGCGCCGAACTGCCCCCGACACGCGACCGGGTGTGGCCCGCGACGCGGGGGGTGTCGGAACCGTGAGCAGTCCTGGTAGCGGGCCGCGGTCCTCACGGCTGCAGCCGCTCCCACGACCAGCCGCCCTCGGGCACACGGTCGTGGCGCAGCCTGCGGTGCAGTCGGTCCGGGCGGCCGAGGCGGCTTGGGCGGCCTGCGGGCGCGCCGCGAACAGTTGGTCGGAAGAGGCCGCAGAGAGCCCTTCGACGGATCATCAGACGAGGAGGTCGCGCCTGTGCCGGATCACCAGGCTCGGCTCATCGCGGAGTAGCCGCCGTCCACCCGTATCGCGTCGATGCCGCTGATGTGGCGTGCCCCGCAGCGGTCCTGCGGGAGCACCAGCTGCGGTCCGACCGGGTCGAGCGGGGTGTCGTCGAGGGTGGCCGCGAGCAGTACGGGGGCGCCGCCGAAGTCCGGGTCGATCTCCGCCCAGGACAGCACCGCGTGGTGGCCGTCCGCGCCGCGTACGGCGATCAGGAAGCGCAGACGGTCCTTGCGGCGGGCGAGGTCGAAGGCGGGTCCAGTGTCGGTGAGCACGTCGTGCAGGAGCGGTCCGGTGAAGCGGTGGTGCTGGATGCCGCTGGTGGCGCACTCGAAGGCGACCTCCGCCTGGTGCTGAGGCCAGGCGAGCAGGTCGGACACCGTCATCCGGGCCGGCCGGGCCAGGTCGCCGGTGATGACGAGTTCGGCCACCTGACCGGCGGCCCTGTCGGCAGCTGCGAGGGACTGGCTCACGGGCTACCACCTCCCGGAGCACCGTACCCGAATACCCGCCACACGCAAACGCACATGCCACGTCAAACGGCTCGAAGAGACTGCAGATAAGATGTGTTCCAAGATTTTTCCTCGCATCTGCATCCGGAGAACCGCGCGTGCGGCGCGTGCGCACCCGTCGAAAGCGCACAGGAGTCACGGATACAAGGCTGGGCCGGCAGGCGCCCTATGCCACGGTCCCCGGATCACCATGCCCCGGGCCGATCGGTCCGAGGGGACGGGGGCGTGCGCTGTCCCTGTCTGTGCCGTCCTCGTGTTCCCGATGGTCGTCCGCGAGCAAGTTCCTGGCGGGTGACGGAGGCCCGGTGACCTCCACATGGGCCGGACGCAGCAGTTGGTCACCGAGCCGGTAGCCGGGGCGAAGGATCTTCGTGCAGATCAGCCGGTCGGCGCCCGGAGCGACATGATGGGTCAGGGCGTCGTGACAGGCGGGGTCGAACGCGTCGCCCTCCTCCCCGAACGCCTGGAGTCCCAGGGATCCCAGCTGGGTCCGACAGGTGTCGGTGATGTCCCTGAGACCGGGGCTCATGGGTTCGTGTGCACAGGTGCGGTCGACGGCGTCCAGGACCGGCAGGACAGCGCGCAGCACGTTGGCCGCCGCGATCTCGCGCACGGCCATGCGGTCCCGGTGCACCCGTTTGCGGTAGTTGTCGTACTCGGCCTTCACCCGCTGCAGGTCCGCCGTGCGTTCCCGGAGCAGACGCTGCAGCTGTGTGGGGTCCGTGGTCTGCAGCCGACCGTTCTCCATCAGCCCGCCTCCGGCTTGTCGTCGTCGACGATCTCGGCGTCCACGACCTCGTCGTCCGGGCCGGCGGACGAGGTGGACCCGGAGGTTCCTGCCGCCGTCTCCGCCCGCGACTGCTCGTACAGCGCGGTGCCGATCCTCTGGGCCGCCTGGGCCGCCCGGTCGTAGGCCTGCCGGACCGCCTCCGTGTCCTCGTTCCTGAGCTTCTCCTTCAGGTCCGCCAGCGCCCTCTCGGTCTCGCTCTTCACGTCGGCCGGGATCTTGTCGGGGTTGTCCCTGATGAGCTTCTCCGTCTGGTACACTAGCTGTTCGGCCTGGTTGCGGATCTCCGCGGCCTCGCGCCGCCGCCGGTCCTCCTCGGCGTGCTGCTCGGCCTCGCGGACCATGCGGTCGATGTCGTCCTTGGGGAGTGCCGAGCCACCGGTCACCGTCATCCTCTGTTCCTTGCCGGTGCCGAGGTCCTTGGCGGAGACGTGCATGATCCCGTTGGCGTCGATGTCGAAGGCGACCTCGATCTGCGGCACCCCGCGCGGTGCGGGCGGCAGACCGGTCAGCTCGAACATGCCCAGCTTCTTGTTGTACGCGGCCATCTCGCGCTCGCCCTGGTAGACCTGGATCTGCACCGACGGCTGGTTGTCCTCCGCCGTGGTGAAGATCTCCGAGCGCTTGGTCGGGATCGTGGTGTTGCGCTCGATCAGCCTGGTCATGATGCCGCCCTTGGTCTCGATGCCGAGGGACAGCGGGGTGACGTCGAGGAGCAGGACGTCCTTGACCTCACCCTTGAGGACACCGGCCTGCAGCGAGGCGCCGACGGCCACGACCTCGTCGGGGTTGACGCCCTTGTGCGGCTCCTTGCCGGTGAGCTCGCGCACCAGCTCGGTCACGGCCGGCATGCGTGTCGAACCGCCCACCAGGACCACGTGGTCAATGTCGGACACCTTGATCCCGGCATCGCCGACCGCGTTGTGGAACGGCTTCTTGCACCGCTCCAGCAGGTCCACGGTGAGCTGCTGGAACTGGGCGCGGGTGAGCTTCTCGTCCAGGTGCAGCGGGCCCTCGGCGGAGGCGGTGATGTAGGGCAGGTTGATCGTGCTCTCCGACGAGCTGGACAGCTCGATCTTGGCCTTCTCCGCCGCCTCGCGCAGGCGCTGCACGGCCATGTTGTCCTTGGACAGGTCGACGCCGTAGCCGTTCTTGAACCGGCTGACCAGGTGGTCGACGATCCGCTGGTCCCAGTCGTCGCCCCCGAGGTGGGTGTCGCCGTTGGTGGCCTTCACCTCGATGACACCGTCGCCGATCTCCAGCAGCGAGACGTCGAAGGTACCGCCACCGAGGTCGAAGACCAGGATGGTCTGGTCGTTCTCCTTGTCCAGTCCGTACGCCAGCGCGGCCGCCGTCGGCTCGTTGATGATCCGCAGGACGTTCAGCCCCGCGATCTCCCCGGCCTCCTTCGTCGCCTGCCGCTGGGCGTCGTCGAAGTACGCGGGCACGGTGATCACGGCGTCGGTGACGTCCTCGCCCAGGTACGCCTCCGCGTCCCGCTTGAGCTTCTGCAGCACGCGCGCGGAGATCTCCTGCGCCGTGTACTGCTTGCCGTCGATGTTGCCGCGCTCCGGGAATCGCCACCCGTGATCGCCCATGCGCCGCTTGACGGAGCGCGCGGTGCGCTCCACGTTCGTCACGGCCTGCCGCTTGGCGACCTCGCCGACGAGCACCTCGCCGTTCTTGGCGAAGGCCACGACGGACGGGGTGGTCCGCGCGCCCTCCGTATTGGTGATGACGGTGGGCTCGCCGCCCTCGAGGACCGAGACCACCGAGTTCGTCGTGCCGAGGTCGATGCCGACTGAGCGCGCCATCTGCGTTCTCCCTCCTCGTGCATGCCCTGGCGGCCAGGGCCCTGTTCACCGACTGGGGTCCCAGTGGGCCGGCCCTGCGCGCAGAGGGATCCTGGGAGCTGGGGTGCCGGGTACGACGACGTACCGGCACGGCGCCGGGCACGGTCCGGCGCCTCCGGGCGGGCCACCTCCCCGCCCACTGCGAGCTGCGGTTTCGGCCCTCCTCGCCTACATAGCTTGAGTAAATACTCGAGCTTGTCCTTGTCAAGCCTCCGACGGTGGCGTACAGGGACTCACGGGAGGCACTCGGGGACGCCTTCATCGTCCCCCGCGGTCGGCCGGGCGTCGACCCGGACAGATGGATCCCGAAGCGGCCGGACGGCGGGAGACAAGCGAGAACGGGCCGACGAGAGGAGAATCGACGGTATCGACGACACGGCACGAGGCCGTCGCACCGAGGCGCCGCGTTTCGCGGAGGCCCCGCGGCGGGCGCCGAGCAGCAGGAGACGGAGAGAGGATCATGGCTCTGTTCCTGGCGTCGCACTGGGAGAACGGCTGGGCCGTGATGGAGATCAGAGGGGTACTGGACACCACCACCGCCCAGGAGCTGCGTGACTTCGTGGCCGCCGTGACCGCGAAGCACAAGAACCCCCTGAACCTGATCGCGGACCTGTCCGAGCTGACGTACACGGATTCCGACGCACTGCATCCCCTCATGTCCGCTCGCGCGCTGTTGGACGAGGACGGGGGAGAGCTGCGCCTGGTGTGTCCCGAAGGGCGGGTGGAGCGGATCCTGGAAGCCAGCGGACTGGCCGAGATCCTGCCCATCTACCCGTCCCTCGAAGCGGCGCTCACAGCCCGGCAGGCCGACCCGGCCGACCGGACACACACGTCGTCCGGCGATCGTCCCGGCCACCGGAGGTCGTAGACGCAACCAGCAGACGGAAGGGTCTTCAAGCACCCAGCACGCGTGTCATCAACGTCCCGGGACAGCACACCTAGGCGGTGGTGATACGGACGACGGCCTGACGCGTCAGTTCACGGTCGTGCGGTGAGCCGTCGAGGGCGCGGTGCAGGGTCAGTCCCTCGATCAGCGCGTCCAGTTGGCGGGCGGTGTCCGCGTCGAAGTGCTGCTGCAGCAGGTGGCGGCTGCGGCGCATCCATTGCCGGGCCAGCTCCCGGTATTCGTCGTGGCGAGCCGCGAGGGTGTAGAGCTCCTGGGCGAGGACGAGATCGCGCCGGGGCCCTTCTGCGAGGGTGTCGATCAGGTCGGTGACGGCTTCACGGGCCTGCTCGGGGCTGTCTGCCCGGCCGAGGTGCTGCTCGAAGACGGCCACGATGTGGTCGGCGAAGCGCGTGAAGGCCTGGCGCAGCAGGTCGTCGATGCCGGTGAAGTGGTAGGTCATCGATCCGAGGGGCACGTCGGCGCGAGTGGCGATCTTGCGGTGGGAGACGCCGGCGACGCCTTCGTCCGTGATGAGGTCGAGCGTGGCGGCGAGGATCCGCTCCCGCCGCTGCGGATCGGTGCGTCCGGTGGCCATCTGCGGTGCACTCCTAGATGCCGCGGACCGGCCGGGCGGGGTTGCCGACGGCGACGACGTTCGCGGGGATGTCCTTGGTGACGACGGCGCCGGCGCCGATGACGCTGTTGTCCCCGATGGTCACGCCGGGGCAGACGATGGCACCGCCGCCGAGCCAGACGTTGTCCCCGATGGTGATGGGCAGGGCGGCCTCCAGCTTGTCGCGCCGCGGCTGCGGCTCAACGGGGTGGGTCGGTGTGAGGAGTTGGACGTTCGGCCCGATCTGGCAGTCCTCTCCGATGGTGATCATCGCGACGTCCAGCGCGGTGAGGTGGTAGTTCACGAAGGTGCGGGCCCCGATGGTGATGTTGCTGCCGTAGTCGACGTACAGCGGCGGCCGCACCTCGACGTCCTCGCCCACCGAGGCGAGCAGCTCCTCCAGGACCGGCCGGGCCTGGCCGGGGTCCTCCAGGTAGGCTGCCTGGTAGCGGGCGGCGAGCCGCATGGCGAGCCGCTGCCTGCGCGCGATCTCCGGGTCGTCGGCGATGTAGAGGTCGCCCGCGAGCATGCGTTCCAGGTTGGTGCGCGGGTCGTCAGCGAAGTGGTCCGTCGTCATGTGTACGATCGTACGCTCCTGAATGTACGAACGTACACTCCTCTTGGTCCGTCGCTTTCGGGTCCCTGGGCACGGCGGCCTGGAGAGACGCGTGCGGTCGCGCCGGGCGGCGGGAAGGGGCGGTGGTTCGGCGTGGGCGACGGACGCCAGTGCCGCATCAGCTCACGTTCCCCATGGTGTTCCCCATCCTCGCGCCGTTCTGTGAGCCGGCCGGCTCGTGGCCGTTTCCGAGAACTGGAGGAGTGCTCAGACAGCTTTGGTCAAGAGCCCGACGCCTTATGTATCCCGTTCGGAAAAGACGCTGGATCGTTGGGCGCATCCCGCCTTACGGTGGCGCCATGAGCGATCACCCGGAAGCGCCTGTCGCGCCCGTCGAGGCCTATGAACCCCCCTACTACGTGGCTGTCTTCACCACGGTGCGAACCCAGAACCAGAGCGGCTACAGCGAGACCAACGCAGGCATGGAAGACCTGGTGAGGGACGTCCCCGGGTTCCTGGGGATGGACCACGCGCAGACTCCTGGCGGGCTCGGCATCACCGTCGGGTACTTCCGCGACGCCGACGCCCTCACGGAGTGGCGGTGCAACGCCGAACACCGCGCGGCGCAAAAGCGCGGACAAGACGAGTGGTACCAGAGCTACACGCTGCACGTGGCGAAAGTGGAGCGCAGCCACGGGTTCACGCGGGCGTAGGCCCCGCAGAGCCCGACAGCAGGCTGACCAAGCGAAGCCACCTCAGCGACCGTGCCGTCACAAGCTCGCACCGAACGGGTCGGCGTGCCCCTTGCCGGCCCATCCAGGTCAGGCCCAGCCGCCAGCGCACCCCCACATCGTGCCGGCCCAGGACCCCACCCGACCCAGCCATCTGCTCACCCATCGGGTCCACCCGCTACGTCCCAACAACGACCTGATCACCAAAGGCGACGCCAACTCCACACCGGACTCGGCCCACGGCACCCCAAGGGGTAGCACGGTTGCGCGTGCCCTGGATCGGGTTGGCAGTCCAGCTCTGGCGCGCCAAGCAGCCCGTGCCCGAGGCGATCGTGCTGCTTGGACTTGCCATTCTGTTCGCGCTTGCCGCTCTGCCATTGCACAGCCGCGACCGACACGATCAGACCCGGTGCTTGCTGAACAGAGCTCAGATGAGAGTCCTCCCCTGGCTGGCCCGATCCGCCGCCACTCTCCGACCTTGTGCTGTGACCGGACAGGTCCACCGGGGCCGGATCGGCTGCACGGATCGCTGTCAATGCGTCAGCACTTCTGGACGCCAGCTGCTGGAGTGACCGCGGGACTGGCCGTCACGTGGAAGTTGGCTGGGGTGACCGCGGGACCGGCCGTCACGTGGAAGTTGGCTGGCGTGACCGCGGGACCGGCCGTCACGTGGAAGTTGGCTGGCCTGACCGCGGGACCAGCCGTCACGTGGAAGTTGGCTGGCGTGACCGCGGGACCGGCCGTCACGTGGAAGTTGGCTGGCGTGACCGCGGGACCAGCCGTCACGTGGAAGTTGGCTGGCGCGACCCCGGGGACGCCGTCGTTGAACTGGTTGGCGGTGGTGACTGTCGGGGTGTTGTCGATGTGCCAGTTCGCAGGGGTGGCGGCGATGGCCGGGCCGGCGGCCGTGACAACGGCAGCGGCCGCAACGGCTGCTGCGACGAGCTGAGTGAGCTTCATCTTGACTCCTGTGTGAGTGAGAATCTGCGTCGAGGTGAGCTTCAAGGCCCGGTACTCAGGCTGGCGTCGATCTTGAACGCGTCCCCCGTAATCCGAGCCTTCACGCTGGGTCCCGCTTCACTGCGGAAGCTCCGCCGTGTGCCGCGACCTTGACCAGTGAGGTTGCCATGGAGTTGTACACCGAGAGCATGTTGTCCGCTCCGGCGCTGCCTGGTAGCGACTTCGACAGCGCGTCAGGCCGATCCTTGAGCTTCATGAGTTCCTCCCGTCGCGGTCGCTTCGGTTATTTCCTTAGACGTAGAACCCGCCCCGGTCTGTGACATCCCTCGTGTGACCCGCGTCTCACCGTTCAATGGGTACGTGGCTCAAACGTGGACACTGCCGGAGCGAGCGACCAGATCGCGATCGGCCACCTGACAGCTGAGCCCCATGGGAACCCGCATCGGCCGCCCGGGCCAGTGGCGAGCCGCCGTTCGAGAGGTTCCTGCGGCACACCACCTGCCCTCGCGCCCATGCGGCCGTCACCTCCCGGCACCCTGCCGGCATCCGACCCTGCCCACTGGGCACCATGACGGCGTGACGGATGTCGAGAAGCCCTGTGCCACGGGGTGGCCTCCGGTGGATGGGCGGTTACTTCGAGGCGTCTTCGATGGCTTCGCCCCGTGTGAGTGATGAGCCGCCGACCTCGCCTCCTGCCTACGTCGTCACCGCCGCCTTCGACGGGCTGTTGGCGAAGCGCCTGGTACCCAAGGAGGGCCGACGGATACTGGGCGCCTTCGGATCAATCAGGTACCCGGTCACGGACCCCGCGGTGCCCGCAGCGCTGCGCGGGAAGTTGGCCGCCATGCTGCTGCAGGACCGAGAGCGCGACGAGCGGACGGCGGTGCTGATCACGATGCTGGACCATACGGGCCTCCGAGCCGTCCTGCTCCCGGACGCCAATGCGTCGTCGGCCGAGACACGTCTCGCTGTGATCGACGAGGAACAAGGATCCGCCGCAGCGCTCGGCGAGGCGGTTCGCACCGCACTGGCCGCGATCACCGCGGTCATCGCCGTGTCCGGGCTTTGAAGGTCTGCCGACGCTTGAGGTGACCCCATCGTTACCGAAGTTACTGGGCCGTTCGCAGAAGCCAAGGTAACTAGGTCGCGCTCAACCAGGTGCGCCGACGCCCGGACGAGCCGTGAGACCGTCCGGTTTCCCCCAGGCCTCCCCCACAGCGTCAGAGCCAAGGAAACCCACAGGTCGAGTGTGAGCCTTGCCCTTGCTCCGTTCGGGCCAGGTGGCCTTGCGCTTCTTGCCCGCCTGTTCGGCCTGCGCCGCGTGGGCCCTGCCGGGTCCCGTCCCGGCGCGCTGCTGCCGGACGCCGGAGTGCTGCCGCATTCACTCACCGGGGCCGGCCGGGGGCTGCTGCGATCGCGGCCGCCGCGGCGTCAGGGCAGTCGACCAAGGGCCCTACCTCCATACGGATCGTCAGCATCACAGGGAGCACGAACTTGGCTCAGTAGTGGGCCGTGCGGCGCGGGATCTCCCGTTGCGGCGGACTCCTGCCGCGCCTCCAGCAGCCGTGTCGTTCCCGCCCTGACTGGGCGAGAGGCCACCTTGGTCCAGGATGTAGGCCGTAGGCGGGGCACCTCCGCATCGTTGGACGCGGCGGTGCCCCGGCTGGCTCAGGTCGACAGACGTATCTGGGTCCGGTCAATCCTCAGCTGTTCGTGATCCGCAGAACGAACGGGTAGTCGTCGCCGTTCGGGTTACGGTCCGGAAGCTCGATATCTACGCCCGAGCCGGTACGCCGGAAGGGGATCTTGTGTCCTTCCGCGCCGAGCAGTCTGATCTGCGAGTGGGCGTCGACCGGCAGGTCCGCCGGCACGGTGAGGAGTGCACCGGGCCAGTTCAGACCCAGGACGTTGAACGAGCGGTCGGAGACGGTGTAGCGCAGGTCGCCGTCTGCTGCACGGCTCCAGGGAACGGTGTCATAGATGGCTGAGCCGTTCCTGTCGAGCCATGCGCCGACGGCCAGCAACCGCTCGGATTGCCAGGGGGCAATCGTTCCGTCGGCTTTCGGGCCGATGTTGAGGAGCAGGTTGCCGTTCTTGCTGACGATGTCGACGAGCAGTCGCACGATCTGCGGCGACGATTTGATGGAGGCCGGATCCTCGTTCGTGTCGTAGCCCCAGGAGCGGCCCAGCGTCAGGCATGCCTCCCACTTGTCCGCCCGCAGCGCGTAGCTCGACTTGTCGCCCTCGAGCGTTGCGTAGTCTCGATGACTGGCCTCGAAGCGGTCGTTGACGAGCACTTCCTTCGGATGCGGCCGGGTGGTGGCCTGGTTGTAGTAGTAGGCGAGGATCTCATCGCCGCGCCAGTCCATGTCCTTCGGTTTGAACGCCGGGCCGGCGCCGAGATCGGCATGCCAGTGCTCGCCGTCGGCCCACAGCAAGTCCGGGTCGTAGGCCTCGACGAGGGTCCTCAGCATGACGTGCAGATACTCGTCGACGTAGTTCTGGACCGGCTTGTACCCGACGTATGGGATCGGCGCCTTGGTGTACGGGTTCCACGGCGGCGTTTGCAGTGCAGGGTTGAAGAACTCGCCGAGGGAGTGGTAGATCCCGCGCTTGAGGTGGCTGGTACGTGCCGCATGGAACAGCTCTCCCACCAGGTCCCGCCTCGGCCCCATCACGACCGAGTTCCGGTCGGAAGCGGAGTTGGGAAAGAGCTGGAAGCCGTCATGGTGCTTGGAGGTGAGCACGAAGTAGCGTGCACCGGCGCGCTCGATCAGCTCGATCCAGGCCCGGGCATCGTAGCGCTCGGCCCGGAACCGCGGGATGAAGCGGTCGTAGTCGAAGTCGGCGCCGTAGGTCTGCAGATGGTGCTGATAGGTCTGGTCCGGGGCGCTGATGTGCATCGCGTACGAGTACCACTCCGCACCGTGGTACGCGACGTCGACGCCCCACGCGGGGACCGCGTAGACGCCCCAGTGGATGAAGATGCCGAACTTCGCGTCGCGAAACCACTGGGGTGCGGTGTGGGCTGCCAGTGACTCGCGGGTCGCAACATACGGACCAGGCGCCTGGAGCAGTGGGGTCGCAGAAGCGGCGGTCGATGCGGACGCTGTCTGCCGGCCTGCGAGCGATGCGAGCGCGGCGCCGGCGCTGATCGCGCCGGTTCGGTGGAGGAAGCCGCGCCTGGTGACGTCGTATCCGGGCATGGAGGAGGTCCTCTCTGTCGTAAGTCGGGGGACGGCAAGAGCAGACGCGCCAAAGAGATCCGATGAATCTCCAGCCGGCAGCCTTGAGCGCGTGAAGGCTGTTCGTCATCTGGGAAGCCGGATCGTCGTGTGAAATGGGCCTTGGTCGTTCCTTCCCACAACGTGGGACTCGGTGCAGGCAGAGCGGTGAGATGGGCAATCCACCCCAACGGACGGGCGACACCCGTCCGTTCAGGGGATCGCCCGACGGTGGGGCATCCCGCGCTGACTGGTTCGCCGCGTCCTGGACTCCGAAGTCTTGCCCGAGGCCCGGACCTTCAAGCGACGATCTGCCATCACCGAACCGGTCAGGACGGCACTGAGGCTGCTGCCGGTGTGCATCAGCCAGAGTCCCGCAGAGACGGCGTGCCCGGCTCGATTACAGGGCGGGCGCAAGATTCTCCCAGTGCACAGCCCACCCTTGCTGCGGGAAGCCGGGAGCGCTGCCGTCTCGTCCGCTTCGCCCGCTCGCTCCAGGCTCACCTGACGGCGAGTCGCTCCACCCGGCGCACATCATCGCGACGGCGTACAGCAGGCCCCCAGCGGAGGGGAAGTACGGAGACGGCACACCGCTCTTGCCGCTCGCGGGCAGGCCGGTGTCCGTGAACCGGTAGCGCTCGTGGAGCAGGTAGTCGACCGCGGACGCGGTGTCCCCCAGCCGGGCTGCGTTGAGGGCGAGCAGAGGGAAGTCCCAGGCGTACAGGTCGGTCACGGGCCATGTCTGCCGGACGCGCTGCGTGGTCGCCCGCATGACGGCGACGTCGACACCGTCGCCGGGCAGCATGCCGTATGCGGCGATGGGGTCCGGGTGGTTGGTGTTGTGCTTGGTCCACATGTCCGGCACGCCCTCGTACAACACATAGACGCCGTCCTCGGCCGGGAGCGGCGCAAGGTGGTCGAGGACGTCGTCCCAGTGCGGATCGCGCCCCTGCCCCAGCCGTTCCCGCCACTGTTGGGCGATTCTGAGTCCGAATTTCCAGTAGGACAACTCGAAGGTGGGGTTCGTGGTCGACTCGGAGTCGTTGCGCTCGTTGCAGCACATGATCGGCGGTCCGATCACGTACCGACCGCGCTCGTCGCGGTTCGCGAACGAAGCGATGAACTCAGCGCCCTCGTGGACGACTTCCTGCCACTTGCGCAAGGTGCTGTGGTTGGGGTGCGCCTGATAGTCGAGTTCGGCCAGGAACAGTGAGTGCGGCTGCTGCCACAGGAGAAGGGCCGTGGGCTCACCGGGCGACTCGCGGCCGATCGCATCGCCGTACGCTGTCGTCATCTTCGGCCACCGTGCCCCACGGAAGCCCTGCGACTGGGCGCGCCGGCGCGCGGTGGGCAGGAAGCGCTCGTAGATGGCGGTACTCCGGTCAAGCAGCGGCCACCGGTTCCACAGCGCGTGGTGGAAGGCGTGCCACCAATACATCTCCATATGAAACTTGCCGTACCAGCCGTTGTTGACCAGGCCGGACTCCTGTGCCGGCTCATTGCCGGCGTCGTTGACCGCAAGGTGGTACTGGCTCAGGACGATGCGTCGTTCCAGTTCCTTCCAACGCGGATCGGTGCTGGCGGACAGGTCTACCGCGCCGCCTGTCCGCCAGAATCGTGGCCACCAGATCTCGCTCTGACTCATCACGTCGGCTGCCGACGGAACCCGTCCTGTGACCTCGGGCGTGAACAGCGCGGCAACGTCGACTTCACCGCCGCGACCTGTGATCTCGTAACGATGCTGCGCGGGGTCGACGCGGGCGATACGGGCGCCGGGCGACAAGGACAGCCCGACCTGGTATCGGGTGTCGTCCATCGTGTGCGTCAGTACAGTGCCACGGAGATCCGTCGAGTGCAGTTCCGGGAGGTCGTAGAAACCGACGTACGGTGCTTCGAACTTGTTGAGTCCGGCGCGAGTCGCATAGGGAAAGTCGAGGAACACACTCAGGCGCCCTTGGCTGACCAGGTCCGATCGGATCCGCGTCCCGACAACGTCGGCTCCGGGGTGACAGGCCGTCTGAACCGTGACGAGAGTGCCCTCAAGCCGGAACTGGCTGTGGAGCAGGCCGGTCCAGGGATCAAGCTCCTGTACGACGTCGGTCAGATCGCTTTCCTTGGCCTCCGTGCCGTCCGTCTTCAGCAGCCGCAGGCCGATCCGTCCAAGATTCGCCCGATGCGGGTTCTCGCGAAGCCAGTTGTTGAGTTCAGGCTGGTTCTTGTCTCCGGTCCAGTAGTAGACGTCGCGTCCATAGGTCTCCCAGATGGTGCCTCGGTAGTCAGAGACCTGCTTCCCGGGCGGCAGCGCATCGACGTGCCAGCCCCAGTCGGAGAGCGTGTTGAACGGGACAAAGGTTTGGAGCCCGGTGACATCGGCGCCGAAGGCGAGGCGGCCATTCCCGACCTGGACGGGCAGGTCGAGATCGCTGGCGTGGCGCACCACCCGATGGCGGGTGACGAGCGCGTGCCGATCGATCCTCCCTTCAGGCTGCCCTGCCGACGGCGTCCTCGGGGCGGCCGCCGCCTCTCCTTGGAGCACCCGCGTCATCAGGGTTGCCGACGTGACGCCGGCGAATCCTCGGAGGACCGTCCGGCGGTCGAATCGCAATTGGCGTTCCATGGATGTGCTCCCTGTGATGGCTGATAGGTGACTGATGGGCAGCCACGGATTCACGCGAGCGGCAACGCTGGCTTCGGTAACGGGCTCGACGTCGCTCGATTGGACGCGCTGTGGCTGTGTATCTGCCATTTCCGCGACCGAGCGGCGGTCGGCAGCCTCCTGGCCCGGGGGGCAGCGCCACCTCCGCCCTGTCCCCTGGGCGGCCAAGGTCCCGGTGGCTAGCCCCGGGCAACCAGGCAATTGGTCAGCGGCGGTCTGCTGCGCGGCATCGGACCCGGTGGCGGCGAGTCACCACGATCTCGTAGGCGGACTTCGATTCCTCGCGGTCGACGACCTGGGGCTGCCAGCCGAACCGCGGCGTGCCCTCGATCCCCAGCGGCCGGGCCGGGACTGGTCACCGACCGTCAGGTGCTGCAGGGCGTGGGGGGCGCGTCGTTGGGGGTGCGGCCACTGCCCCGCAGGGCGCGGCGGCGGACCGGGGCGGTCAAGGTCGCGGTGGTGAGCAGGACGCTCCTGTGCCGTGGGCGGGCCACGGTCTTTCCGTGGGCGGATGACATGGTGTGGTGCGCTCCTCGGTGGCAGCCGGCGTTTCAGGGCAGTGCGGGGAGGACCGGCGTGGACGGGCTGCGGCGGACGGACGGGGCGGCGGGGAGCCGGGATCGCGCTGGCCGTGCGGAGTGCGGACTCGCGGCGTCGGGTGGGCGCCGCGGAGTATTGAATCGACTCAGACGAGGGGAACTTAACGCGGCGCCCGTCGCCGCGCAAGGGATTGCGCACCGATCACTCGCCCAGGAATCGGGTCTTCAGCGTGCCGAGTTACGGATGGCGGGCGGGGACGCTGCCATGAACTGGGACGATCCGACCGTGCGAGCACCAGCGTCGCGATGTAGGGGCCGCCCGACGACAGGACCAGCCCCTCGTCGATGCCGACCGGCTGCGCGAGAATAGAAGGGGTGGTGATTGAAACGTTCAATCACCACCCCGCCTCCGAATCCGGGGCCGCGCGCGCCGGACCCGCGCGCGAGCGGGTGGGTTCCCGTCCGCACCATCGGCTCGCCTCGCGCGCGCCGTCGTTCCATATGCGCGCCCCGGCCTCGGTCTTCCGCCGTCCCGATCGGGGAGCCGGCCGCCTCCGCGACCGCCTCGACGAATCGCCGCCCCATGGGTTCTCGGTGGCCATGTCCGTGTCCAACGTGGCGAGGCGGCCAAGTCTCTTGCAGGACCGTGGGACAGCGGCTGGACCGACGACTCCAGGCAGCTATCGGGATCGACATTCCCACCGAGGGCTGAGTCCGCGGTAGCCGGAGACAACCCTCGACATACGGATCGGTGGGCCGTACAGCGCCCCCCACCTCCCCGCTCTTGGATTCGGGACGCTGAGCGGGGGAGGGTGCCCGGGCACACGGGGGGCGGTGGTGCCCGGTTGCCGGAGGGTTGGGCGACCTGAGGAGAGGTGGTGCAGTGGGCGCGCCGGCGGCGTTTTGCGTGTGTAATGCCTGGATACGTGTGTTGTCCGGTCACGCGCCCAGTAATGGCCGGCCGCGCAACGGTTATGGCCGATGCCGCAGGCGTTCGTGCGCCCGCTCGGCAGCCCGGACACTCTCCTCCAGTGCTGCCATCAGGTCCAGCGCCGGAGTGGGCTCCGCCGGCTCTTCGGCGAGCTCACCGCCGGTGATCTTTGCGGCCACGAGCTGATCAAGGGCGTGGGCGTAGTCGTCGTGTACATCGCCGACGTTGATGCCGGTGAGGTCCCGGATCAGCACCTCGGCCAGCTCCAGCTCCCGCTCGGTGACCGGGGTGGAGGGTGCGAGGTCTCCGGGGTCGCGCAGCTCGTCCCGCCACAGGAGGGTCTGGAGGATGAGCATGCCATGGCGGGGCCGGAGCAGCGCCAGGCGCTCCCGGCTGCGCAGGGCGAGCTCGGCGACGGCGACGTAGCCGGTGCGGGCGAGTGCCTCGACGAGCAGGGCGTACGGGCGGTCATCGCCCGGTCCGGGAACCGCGTAGTACGGCCGCCCGAAACTGATCGGGTCGATGTCCTCGAAGGGCACGAAACCAAGCACGTCGATGGTCCGCCTTGTGGGCAGGGGCAGGTGTGCGAGGTCCTCCTCGGTGAGCGGCACCACGCGCCCGTCTGCCAGGGCAAGTCCCCTGCCGACTTCTTCGTAGGGGATCTCCCGGTTCTCACCCTTGCAGAAGGGGCGATGCTCGATCCGGCTGCCGTCGGCGACATGGATCTCGTGGAGGCGCACGGGATGCTCCACCGTGGCCGCGTACAGCCTGATCGGCACAGTGACGAGCCCGAACTGGATCATCCCGGACCACATGGTCTTCATACATCCAGAGTCGTTCGCCAGCAGATGGTACGCATCCCCGCTCGCGGGCCATCCCTGCAGCAACGAGTGTCTGGGCTCACTGGCCATGGGCTGCAAGGCCAACTACCACTGCGCCTGATCGGCGATCGCTGAGCGTCACATGCCTGGATGCCGCCACCACCTCTGCTATGGAACATGTGGGCGATTCGCGTGACGCCGAGGCAGCGCCTCCCCCGGCTGCCGGGGTGGAGGTGTTCACGTACGGGCCGGACGGCGTCGTGCGGATCAATCTGCGGGTCGCCGGCGGGCCTACCGGGGCGTGGCGGTCGCCCACACGACGCCCCGGATGGGCGTCGGCCGTACCGGCCGGCGTCGTGGCCGCGTCCGGATCTGGCTCGGCATGGCTGGTAGTGGTGGGGCGAAAAGCGGATGACCCACCGGAAGGCACTGTCCCTGTCGTGACGTGACGCACCGTTCGGTTCCTTGGTTGCGCATGTCACCCGATCCTCGCTCCCGCTCAGTCTTCAGGAACGGTGTGGAAGTAGTGGCCCTTGTCGAGGTCCTCGAGGAGGCCGGGCTGAGCCGGCTGCCAGTCCAGCAGTTCGCGGGTCAGCGCGTTCGAGGCCGGGGCGTCGAGTCCGAGGAAGCCGCCCAGCCAGGTGAAGTGCTCGAGCGCGGCCTCCGGGGTCACCGAGGTCACCGGCACATCGAGGTGACGGCCGATCACCTCGGCGACATCGCGGATCGCGACGCCTTCCTCCGCGACGCCGTGCAGCACCGAGCCCGCGGGGGCCTTCTCGACCGCCAGGCGGAACAACCGTGCGGCGTCGACGCGGTGGACGGCCGGCCAGCGGTTGGCGCCGTCGCCGATGTAGCCGGAGACACCCTTGGCCCGGGCGATGGCGACCAGGGTCGCCATGAACCCGTGGTCTCCCTCACCGTGGCAGGTCGGAGACAGTCGCACCACTGATGAGCGCACCCCGCGCGAGGCGAGTGCGAGCACCGCCATGGCGGTGGCCGAGCGGATGGACATGGGTGAGCCGTCGATCGTGGGCATGTCCCGCTCGGTCGCCACCTGCCCCGGCTTGAGGCCGGCGATGCCGGAGGCGAGGACGAACGGGCGGCCGGTGCCGGCCAGCGCGTCGCCGAAGGTGTCGACGGCCCGGCGATCGGCCTCGGCAGCGCCCTGGAAATCGCCGGTGAAGGCGATGTCGTGCTTGAAGGCGAGGTGGACCACCCCGTCCGAGGCGGCAGCGGAGCGGCCCAGCACGTCGAGATCGTCGACGGTGCCGCGGACCACTTCCGCACCTGCGGCGCTGAGAGCGGCGGCGGAGGCGTCGGAGCGGGCGAGCCCGACGACCTGGTGCCCCGCGTGGACGAGTTCCGGGACGAGGGCGGAGCCGATCCAGCCGGACGCTCCGGTCACGAAGATGCGCATGGGAGAACCCCAGACTGTTGATGTCAGTGACTGACATCGACCCTAGCACCTGATGTCAGTCACTGTCATCACGTAGGATCTGCTCATGAGCAGATGGGAGCCGAACGCACGTGGACGCCTGGCGGAGGCGGCGTTGGAGCTCTGCGGAGAGCGCGGCTACGAGCAGACCACCGTGGCGGAGATCGCCAAGCGGGCCGGCCTCACCGAGCGGACCTTCTTCCGGCACTACGCCGACAAGCGCGAGGTGCTGTTCGGCGGCTCCGGTGCGTTGCAGGAGCTGTTCGTGAACGCGGTCACCGGGGCTCCCGAGTCGGCAGCGCCGATCGACTCGATAGCGGCGGGGCTCCAGGCGGTCTCAGCGATGTTCGTCGGACGCCGCGAGTACTCCCGGCAGCGACAGGCCCTCATCGTGGCGAACGCGGAGCTGCGGGAACGTGAGCTGATCAAGCTCGCCTCACTGTCGGCGGCGCTCGCCGACGCCCTGCGCCGACGCGGCGTCGCCGAGCCCGCCGCGAGCCTGACCGCCGAGGCGGGTGTCGCCGTGTTCAAGGTCGGTTTCGAGCGCTGGATCGCGCCGGCCGAGGAACGCGAGATGTCGCAGGTGATGCGCGAATCACTGGACGAGCTCAAGGCCGTGGCCGCGGGCGGCTAGGGTCTCTCGCCCGGCTCACGAATGTCCGGTGGACTCGGACGCCGGCGGGACGCGTCACCGGGGTGGAACAGTTCCGCAGCCATGCGGCTCGGCCTTCGGGCCTCAGGACGGCCACGCATGATGACGTGCGCCGCGGCGACCGGTCGCCCTCACCTCGGTCCGGACAGGTCGATCGCCCGGTCGACGTCGTGCGGCCGCAGCACTCGCAGGATGCCTTCGAGCAGGTAGCAGTCGGCGTACGGCAGGGAGATCTCGATGCCGTCCTCGGCCGGCCGGTTCCGGGTGCAACGGGCGACGATCGCCTCGGCGCGGGACGAGTTCCTGGTCAGGCAGGTCTCCGCCAGCGCGGTCAGCAGCCGCAGGGCCGCCTCCCGGTACTCGTGCCGGCCCGTGACGGCGGACAGGTCGAGGAGACCACAGGCCATGATCGCGCCGGCGGAGGCGTCCTTGACGTCGTACGGCTGCTGAGGCGCACGGTAGTCCCAGACGGGGACGTGGTCCGGGGTCAGGGCTCCCAGCGCGTAGTCGGCGAGTCTGCGCGCGGTCGTCAGGAACTGCTCGTCACCGGTGCGGCGGTGCATCGTCGTAAAGCCGTAGATCCCCCAGGCCTGTCCACGTGCCCAGCAGGAGGTGGGGCTGTAGCCCTGCACGGTATTGGGCCCGATGGGTGCGCCGGTGGTGGGATCGAAGTCGTACACGTGGGGAGTCGATCCGTCGGCGCGCGGAAAGGCGCGCTGCGTGGTTCGCGCGTGCTCCACGGCGATGTCGAGGTACTTCCCGTCGCCGGTCTGTTCGCTCGCGAAGGCCAACAGGTCGAGGTTCATCATCGTGTCCATGATGACGCGGCCCGCATTGTTCGGATCGTTCAGCGCTCCCCAGGCACGGATGAAGCGGCCGTCGGGATTGTAGCGGCGGCTCAGCGTGTCGGCCGCGTGGAGGGCGCCCGTCCGCCAGGTGTCGTCGCCTGTCAGACGCCATGCGGTGACCCACGACGGATAGAACAGGAAGCCGAGGTCGTGGGTGGTGGTGTCGGTCTGGCGGGGCGCGAGTTTCTTCGCCGAAGCCAGCGCCAGGGTGCGGAAGGTGTCGTCCCCGTTGTGGAGCCAGGCCATCCACAGTGTGCCGGGCCAGAATCCCCCGACCCAGTCGCCGCCTTGGGAGTACACCCACTTCTCGGCCTTCGTGCCGACGGGGAAGGAGGTCACCCCCGGGGCGACAGCGCGGAGTTTGCCGATCGCGTAGTCGGCGGCGGCGCGAAGCGTGCGGAGGGGTCGCCGTCGGCGTCCGGTCGGCGGCGCGGGCAGCCGTCGCCGGTGCCGCGGAGAGCGCCGCGGCACCAGCGGCCGTGGTCAGCAAGATACGTCGGGAAAGGTCGATCGGCCCGCGCCTCCCTCAACTCTGCACTTTTGCAAGGCGGTTGACCGATCGAGCGTGGCACAGCAGAAGCCCGCATGTACACCCACGTAAGCAATGTTTATCTACATGAACAGCAGTGAGCGCGCGGGCGGGTGCGTGGACCGGAGGGGTTGCTCCGACCCACTCACCGAGTGCCGTGAGGTCCCGTTCAGCAGTACAGGCCGCTCCCGGGGCTGACACCCAGGATGGCGGTGAACCTCTGGTAGGCGTCGACTCGGCTCTGCACCTGAGCGGGGTTCTTGCCGTCGCATTCCAGGGAGCCGTTGATGGATCGGATGGTCTGGCCGAATCCGGCCTGATTCACCATGGCGTTGTGCGGGGTCATGCTGCCAGGCCCGGACTGGGTGTTCCAGTACCACAGACCGGTCCTCCAGGCGACCGCTGCGTCGTTCTGCACCAGCCAGGGGTTGCCCAGCAGGTCGATGCCGAGTGCGTCACCGGCGGCCTTGTAGTTGAAGTTCCAGCTGAGCTGGAGCGGTCCGCGCCCGTAGTACGCGGCCTGGCCCGCCGGGCAGCCGTAGGACTGACTCCAGTCGCAGTAATGCGGGTAGTTGGCCGTGTTCTGCTCGACCACGTACACCAGGCCGCCGGTCTCGTGGCTGACGTTGGCGAGGAAGGCGGCGGCCTCCTGCTTCTTCACCGCGTCACTGCCGGTGTTCGCGAAGGCCGGGTAGGAACTCAGGGCCTGCACCAGCCCGTTGTAGGCGTAGAAGCCGTTCCTGTGCGGGAACATCTGGTTGAACTGGGCTTCTGTGACGACGAATCCGGACAGGGAGCTGCCGCCTCCGCCACCGGGCGCGTTCCACTTCTGATTCGCCCCGCCGGTGCACGTCCAGATCTGCAGACGGGTGCCGTTGGCGGAGTTGTTGTCGCGCACGTCCAGGCACTTGTCGGCGGCCGGATTGACGATGTCGTGGGCGGCGGTGACCACCCACTGCTGGTTCGCCCCGCCGGAGCAGTCCCACAGCTGAACGGCCGCTCCGTCGCCGGTTCCGCGGTCGACCACGTCCAGGCACTTGCCGAGCGCCCTCAGGGTTCCGTCACCCGCATTGGACCAGCGCTGGGCGCTGGTTCCGTTGCAGTCGTAGAGCTGAACGGCGGTGCCGTTGGCGCTGTTGGCCCCTGCCACGTCCACGCACTTGCCGGCGAGTCCGGTGATCTGGCCGTCCGCCGCATGCGCAGGCGCGGCAGTGAACAGTGCCGCGATGAGCGCGGCGGCGACGGCGACGGCGACGGCGACGGCGAACCATCCCAGGGGCGAGCGTCTGCCGGAGAGTCCTCCGGCAAAGGGCATGGACATGGAAGGGGCGCTCCTGACGGTGGGGGGTGAATGTGCGTCTGCGAGCTCCGCGACGGCTTGGCGGTCCCGGGGCGGGAACAGGTCGGTGAGCCCCGGCCACCCGGAACCTAAAGGCCTGAACCAAACACGTCAAGAGGTGAACGAGTCGCGTCGGCGGTCGAGTTGGGCCTACTCAGAAGTCGAAGACCGGCAAAACGGCCGTTCCCGTCGGTCAACCGCCCACCTCGCCCACCGAGCCGAGAAACACTCACGCACAGACAGGGCAGGCAGCCGTCTGCTTCCGCGAGGCGACTGCGGTGTGACGGTCTCGCGTTCAGTTGTTGACGGTGGATCGCAGCGGGAGTACAAACGCCGAGAGAGCGCTCTCAGGCACTGCCGCCCCTCCATCCCCACAGGCCTTGCTCGGCTTTGGAGACTTCATGCAGACACCCCCCTGCGCGCCGGCACCGAGACCGCCGACCGGCGTCATGCGTTCCCGAACGGCCCTCTGCCTGGTCCTCGCCCTCTTCGCCGCCTGCTTCTTCGCCATGACACAGTCGTCCGCCCGGGCCGACGACCTCCTGCTCTCCCGCGGCCGGCCGGTGAGCGCGTCCTCGACCGAGAGTGCGGCGTTCCCGGCCGCCGCGGCGGTCGACGGTGATGCGAGCACCCGCTGGTCCTCGGCCTTCGCCGATCCCCAGTGGCTCCAGGTGGACCTCGGCTCCGTCCAGCAGGTCACCCGCGTCAGCCTGAAGTGGGAGGCCGCCTACGCCACGGCCTATCAGATCCAGACCTCCACCGACGCACGGACCTGGACGACGGTGTACTCCACCACGACCTCCACCGGCGGGGCCCAGACCCTGAACGTCAGCGGCAGCGGCCGGTACGTCCGGGTCTACGGCACCGCCAGGGCAACTCCGTACGGTTACTCCCTGTGGGAGTTCGAGGTGTACGGGCCCGGCGACAGCACCCCGCCGACGGACGACTTCTGGGGCAGCACCGGCGACATCCCCGCCGCGCACAACGCCGTCGAGGTGAAGATCCTCAACCGCACCAACGGCAAGTACCCCGACAGCCAGGTGTACTGGAGCTTCAACGGCCAGGCGCACTCCATCGCGGAGCAGCCCTATCTCGACATGCCTGCCAACTCCGCGGGGCGGATGTACTTCCACCTCGGTTCACCCGACAGCCCCTACTACGACTTCATCGAGTTCACCGTCGGCGGCAACGTCTTCAACGGCAACACCACACGAGTCGACGCCTTCGGCATCAAGCTCGCCATGCGCCTGCACACCAAGGACGGCTACGACGTCGAGGTCGGTGAGAACCGGCAGACCTTCGCCGAGGACCGTGCCACCACCTTCCAGCGCTTCATCGACGCGGTACCGGCCCCGTTCAGAGTGCTGGCCCAGACGCAGGCCCCCTACCGCATCATCGCTCCCGGCAGTGACCCCAGCTTCCGCTCCGGTGGCGCCAACGCCGACTACTTCACCTCCTACGCCCGGTCCGTCGGTGTCGGCGCAGCCACCTCCGACATCTTCGGCTGTGCCGCCTCCCTCGCCGGCAACCCCGACATGTGCGCGGCCCTCAACCGCCACGTGGCCACGCTCCCGTCGTCCCAGCAGAGTGACCCCGGCCAGTTCTACAAGGCGGCCCCGGCGAACTACTACGCCAAGTTCTGGCACGACAACGCCGTCAACCACCTGGCCTACGGTTTCCCGTACGACGATGTGGCGGGCCAGTCCTCCTTCATCTCCCACGGCAGCCCCCAGTGGCTGCTGGTCGCGGTCGGCTGGTAGAGCGGCCCCCGTGACCGTGCCGGCCGCGCAGCCGCGACGGCGGCCGGGCGGGCCGGAAAGGAGGCATGGGTCTCCTTCCCGGTCCGCCATGTCGCGGGAAGATCGTTCGGTTGCGCGTGGGAGCGCGGAAGATCACAGCGTCTTGATCTGGCCGCCGTCGATGGTGAACTCGGCTCCCGTGATGTTGGCGGCGAGCGGGGAGGCGAGGAAGAGAGCCAGGTCGGCGACCTCATGTGCTTCGGTGACCCGGCCTGTGGAGATGTGCATGCTCTGCGGCACGACTTCCTCGATGGCCTCCTGCACGGTGGTGCCGGCCTGGGCCGCCGTGGCCTCGGCGAAGCCGCCCGGTGCGGTCCAGAACGGGGTGCGGACCGGGCCCGGCGCGATCGCGTTGACCCGGACGCCCCGCGGTGCGAATTCCTCGGACAGTGACTTGGTCAGGCTGGCCAGCGCGGCCTTGGCCGCGGAGTAGTCCACGACCATGGGGAAGGGCAGGCGCGCGTTGATGGAGGTGATGTTGATGATGCAACCCCCGTCCGCGTCCAGCAGGTGGGGAAGTGCCGCGCGGCCGGCGCGGACCGCGCTGAACAGGGTCAGGTTGAAGATCCGTTGCCACTCGCCGTCGTCGACGTCCAGGAAGCTCGGACGGGGCGTCGCGGCACCCAGGGAGTTGACCAGGGTGTCGACCCTGCCGTACTGGTCCACCGCGCGCCGGACGAGTTCGTCCGGTCCGCCCTCGGTGGACAGGTCGACCGGGACGGCGGTGACGCCGTACTTCTGGTGGAGTCCCTCGAGTTCGGGAGTGATGCTCCGGCTGCCGGCGAAGACGTGAGCGCCTTCACGGGCGAACGCATCGGCGATGGCGAGACCGATGCCCTTGCTCGCCCCGGTGACGACGGCGACGTTGGCCTTGAGCTGGAGATCCATGGTGTTCCTTTTGTGTGCCGGTTCCCCGAATGTTCAGGCTAGGCGGAATCGGCGCCACCGGCTCAGGCGACCGCGCCCGGCGCGATCTCCGTCATCCGCACGGCCCAGCGCTCCCCGGCCCGGGTCGAGCCGCCGAATGAGGTGCCGTTCGCCCACGTCAGGGTGTCTCTGGCCGTTGCCGGGAGTGTCCGTGGCGTCCGAGTTGCCCCTGCGGCGCACGGAGGCGAGTCTGCTGAGGAGGGAACCCATCCGCGACAGGCCCCAGGAAGCCTCACCGTCCCGGGCGTCTGTGCAGGCGGTCGGCCCTCCCCACCGGCCGAACCGGCCGGTACGCCCGTCCCGAACACCGATGACGCCGATCCGGGAGGCACAACGGTGACCCTGCCGACAACGCGCACACGCGAGACATGGCCGCGGCTCCGGGTGGCCGACTGGACCGAGACCAGGGACACCCTGCACATGTGGACCCAGATCGTCGGCAAGGTGCGCCTGACGCACGCGCCGCTGATCAACCACTGGTGGCAGGTCACGCTGTATGTCAGTCCACGTGGGCTGACCACCTCCGCCATCCCGTACGGCTCCGGAGCCTTCGACATCGAGTTCGACTTCATCGACCGCCGGCTGGTCATCCGTACCAGCGACGGTGCCGTCCGTACGGTGGCCCTGGAGCCGAAGCCAGTGGCCCGGTTCTACGAAGAGACGATGCGCGCCCTGAACGAGCTGGGGATCGAGGCGCCGATCCAGGCCCACCCGAACGAAGTGGAACCCGCGATCCCGTTCGCCGAGGACGACCGCCACGCCTCCTACGACCCCACCGCGGCTCGCCTCTTCTGGCAGCAGCTGCTGCAGGCCCATCGCGTCATGGGCGTCTTCCGCTCACGCTTCACCGGCAAGGTCAGCCCGGTGCACTACTTCTGGGGAGCCATGGACCTGGCGTGCACGAGGTTCTCCGGCCGCCCCGCGCCACCACACCCGGGCGGCGCGCCGAACTGCGGTGACTTCGTGATGGTGGAGGGCTACTCCCACGAGCTCAGCAGCTGCGGCTTCTGGCCCGGCGGTGGCGAGGAGGGTGCCTTCTACGCCTATGCCTATCCGGAGCCCGACGGCTTCGCCGAACACCCGGTCACTCCGACCGATGCCTTCTACAGCAGGGAGAACGGCCAGTTCCTCCTGCCGTACGAGAGCGTGCGCACCGCCGGTGACCCGGATGCCGTGCTCCTCGGATTCCTGCAGACCACCTACGACGCGGCAGCCGAACACGGACGGTGGGACCGCGCCACGCTCGAATGCGATCCCCAGCGACTGCGGGACGTCACATAGCGCCGGGTCCAGCCCGACGGGCACAGAGGTGGGCGCTGCGATACCACGTCCCGGACATCGTGCACCGGGAAGGTCACCTCACGTGTTCACGGTGAACCGCATCGACGTACCGCTGCACGACATGGGCGGGACTCGGCCTCGTCCGCCCCGCCGGCGGTGACGGCGCCGGCGGGCGCCGTCACCGCGGCAGGTCGATGCCGTAATCGCGGATCTTCCGGTAGATGGTGGCGCGGGACATCCCGAGCGCCTGGGCGGCCTCGTTCTTCCTGCCCTGCGCATCGATCAGGCTCCGTACGATCGCGTCACGCTCCAGGGCCTCCAGCGGGCTGAGCACCCGGCGGGTCACCGACCGGCACTGCGGGGGCAGGTCCCCGGGCTCGATCACGCCTGCCCTGCGGTGCTGCACGACGGTGCGCAGAACCTGCCGCAGCTGCGCGACGTTGCCGGGCCAGGCGTTGCGCATGAGCAGTTGCAGCGCGGCGGGAGAGCAGGTGAGTGTCTCCGCCGAGGGCAGCGTCACGAGCAGGAAGGGAACGAGCTCGCGCAGGTCCTCGATGTGGTGACGCAGCGGCGGGACCTGCACCGTGCCGGGGAAGGCGCGCAGGAGATCGGCCTCGTCGTGGTCGAGCGACTGGTGGGTGGCCGCCACCCACCGGTGCCGGCCGGACCGGACGGCAGCCCGGCGCTGCCGTTGCAGAAGGGCCGCCAGGGCGCGACCACCCGCCCCGGGCAGGCGGTCGACGTGCCGCAACACCAGCGTCCCGTCGTGCTCGTCGAGTTCCTGCTGGACGCGGGTGAGGAAGTCGGAGGGCCGGGCGGCCTCGGCCGCGTCCAGCACCTGGAAACGGCCGGCGGGATCATGATGCCGGTGCACGGCCCGCAGCAGTGCGAGCTTCCCGGCTCCGGGCTCGCCCTGCACGGTGATCCACTCGCCGCTCCGGTAGTGGGCGCGCACGTCGTCGCAGGCGCGCTGCCACAGGGCACCGGAGCCGACGAGGCCCGGCAGCAGCGGACGAGGGGCGGGACCGCCGGGCGGCAGCTCCCGGGGCGCCTCGGTCAGCCGGACCCGCACCACGCCGCCGGCCGGCCCCGAGTCGGTGTCCACCGGGGCGCAGAACATCCGCGCCTTCGCGCCGCTGGGCAGGTCCACCTCGACGGAGGCGCGCCTGCCGCCCCACATCGCCTCGGCCGCGGTGCCGAGCAGTGCGGCCTGGTCCTCGGGCGCGAGCACCTGGCGGGCATGGTCGTTCATCATGACGACGTCGTTGTTGAGGGCGAACACGATGCCGCCGCTGCGCCGGCAGGCCCGCAAGTACTCCTGGAACAGGGCGAATTCGCGTAGTCCGGCCAGCGTCGTCAGTTCCTGCTCGATATGTTCGGCAGTTGTCTTGGCCAGCGTCAGCAGCAGGGGGCCGGCGTCACGGCTCCAGCAGGTCAGGTCGACCACTCCGAGTACCTGGCCGGAGAGGGGATGGCGAACGGGGGCTCCGGCGCAGCCGAGGTCCTCGAGGTTCTCCGCGTAGTGCTCGTGCCCGAACACCCCGGTGGCCCGGCCTCCCTCCAGGGACGTGCCGATGCCGTTGGTGCCCACGAACTGTTCCGCGTAGCTGAAGCCGGGCGCCAGTTGCACCCGGTCCAGATGGTCTGCGAGCACCCGGTCGTCGGTGCCCCGGTGCAGGATCACTCCCTGGACGTCGGTGAGGATGATGCTCACCGCCACGTCGCTCAACTGCTCCTGCAGGCGATGGAGTACCGGGGCGGCGCTGTGTACCAGCGGCGTCTCCAGATTGGGGTCCTTGGTGTAGGGCAGTTGGACGCGGTCGGCTGCCACGTTCCAGCTTCTGGACCGCCACCACGAGGCCGCGATCGTCTCACGCACCTTGTCCGAGTCGACGGCGCCGGCGGTGAGGAAACGCTCCCGTGCCGCCGCGAGTACGTCCGGCCGTGCGGTGGGGCCGCGGTCCGGACCTGGAACGTCGGAGTGTCTCAAGGCCACCTTGCCTCCCTGGCCGGCTCCTGACGTGGCGGGAGCGTAGCAGGCGGGTTTCGTGCACGTAACCGGCCGCGAGCGCAGAGTCACGTATTCGCTGTCTCACATTGAGACCGCACGCGGTCGCTCCCTCCGCTGTCATTCCTCCCATGGGCCGTCGTCGCCGGAACCCGCGTGTTCCGGGTGAAGGACGGCGCACCGGCGTGGCCTGGGCGCGGTCGCGGAGCGCCGAGGTCTCGCCTTCCCAGCCACAGGAGGCACGGAGTGAGCCGACAGAGTCTCAGCAAGGCGCACAAGAAGATCACCGAACTCTCGTGGGAGCCGACCTTCGCCACCCCGGCGAAGCGGTTCGGCACCGACTACAAGTTCGACAAGGCCCCGAAGAAGGACCCGCTCAAGCAGATCCTGCGCTCCTACTTCCCGATGGAGGAGGAGAAGGACAACCGCGTCTACGGCGCGATGGACGGCGCCATCCGCGGCAACATGTTCCGGCAGGTGCAGGAGCGCTGGATGGAGTGGCAGAAGCTGTTCCTGTCCATCATCCCGTTCCCCGAGATCTCCGCCGCCCGGGCCATGCCGATGGCCATCGACGCCGTCCCCAATCCCGAGGTCCACAACGGCCTGGCCGTGCAGATGATCGACGAGGTGCGGCACTCGACGATCCAGATGAACCTCAAGCGCCTGTACATGAACCACTACATCGACCCGGCCGGGTTCGACATCACCGAGAAGGCCTTCGCGAACAACTACGCGGGCACGATCGGCCGGCAGTTCGGCGAGGGGTTCATCACCGGTGACGCGATCACCGCGGCCAACATCTACCTGACCGTGGTCGCCGAGACCGCCTTCACCAACACCCTGTTCGTGGCCATGCCCTCGGAGGCCGCGGCCAACGGCGACTACCTGCTGCCCACCGTGTTCCACTCGGTGCAGTCGGACGAGTCCCGGCACATCTCCAACGGCTACTCCATCCTGCTGATGGCGCTGGCCGACGAGGACAACCGCAAGCTGCTCGAACGCGACCTGCGCTACGCCTGGTGGAACAACCACTGCGTGGTCGACGCCGCCATCGGCACCTTCATCGAGTACGGCACCAAGGACCGCCGCAAGGACCGGGACAGCTACGCGGAGATGTGGCGTCGGTGGATCTACGACGACTACTACCGCAGCTACCTGATCCCGCTGGAGAAGTACGGCCTGGTCATCCCCCACGACCTGGTCGAGGAGGCCTGGAACCGGATCTACAACAAGCACTACGTGCACCGGGTCGCCCAGTTCTTCGCCACCGGCTGGCCGGTCAACTACTGGCGCATCGACCCGATGACCGACCAGGACTTCGAGTGGTTCGAGGAGAAGTACCCCGGCTGGTACAACCAGTTCGGCCGCTGGTGGGAGGCGTACAACCGGCTGCGCCACCCCGGCCGCAACAAGCCGATAGCGTTCGAGGACGTCGGCTACGAGTACCCGCACCGGTGCTGGACCTGCATGGTGCCCTGCCTCGTCCGCGAGGACATGGTGGTCGACAAGGTCGACGGCCAGTGGCGGACCTACTGCTCCGAGACCTGCCACTGGACCGACAAGGTCGCCTTCCGCCCCGAGTACGAGGGCACGCCGACCCCGAACATGGGCCGGCTCACCGGCCACCGCGAGTGGGAGACGCTGCACCACGGTCAGGACCTGGCCGACGTCGTCTCCGGCCTCGGCTACGTCCGCGACGACGGCAGGACCCTCGTCCCACAGCCGCACCTGGACCTGGACGACCCGAAGAAGCTGTGGACCCTCGACGACCTGCGCGGCATCACCTTCAGCAGCCCCAACGTGCTGCTGAACGAGATGTCCGACGCCGAGCGTGAGGCGCACGTCGCCGCCTACCGGGCGAACCCGAACGTCAGCCCGGCGGCCTGACGCCGACCCGAACCTGTTCCCGCCGCGGCGCGCTCCCCGGACGTGCCGGGGCGGGGACCTCCACACCGAGGAGCGGCACCATGGCCGACACCCACAAGGTCCGGTTCGAACCGGTAGGCATCGAGATCGAGGCCGACGAGGACGAGACGGTGCTGGACGCCGCGTTCCGGCAGGGCGTCATGTTGATCCACGGCTGCAAGGAAGGCCAGTGCTCGGCCTGCAAGTCCTTCCTGCTCGACGGCGACCTGCAGATGGGCCGGTACTCCACGTTCGCGCTGCCCGACTTCGAGAAGGACGAGGGGTACGTCCTGCTGTGCCGGTCGCACGTCTACAGCGACACGGAGATCGAGCTCGTCAACTACGACGAGGACATGATCCGAGCCGGCCTGCCGGTGGTCACCGTGCGGACCCAGGTCATCTCGCTGCGGGATCTCACCCACGACATCTCTCTGCTGCGCCTCGGGCTGCCCGCGGAGTCCACCTTCCGCTTCCACCCCGGCCAGTACGTGGACATCACGATCCCGGGCACCGACGAGCACCGCTCGTTCTCGATGGCCGGCCTTCCCACCGCCGACGGGCTGTTGGAGTTCATCATCAAGCGGTACCCCGGCGGCAGGTTCTCCGGCCTGCTCGAGGACGGCATCACGGCCGGTGACGCGCTGGAGGTCACCGGCCCGTACGGCACCTTCACCCTGCGCGTGAGCTCCGACCGCCGGCTGGTCTTCGTCGGTGGAGGCGCCGGGATGGCCCCCATCCTGGCGCTGTTGCGCCAGATGGTGGTCAGCGGCGACGAGCGCGAGGCGGTCTACTACTACGGCGCTCGCACCGAGGACGACCTGTTCCACCTCGACGAACTGGCACAGATCGCCGAGCGGCTCCCCGCCTTCCGCTTCGTGCCCTGCCTCTCCGAGAGCCGGCCGCGGGGCTGGACCGGCGCGACCGGCCTGGTCACCGATGTCCTCGCCCGGCAGGAGGAGAACCTCTCCGACTGCGACCTCTACCTCTGCGGTCCCCCGCCGATGATCGACGCGGCCCTGCCGCTGCTGCAGGACAGGGGCGTGCCGGACAGCCAGGTCTTCTTCGACAAGTTCACCGTCACCGCCGCCGACGACTGACGCCCAGCAGGCGAACGCCCTCCCCGCACCATCAGCGAGTCACAGAAAGGTGTGCGCTCATGGCCCCAACCGAAAAGACCGTGACCAAGAGCTTCCCTCGCATCGAATTCACCGGGGCGGAGGCCGGCCTCAAGGAGTTCCCCAGCTCCGCCAGCCGCTCCTACAACTACTTCACGCCCCAGAAGAAGCGGGCCACGATGTACGAGGACGTCACGGTCGACGTGCAGCCGGACCCCGAGCGCCACCTGAGCCAGGGCTGGATCTACGGGTTCGCGGACGGCAAGGGCGGCTACCCCAAGGACTGGACCGAGCTGCGCTCCGGCGACTGGCACCGCTTCCTCGACCCCAACGAGGAGTGGGAGCAGACGATCTACCGGAACAACTCCAACGTCGTCCGGCAGATCCAGCTCAACCTGGACAACGCGAAGAAGGCCAGCGCGTACCGCGGCTGGTCGGCGGCCTGGGTGAAGTTCCTGGAGCGGCACCTGGGCGCGTGGATGCACGCCGAACACGGCCTGGGCATGCACGTGTTCACCTCAGAGCAGCGTTCCGCTCCCACCAACATGATCAACACCGCGATCGCGGTGAACAGCGCCCACAAGCTGCGCTTCGCCCAGGACCTGGCGCTGTACAACCTGGACCTGTCCGAGGCGGGCATCCCGTTCGACGGGGCGGTCCACCGACAGGCGTGGCACACCGACCCGGTCTGGCAGGGGGTGCGGGAGAACGTCGAGCGGCTGACCGCCATCGGCGACTGGGCGGAGTCGCTGTTCGCGGCCAACGTGGTGTTCGAGTCGCTGGTGGGCGTGCTGTTCCGCAGCCATCTCGTGATGCAGGTCTCCGCGCGCAACGGGGACTACGTCACCCCGACCCTGGTGGGCACCGGGGAGCACGACTACGACCGGGACCTGCGCTACAGCCGGGCGCTGTTCCGCATGCTCACCTCGGACGAGACCCACGGCGACCACAACCGCGACGTGATGCAGGGCTGGCTCGACACCTGGGTGCCGCTGAGCGTCCGCGCGGCGCACGAGCTGCAACCGATCTGGTCACAACCCCAGGACAGGGTGGTCACCTTCGCCGACTCGTGGGACGGCGCGGTGGCCGGCCTGCGCACCCTCCTGTCCGACCTGAACCTCTCCGAGCCGAAGGGACTGGCGCTGTGAGCACCGGCGGGAGCACGAAGTTCGGCAGTGACCGCACCTTCTCCAACATGTGCGGCGTGACCCTGATGAACAACCAGAACGGCCATGTGGTCGCCGAGGTGATGCGCGGCAAGCCGAGCGTGACCGTCCAGGAGTACCCGTCGATGATCCGGGTCGACGGTGTGGGGAAGCTGCTGTTCGACTTCGACGAGATCACCGAGGCTATCGGCTTCGAGTTCGACCAGTCGGACTTCGAGGAGATCATGTCGACGCACTACGGCCGGATGGTCCACTTCGACGACCGGACCATGCTCTTCGCCAGCCCGGAGGAGGCGGCGGAGTACATCGACTTCGACCTCAAGCCGGTCCGGTAGCGCGGACCGAGTGGGGGAGGTCGCGTCCGGCAGCGCGTGCCCTCCCCTGCTCATCCGGACCAGGCCACCCCACCACATCACCAGGAAGTCGAGGCAGCACATGTACACCAAGGACGGCGTGGACTACTTCGTGGTCGACGGCCACATCCACTTCTGGGACGCCAGCGAGGAGAACACCGCCAACAAGTACGGCGAGGGTTTCATCCGCTGCTTCTACGACTACCAGCGCAACCTCAGCCCCGCCGAGTGGGTGTGGCCGCTGGAGAAGTTCCGCAAGTACTCCGAACAGGATCTGGTACACGACCTGTTCGAGACCGGCTACGTGGACGTGGGCATCTTCCAGCCGACCTATCTGAGCGAGTTCTACACCGACGGTTTCAACACCACCGAGCGCAACGGCAGGCTGGCTGCCAAGCACCCCGACCGACTGATCGTCAACGGCGCCTTCGACCCCCGGGCCGGCGAGGCGGGACTGGCCGAGCTGGAGCGGCTCGCGGCCCAGTGGCAGCTGCGCGGGGTCAAGCTCTACACAGCTGAGTGGCGCGGCAGCTCCAAGGGCTGGAAGCTGAGCGACCCGGGCGCTCACGACTACCTCGCCAAGTGCGCCGAGCTGGGGATCCGCAACATCCACATCCACAAGGGCCCGACCATCTGGCCTCTGAACCGGGACGCCTTCGACGTCGCCGACGTCGACCACGCCGCCACCGCCTTCCCGGAGCTGAACTTCATCGTCGAGCACTCCGGTCTGCCGCGGCTGGAGGACTTCTGCTGGATCGCCACCCAGGAGCCCAACGTCTACGCCGGCCTGTCGGTGGTCATGCCGTTCATCCACTCCCGGCCGCGCTACTTCGCGCAGGTCCTCGGCGAACTGCTGTACTGGCTGGACGAGGACCGCATCACCTTCGGCAGCGATTACGCCATCTGGAGCCCGCGCTGGCTCGTGGAGAAGTTCGTCGACTTCCAGATTCCCGAGGACCTTCAGTCCGAGTACGGGGTTCTCACCACCGGCGTCAAACGCAAGATCCTCGGTCTGAACCTCGCGCGTCTGTACGACATCAAGGTGCCGGAGAGCGCCCAGGTCGCCGTGGTAGCCGGACAGACGGACAGGATGTCCGCCGGGCAGGTGCCGGCATGACCCGGGGCACCGTCGGGGCCACCGTCGCCGTCGAGGCGGCCGAGCGGTCAGATGCGGTCACCGCCGCCCTCGCCACGGTCCTGGACCCCGAGCTCGACCGTCCCATCACCGAACTCGGCTTCGTCCGCAGCGTCAGCATCGACAGCGGTCGCGTGGAGGCGCGGCTGCGGCTGCCCACGTACTTCTGTGCCCCGAACTTCGCCTGGCTCATGGTGGAGGACGCCCGCCGGATGCTCGCGGCTTTGCCGTGGGTTACCGACGTGACGGTCGTTCTGGAGGACCACTTCGCCTCCGACGAGATCAACCAAGGGGTGGCGTGCGGCCGGGAGTTCGCCGAGGCGTTCCCGCTGCTGTCCGACCCCGACCGGTTAGGCGAGCTGCGCCGGACGTTTCTGCGCAAGGGCTGTCTGGCCGCGCAGGCGCGCCTCGGGCGGCGCCTGACCGGCCACGGGTGGACCGTCCGCCAGATGGCCGAGGCCCGCCTGCGTGACCTGCCCGATCGGCTGACCGTCACCCTGGTGCGCCGCCGCAGGGCGCTGGGTCTGCCCGCCGACGGTGTCGATCCCGTCTTCACCGACGAGCAAGGACGCCCCGTCCTCCCCGTCGACATGGAGGCGCACCTGAGGCGGTGCCGCACCACCGCCGTCGGCATCGGCGCCAACACCGAGATCTGTGAGGGTCTGCTCGCCACGCGGTACGGCACGGCAGCCGGGACCACGGCCGTAGCACTCGACAACACCAGGGCGGACTCGGCGGGAGGTGCCGCATGAAGGCCGTACGGCTCCACGAATACCACCGCACGCCCGTGGTCGAGGAGGTGCCCGAACCGAAGATCACCGGTCCGCTCGATGTGATCGTCCGCGTCGGCGGAGCCGGTCTGTGCCGCACCGACCTGCACATCGTGGAGGGGCAGTGGGAGGCGAAGACCGGCGTCGCACTCCCCTACATCCAGGGCCACGAGAACGCCGGCTGGGTGCACGAGATCGGCGGTGCCGTGACCAACGTGGCCGTCGGCGACCCGGTGATCCTGCACCCGCTGGTCACCTGCGGGCTCTGCGCGGCCTGCCGCCGCGGCGACGACGTGCACTGCGAGAGCTCCGCCTTCCCCGGTATCGACGCCGACGGCGGCTTCGCCGAGCTCGTACGGACCAATGCGCGCGCGGTGGTCAAGCTCGATGCCGGGCTCGCGCCGGCCGATGTCGCGGCGCTCGCTGACGCCGGTCTGACGGCCTATCACGCGGCGAAGAAGGCGGCCGGCCGGCTGGCACCCGGCGACAAGGCGGTGGTCATCGGCGCCGGAGGGCTCGGTCACATCGGTGTCCAGGCGTTGCGCGCCTTGTCGCCCGCCGAGCTGATCGTCGTCGACCGCTCGCCGGAGGCCCTCAAGCTCGCCGAGACCCTAGGCGCCCACAGGACCGTCGTCGCCGACGGCACCCACGTGGAGCGGGTGCGGGAGCTGACCGGTGAGCAGGGCGCCGAAGTCGTCGTCGACTTCGTCGGCGAGGGAGGCGCCCTGGAGGACGGCGTGGCCATGCTCCGCCGGGCCGGCGACTACCACGTCGTCGGCTACGGCGGTGTGCTCAGCGTACCGACCATCGACATCATCTCCGCCGAGATCAACTTCGTCGGCAATCTGGTCGGCTCATACACCGAGCTGGCCGAACTCATGGCGCTCGCCGCACGCGGCCAGGTCACCCTGCACACCGTCGGCTATCCGCTCGACGCGTTCACGCAGGCCCTGGACGACCTCGACCACGGACGCGTGCGCGGCAGGGCCGTCCTCGTGCCCTGATCCGAGCCCGCCGGCGGCGGCTCCCCGTGGACCCGCGGAGGGTCGGTGTTCCACGCCACGTCCCGGGCCGCCGCCACCGCCGCCGTACGGCTCCCCACCCTCACCCCGCGGCACACGCGGAGATCCCCACACCGATCTTCGAGAGGACCGACATGGCCAAAGACCTGCGTTTCAACGTCGAAGCGCGGCAGCTCCTCGAGGCGGGCGTCAACGCTCTCGCGGACGCCGTCAGGGTGACGCTGGGCCCCAAGGGGCGCAACGCCGTCATCGAGAAGCTGACCGGGCCGCCCACCATCACGAACGACGGCGTCACCATCGCCCGGGAGATCCAGCTGCGCGACCCGTTCGCCAACATGGGTGCCCAGCTGGTCAAGGAGGTCGCCAACAAGACCAATGGAGTCGCCGGGGACGGGACGACGACCGCCACGGTCCTCGCCCAGGCCCTCGTGCGCGAGGGGCTGCGTGCGGTGGACGCCGGCGCGAACCCGATGTTCCTCAAGACGGGCATCCAGAAGGCGGTCGAGGCGGTGGTCCGCGCCCTGCACGAGGAGGCCCGGCAGATCGCCGGCCAGTCGGACCTCGCCCACGTGGCGACGCTGTCGGCCAACAGCGACACCGAGATCGGCGGCACGATAGCGGCGGCCATGGGCCGCGTCGGCCGGACCGGTGTCGTCACGGTGGAGGAGTCTCCGGCCTTCGGGCTCGACGTGAGCTTCGTGGACGGTGTGGAGTTCGACCACGGCTATCTCTCGCCCTACATGGTGACCGACAAGGACCGTATGGAGACGGTTTTCGAGAACCCCTACATCCTGCTCACCAATGAGAAGATCTCGGCGGTCCAGACCCTGATGCCGGTGCTCGAACAGGTCACCCGCAGCGGCAGCCCGCTGGTGATCCTGGCCGAGACCGTGGAGGGCCCGGCCCTGGGCATGCTCGTGACGAACAACGTGCACGGCACCTTCCGCTCGGTGGCGGTGCGGGCGCCGGGCTTCGGCCACCGGCGCGTGGCGGAGTTGGAAGACCTCGCGGTGTTCAGCGGCGGAAGCGTCGTCACCGCCGACACGGGCCTGAGCCTGGACGCCGTACGGCTGGAACAGCTCGGCCGCTGCCGCCGGATCACGGTCACCGAGGCCGGCACCACCCTGGTCGGCGGTGCCGGGTCCGAGGAGGCCGTCTCGGCCCGCATCGAGCAGATCAAGAGGGAGCTGGAGCGGGCCGAGAACGAGCACGACCGAGAGAGTCTTCAACTGCGCATCGCCCGCCTGTCCGGCAGCGTCGCCGTCATCCACGTGGGAGCGGCCACCGGCGTGGAGCTCAAGGAGATGCAGCACCGCGTGGAGGACTCGCTGTCCGCCACCCGGGCAGCGCTCGAGGAAGGCATCGTCGCCGGCGGGGGCACGGCCCTGGCGCAGTGCGCGTCGGTACTGGACCGGCTGGAGCTCACCGGAGACGTCGCCATCGGACGGGACATCGTCCGCCGCGCCCTCGGCGAGCCACTGCGCTGGATCGCGATCAACGCCGGTTACGACGGCCAGGAGATCCACGACCGCGTCGCCGTCCTGCCCACGGGCCACGGGTTCGACGCGCTCACCGGGGAGTACGGCGACATGTTCGCCTCGGGCGTGATCGACCCGCTGAAGGTCACCCGCTCGGCACTGCAGAGCGCCGCCTCCGTCGCGGCGCTGCTGCTGACCACCGAGACGCTGGTGGTCGAGGAGATCCTTCAGAACCCGGGGGCGATCGTGGCACCCGGGTTCGGCGACCTCGCCGAAGGCATGGTCCGACCGTCGAACATCTACTGACCGGCACCGGGAGCGGGCACGAGGGGAGCGAAGCCGTTGTGTTCATGACCAGTCAGAGACCGGCCCGGCAACCGACCGGCCACCGGGCGGACCGCCTCCCGGCACGGCGGGCGGCGTGGTTCCTGGGGCCCGCGTGCGTGGCGGCGGTCGCCTACGTCGACCCGGGCAACTTCGCCACCAATGTCACGGCCGGCGCCCGGTACGGCTTCGCGCTCCTGTGGGTGGTCGTCGCGGCGAGCGCGGTGGCGATGCTGGTGCAGTACCTGTCGGCCAAACTCGGCATCGCCACCGGGATGAGCCTGCCGGAACTGTGCCGGGAACGACTGGGCCGACCAGCCCGGATCGGGCTGTGGCTGCAGGCCGAGGTGGTCGTCGTCATGACCGACCTGGCCGAGGTCGTCGGCGGCGCCCTCGGCCTGCAGCTGCTGTTCGGCGTTCCGCTGTGGGCGGGAGGGCTCCTCACAGCCGGTGGCATGCTGCTCATCCTGATGCTGCGTCAGCGCGGCCGCCGCCGGTTTGAGGCGGTGGTCGCAGCTCTGCTGACCGTGGTCCTCGCCGCGTTCGTGTACCAGACCCTTCGCGCCCGCGTCGACGCCTCCGAGGCGGTACACGGCCTGGTGCCGGGCTTTCCCGGTCAGGACGGTGCGCTGCTCGCGGTCGGGATCGTCGGAGCCACCGTGATGCCGCACGCTATCTACCTCCACTCCGCCCTCACCCAGGAACTCCTGCCCCGTGAGGACAGCACGCGGCGGAAGCTCGCGGTGCGGATGAGCATGGTGGACGTCGTCGTCGCCCTGGGCGTCGCGGCGGTCGTCAACGCGGCCATCCTGATGGCGGCGACTCCGCTGCGGGGAGCCGGCGTCGACTCATTGGCCGACGCGCACACCGCGTTCGGAACCGCGTACGGATCGCTCACCGCGGCGGTCTTCGGAGTCGGCCTGCTCGCGTCAGGACTCGCCGCCTCCTGCGTGGGCGTCTACAGCGGCCAGATCGTCATGCAGGGTTTCCTGCGCAGATCGATCCCCCTGTGGCTGAGGCGCCTGGTGTCGCTCGCACCCGCGATCGCTGTGCTGCTGCTGGGCGTGGACCCCACTCGTGCCCTCCTGGCGAGCCAGGTCGTGGTGTCCTTCGGCGTCCCCTTCGCGCTCGTGCCGCTCGTGGTCTTCACCGGGAACCGGGCGCTGATGGGCGAGCTCGTCAACCGCCGCGGGACGCTGGCGGCGGCCACCTCGGCGGCCGTACTGATCATCGCGTTGAACGCGTACCTCGTCGTCAGGACACTGCGATGACCCGCGCCGCGGCCGCCTGCCGCCCGTTGCCGGACCGGCCCCGGCCGCCGCTGCCCGAACCGGCTCTCTCTCCACCGTCGGCGGGGAGGTCTGCACGGACATGACCACACTCCACTCGATCGCCGGCCCGCTGGCGGCGGTCGGCGTCCTGGGCACCGTCCACATGGCCCTCTACAAGGCCGCACTCCGCCGTCTGGACCGGGACCTGATACCGGCCTCCGCCATGCCGCGAGTGCGCTGGTGGAGTGCTCACGTCTCCGGTGCGCTCACCGTCACCACGGCGCTGGCCGTCGTGGGTCTCCTCGGGCTGCTGGCCACATGAGGACCGTGGCCGGCACGGTGCCCGTGCAGCGGTGATCCGAAGGGGTACCGACCGCTTCGGGAACGCCATGGCATGGATGCCCGAGGTGATCACGAAGAAGCCGAGATCACGCACGTCAAGATCCTCCTGGACACCCCGAACGACGTCATCGGGTGACGACGCGACTCAGCGGCCGTTCGGGGACGGGGTCGAGGAGGACGGCTCCATGCCCGTCCGGCGGCGTTCCAGTCGCCGCGTCTCTCGGACCAGCATCACGAGAACGGCGGTGAGGAGGACGGCGGCCACGGCGATCGCGGGTGTGCCGACGGTACGGGTGCAAATGGCGCCGACCACAGCGCCGACGGCGAACGCGCCGACCATGACGGCATACCGTCCCGCGCGCCGCGCGGCCGCCGGGTCCTTGCCCACCGTCCATTGGTACGCGGCGACGACGCTGGTACGGAGGTTCCCGCTTGTCATCACCGTGGCGTAGGGGGCGTCGCGCAGTGTCGTGAAGGTCGAGAACTGCAACGCGGCGACGAACGACACCGTCACGGTCGTCACCGGCGCCGGCGCACCGTCGGGCAGTGCCGCGATCATTGCGAGCAGTGCGATCTGGAGCGTCAGCACCAGCCGTAGCGGCCGGCGCACGAGCCGCCCGACACGGGGAACGCCGAGTACCTCCACGGCGAGCACGCCGACGACGAAGGCCGCGACCGGAACGAGCAGCACGACCGCCGCGTGCCAGTGCCGGGCCGTGGCCTGCACGCAGAACAGCACCACGTTGCCCGACTGGAGATTGGCGAACACGCCGTGGCGGAGAAACGTGTACGCGTCGAAGAAGCCACCGACCGATGCCAGGATCGCTCCCACGGGCAAGGTGTCGGTGCGGCGATGGATCGTCGCCATGCAGTCAATCCTCCATCACGCCTCTGGCTACTCACCGGGCCTCAACGGCACACTCGCGTCCGTTTTGCACATTTCACCCATTTCATCACGACTCGCCTCGTCGAGCTGCCAGGCATCCGTCACGCCCCGCCTGCGGCGGGAAGCCGGGCCGATTCAGTCCGCGCGCCTGGGGGGCGTTCGGGCACCAGAGGTCCGCGGAGGGATCCGTCAGCGGGCTGAACAGCACCTGAGGATCACACCAAGTCGCCAGTGACACACGGGACTTGCCGAGGGCTCTCGGGTACGGTGTGGAGGATGAGCTCTGTGGCCGTCTTCCTGCTGGGTATGGTCGGCGCGTTGGCGCCGGAGATCGTTCGGCTCTACGAGATCCGCAACGATCCCGATCGGTTCCAGTGGTCGTGGTTCTACCTCGCGGTCTCGCTCGCCTTCTCGGCGCTCGGCGGTGTCCTGGCGCTGGTACTGCCGGCGACCACCTACTGGGGCGCTCTGTACGTCGGCGTGTCGACGCCGGTGCTGGTGAACTCCATGGTGCGCAAGGGACGTGAGCGCGCCCGGACACAGCTGCGCTCCTGGGGCACCCCGCCGGAGCGGACACGGTACTCGTTCGTCGACTCCTACGTGCACGGACTGTAGGCCGTGGATCTCGGCCCGTCGCACGGGATCAGGTTCCGCTTCGACGGCGGGCTCCTCGGTGCGGCCCTGCTCGATATGCACCGCAAGCCTCCGCTCCCGCTGCGTGAGCGGATGCTCGGCCAGGGGGTGCGGCCCGCCGCACCGCCCGTCGCCGAGACGGCCACCACTCGGGTGGGACAGCACCTCGGGGTGGGGACACGGGAACTCACGGTGGACGCACTGCCGGACGAGGGACCCGCCGTCGCGCTCCGGCTGCGCTTCGCCCTGGACGTCCCGGTGGAGTGGTGCCTGGAGGTGGAGGGGAACCCGCAACCCTCCGACCGGGGTGTGACCTACTCCCTGCCCGATCGGGTCACGCTCACCGTCGAGGCGTCCGCGCCGTGTGCGATCGACGGCCACGAGGTGCGCGTGTCGTTGCCGGCAGGCGGCTGCGAGGTGGTCCTGACACTGACCAGTCTGCCGGTGTTCGACGTGGGCGACACGGTCGTGGTGTGCCGCCCCGACCAGATGCGGGAGGCGGCCGTCGTGGTGTCCTGCCTCCCCGGGGACCGGCTGACGCCCGTCGTCGCGGTCGAACCTCCGCCCATGGCGGAGGCCGAGTTCATCGAGCTGTACGAGGAGTTCAAACGCAGCCAGGACAGGTCCATGCAGCGCATCGGTTCGCGGCTGGGGCTGGAGGAGGTGCTGGCCGGCGGCCCGGAAGTGCAGCGGCGGACACTGCTGGACATCGCCGAGCACCAGCGGCTCGGCAAGGCCCTGAGCCGATACCGCTCCTGGGTCAAGCACAACGACATGGTGTCCGGGCTGTTGTCGCGGATGGGCATCGAACGCGCCGTGTTCCTCGCCGACTTCAGTCCCGATGAGCTCAACACCCTCGACCCCGCGCTCCGCGACGGTGCGAACCGCCTGCACGCCGCGCACACCGGGGAGGAGGCCGGCGACCGGGGCGGCGAGATGTTCGCGGACATCCCGCAGAGGCTGCGGCTTCGCTGGAACACACTGGCGGAACTCACCACCGTGGCCTGGCGGTCGCTGCGCGCCCCGGGCGGCGAACCGGGACACACGATCGAGGTCTGCGCACACGACCCCGCGAGCTTCGTCGTCGCGTTGTTCACCGCGCTGCGCACCGGTGCTCCGCTGCGTGCGGTGGAACATGCCACGGCACCGCTCGACGAGCTGTTCGCGCAGGCCGCTTCGGACTCCGACGAGGCGACGCTGGTCGAGAACACCGCCGATGTGAACGCCCTGTTGGGCGCGGTGTACGCCCATCATCGCGGCGCGCGCCTGGTGGTCACGCCGCCGCCGGACCTGGAGCCGGTACGGCGAGCGGTCGACGAGCAGCAGCGGCGGATCACCGCGAGCGGGCGTGCCGTCGACGAGGAAGCGGAGGAGACGAGGGGCGACGCCGGCGGGAGACTGCGGCGGTGGCTGTCCACCGGCGGCAGAAACCCCTACCGGGCTCTGGAAGAGGCGGTGACCGCGCAGGTTCCACCGGCCGCGGTCACCGCCGTCGGCGAGCGCAGGCTCACCGCGTTCACCACCGGTCTGCCGTACTCGTTCGTCCGTTCCGCGGAGGCCGACTGGTCGCGCAAGCCCATCGGGCACGTCGCGGCCGACCCGGTCCTGATCATCCTCAACGAGGTGTACAGCGAAGGCATCGAACGATCGGCCGGCACCTTCAGCCTCGTGTTCGACCCCGGCTTCTTCCGGGTCTCGGAGACCGAGGACGTGATGCGCTCGGTAGGCGGCCACTTCACCCATCCCATCCTGCTGCCGGGCCCGGGCGAGCTCATGCTCGGTGCTCTGCTGACGCTGCCCCGGGACCTGCCGGTCGAGTTGCTGTTCTTCAACACGCACGGAACGGACGACGGGATCGTGCTGGGCGAGCAGTTCGCCCTGGAGAACTGGCGCATTCCGCAGTGGCTGACGCTGCGCCACCGGCCCATCGTGTTCAACAACTCCTGCCAGTCCTGGACGGGTGTGGGCCGGGAGTTCGTCCGGGTCGGCGCCCGCGGCTACATCGGTTCGCTGTGGAGCATCCCGTCGAAGCGGGCAGCCGACTTCGGCCGTACGGTCGTGCACCGCATCACGGCGGAGGAGACCCGGGTCTGCGAGGCCGTCGTCGGCACCGGGCTGCCCTCCGGGATCGAGCGGTCGTACATCTACGTGGGCACCGCCAACGGACGGCTGGACCAGTGGCGGGACCGAGCCGCGACCGCCGGCGAGGCCGCGCTCGCCGAGTGCGCGATGCTCGCGCGCGTCGCACGCGCGGATCGCGGCGCCATGGCCCGCCTCCTGCGCGGTGAGATCACGGCGCTGCGCCGCGCCGTCGAGCGCACACCTCACGGCGACACGCTGTCCTGCCTGGATGTCCTGCTGGACGAGCTCGCACTGACCGTCGGGGACGACATCGCGGACGAGGACGCGGTACGGAAACTCGTCACACGGATCGACGGCCTGCTGGGGCGGCTGGCCCTCCCGCCACAGACCGCCGACCGGCGCTGGGCCACCCGGTTCGAGCTGACCGGCACATGGCACGAGCGGCGTGACGCCCTGGCGGCGGCGCTGGCCGACTTCCGGCGCAGCACGGCCTACGGCGAGGCCTGCGAGAACCGACCGAACCTCCTGCTGCGCATGGCACAGCTCCAGATGCGGCACGGCCAGTGGGAGGAGGCACGGCGGCTGGCCGAGGAGGCACAGGACTGCTACCTCGGCCGGGACGACAAGAGCGGGCTGCTCCAGACGGCCGGTGTGCTCGGCCAGTTGAGCAAGCGGCTGCGGCGCTACGACGAGGCGATGAGCCATGCCCGGGACGGCCTCGCCCGCGCGGTCGAGCTGGACGACCGGACGCAGCAGGCCGCCTTCCTGCTGGACGAGGCGATCCTCCACCAGATCGCCGGTGATCCGGCCGCCGCGATCGACGCCGCCACCAAGGCACTGGAACTGGCGCGCACCACCCATGACGACGAGCAGGAACTGGCCGCCGTGGGCAGGCTGTCCATCTCCCATCGCGACAAGGGCGACCTCGACACCGCCGCGCGGTTCGCCTCCACCGGACTCGCGCAGGCGGAGAAGCTCGGCGTTCCGAGGGAGGCGGCGAGCTTCCACTGGGACATCGCCGAGACGCTGAGGCTGCGCGGCCGGGACGCCGAGGCCCTCGGTCACTACCGGGACTCGGTGGCGATCCTCGTCGGGATCGGTGCCTGGGAGATCGCCGCGCCCCTGCTCGCCTCGCTCGCGGAGTGTGCCACGCGGCTCGAGGACGCGGACGCCCTGTGGTCGGCGGCGGTCTGGGGGAGCAAGCTCTGTGCCGCGGCCGAGCAGCACCTGTGGTCCCAGGTGCTGCCGGTCGTGGTCGACGCGTTCAAGAGGGCGATCGAGGTGGGCACGTTCGCCACGACCGAGCGGCGCATGAGCGAGCTGTCGGCGGTGATCACCGCCGGGAGCCGGGAGAGCAGTCCCGTGCAGACGCAGTTCCTGGGCGATGTGTTCACGTTGTTCCTCCACTGGCTGGCGGGCGAGGAGCCGACGGACGTCGTCGGCTTCGCCCGGCACCTGGACGGCCAGGTCGCGGGCGGTGCGCTCGGGCTGGAGGAGTTCGTTTCGGTGCCCTACGGCCGCCGCGCCCGCAACCACGGCATCCGGCCCCGGCCCGGGCACCACCCGGGCTGATCACCGCGCCCGGCCCCCCTTGATCACCTCTGTTCGTCAAGACGGACACACAAGGAATTGAACGTTTCAAAATCGCGACCCTGTCTCTCATCCCAGTCCTCCTTCGCACGTCAACAGCCTCCGCACCTCGCGACGCAACAGGCCCCGGACTCCGCTTCATTGATGCACGACAGACCGAACACGGAGCCTACTGATCAGTTCTTGTGAGAAGCCTTGACGACCCATGGGCTCACGCTTACCGTCTCCCCCGCAGTGAATTTAACGATTCAAAAGCCCAGGCGATTCAACGCATTGCTGCCCACCGAAGGGAGCTCAGCGCGTGCCCGCTCAGCGCGTCCCCGTCACCCCGTCCCGCCGTCAGATCATGTTCGCGGCGTCGGCCGCGGCGGCCGTCACCGCACTGCCCTCCCCCATGGATCCGTCCGCACACGCGGCCCCCGCCACGGTCACCGCCTCGGCGGACCCCGAGGGCACCGAGAGATCGGGGGCGAGCCCGGTCCTCACCGCCTTCCCGCTCTCCGAGGTGCGTCTGCTCGACAGTCCCTTCCTGGCCAACATGCGGCGTACCTGCGCCTACCTCCTGTTCGTCGACATCGACCGGCTCCTGCACACCTTCCGCACCAACGTCGGCCTGCCCTCCACCGCGCAACCCTGCGGCGGCTGGGAGGCGCCGAACGTGCAGTTGCGCGGACACACCACCGGCCATCTGCTCAGCGCCCTCGCCCAGGCGCACGCCAACACCGGTGACACCGCCTACGCCGGCAAAGGCCGCGCCCTGGTCTCCGCGCTGGCGCAGTGTCAGCAGGCCGCACCCTCGGCCGGATTCCACCGCGGCTACCTGTCCGCCTTCCCGGAGTCGGTCTTCGACCAGTTGGAGGCGGGCGGCAAGCCGTGGGCGCCGTACTACACCCTGCACAAGATCATGGCCGGGCTGCTCGACCAGTACCTCCTGAGCGGCAACCGGGAGGCGTTCGAGATCCTGCTGGAGAAGGCGGCCTGGGTGGACGCGCGGACCGCGCCGCTGTCCCAGGAGCGGATGCAGACCGTACTGAAGGTCGAGTTCGGCGGCATGAACGACGTACTGACCCGGCTCTATCAGGTCACCGGCGACAGCGCCCATCTGCGCACCGCCCAGCGCTTCGACCACGAGGACCTGTACACACCTCTGGCCGCCGGCCGGGACGAACTCGCCGGCCGGCACGCCAACACCGAGATCGCCAAGGTCGTCGGCGCCGTGCCCGGCTACGAGGCGACCGGGGACCCCCGGTACCTGGACATCGCCGACACGTTCTGGACGGCGGTCGTCCGGCACCACTCCTACGCCATCGGCGGCAACTCCAACCAGGAACTCTTCGGTCCGCCGGACGAGATCGTCAGCCGGCTCTCCGAGGTGACCTGCGAGAACTGCAACAGCTACAACATGCTGAAACTCGGGCGGCAGCTCTTCCTGCACCGGCCGCAGCGCGCCGAGTACATGGACCACTACGAGTGGACCCTCTACAACCAGATGCTCGGCGAGCAGGACCCGGACTCCGCGCACGGTTTCGTCACGTACTACACCGGTCTGTGGGCAGGCTCCGAGCGGCAGCCCAAGGGCGGCCTCGGCGCGGCTCCCGGAAGCTACAGCGGCGACTACGACAACTTCTCCTGCGACCACGGCACCGGGCTGGAGACGCACACGAAGTTCGCCGACAGCATCTACTTCCGCTCGAACGCATCGCAGTCGTCACCGGCCCTGTACGTGAACCTGTTCATTCCCTCGGAGGTGCACTGGTCCGACGCCGGAGTGACGCTGCGTCAGGAAACCACGTACCCGACGGACGACCGGACGCGCCTGACCGTCACCGACGGCACCGCGCGGTTCACGCTGAAGATCCGGATCCCGTCCTGGGTGGCCGACACCGGCCGTCCCGCCACCCTCAAGGTCAACGGGCGCCAGGCCGTCGCCCCCCTGCGGCCCGGCACCTACGCCACGGTGGAGCGCCTGTGGCGAACCGGCGACACCGTCGAACTCGTCCTGCCCCGCAGGCCCGTGTGGCGTCCCGCCCCCGACAATCCGCAGGTGGCCTCGCTGTCCCTCGGCCCCCTGGTCCTGGCCGGGGAGTACGGTGACACCGCCCTGGCCACACTCCCCACGGTCCTGCCCGACACGCTGCGCGCCACTGCCGGCAGGCCCACCGAGTTCACCGCCGTCGCCGACAGCCGCACGGTCACGCTGCGTCCGTTCCACGAGGTCCACCACCAGCGCTACAACGTGTACTGGGCCCACACCCCGCGGCCGAGCCGCGAACGGGACATCGCCGACTACCCCTTGCGGGAGGGCAGCGGCACGACGGCCGCCGACACCACCGGTACCTTCGCCGACGCCACGCTCGCCGGCGGCGCCACCTGGACACGTGACGGCGAGGACACCGCCGTGGCGTTCGACGGGGTCAGCGGCCACCTCGCGCTGCCGTCCGGGCTGCTGAGCGGCCTGGACGAACTGACCGTCAGTGTCCGAGTCCGCGTCGACAGCCTCGCGGCGTCCGCCCGCGTCTTCGATCTCGGGTACCACAAGGACACCTACCTCTTCCTCGCCGCGACCACCGGGGCCCGGCACGCCCGCGCCGCGCTGAAGATCGCCGGCATGGAGGCGGAGGACGTCGTGGACTCCGCCGAGCCGCTGCCCGTCGGACGGTGGACGCACGTGGCGCTGACGCTGGGCGGCGGCACCGGCGTGCTGTACGTCGACGGCACGGAGGCCGGCCGCAACACCGCGATGGTCAGTGGTCCGCTGCTGCTCGGCGCGACCACCCGGAACTACCTGGGCCGGTCGCAGAACACCACCCACCCGTACCTGCACGGCGCCGTGCGCGACTTCCGGCTGCACAACCGGGCGCTGAGCGCCGCGGAGGTGGCGCGACTGGCCTCGGGCTGAGCCACACTCACCGCTCCACTCCCCCGACGGCTCGACGGGCCGCCCGTCGCGTGCGGCTCCCGCCGTGCCGGACGGCCCGCCACGACCGGCCCCCACCCCGGGCCGGCAGATGTCCGCCACCGGCCACGCCGCCTCCGTCCATCCGCTCCGCGCCGCGCCTCTCCACCCGGCGAACGGCGCCGTCGTCCCGGAGCCGCGTGACCGGGCCCCGCCACGCCTCCCGCCGGCCGCCGGAGAACCGCATCGCGCTACCGCTCCACACCGCTCCACCGCACAGACAGAGAAAGGCCCTTCATGCCCGCACCACAGTCCGACCACTCGCTGCCCAGACGCACCTTCGTCGCGGCGGCCGGCCTCGCCGGCGGCGCGCTCGCGACGGGGCTGCCCGCGGCCGTTTGGGCGGCGGGTCCCGCTTCCGCGGCAGCGTCCGCCGCCGCCCGGAGCGGATACACCGCGGCCGGCTTCGCCGACCCCGCGAAGGACAGCCGGCCCACCGTCTACTGGTACTGGAACGGTCCCGTCACCCCGGACCTGGTGGACCGGCAGATGGCCGACCTGCGGGCCAAGGGCATGTACGAGGTCGTCCTGTTCTCCTTCGACAACGCCGAGATGCAACCGGTCTTCTTCACCGAAGGGTGGTTCGACATCGTGGGCCATGTCCTGCGCACCGCCGAGCGCACGGGTATGCGGGTGTGGCTGTTCAACGACGACCACTTCCCGAGTGGCCGGGCCGGCGAATACATCGTCAAGGGAGGCACGGTCGGCTCCCGCACCTACTCGCCGCGGCCCGATCTGCGGCTGAAGGCCCTGTGGCGGTCGACCACCGTGGTCGAGGGGCCGGCCACCCTCGACCTGCGCCGCAGCACCGGAGTGGGCGTGGAGGCGGGCCGCCTGGTCGCGGACGCCGGAGTGCTGGGCGGCGCCGCCGTGCTGCGTGGCGGCGAGAGCTGGACCGACTGCACCGTCAGCGGCAGCGCGAAGGCCGACCACACCGCCGCCGGACTCGTCGTCCGCGCCACCGCCGACGGGCTCGGCGGGTACGCGGTCGGCTTCGACCAGACCGGCGTGGTCACCGTGCTCCGTCTGGCCCAGGACACCGAGCCGGTGGTGCTGCTGCGCAGCACCCGCACCGACGGCTTCAACAAGACGAAGTTCCACACGCTGACCGTCTCCGTGCGCGGCGACAGCCTGTCCGTCACACTGGACGGCCGGGACAAGGGCACCGTCACCGACGACCGGTACGCCTCGGGGAGCGTCGGTGTGCGCGCTGTCGGGGACGAGCGGGGTCTGTGGGACAGCCTGTCCGTCACGGCGGCCGACGGCAGCACCCTGTACACGTCGTCCTTCGACACCCCGGACACCGCCGGGGACTTCCCCGAGCGTGCCGCGCTCGCCGCCCAGGCGGCTGCCGCAGCGGCCCGGCCCGCGGGCTCCGCCGATGCCTCCGACGTCGTCGACCTGACGAGCCGGCTCGACGGGGACGCCACCTGGCAGGTCCCCGCCGGCCGCTGGCAGGTCGACCTCTTCGGCGGAGCCACGCTCGTCGACGACAGCCAGGGCTACAGCCGCAGTTACGTGGACCTGCTCGACGACGAACCCGTCGAGCTGTTCCTCGACATCGTGCCCGGCGAGTACCACCGCCGTTTCGGCCGGTACTTCGGCACCGTCGTGCCGGGGTTCTGGGACGACGAGCCGTTCTTCGCCTCCGCCGAGGCCCACTTCAAGCGGCTGCCGTGGTCACCCACGCTGGACCGGGCGCTGCGCGACGTCGGGGTCGAGCCGGGAGTGGCCTACGCCAGTGCCTTCGACGACCTCGGGCGCCGTGGCCGGATAGCCCGCGGCCGTTTCTGGCAGGCCGTGTCCAACCGGTTCGCCCGGTACTTCGAGCGGCAGGCACGCTGGTACGACGAGCGCGGGGTCGCCCTGATCACCAATCCCCTGTACGACGAGACGGCGCCGGCCAAGCGGATCCCGTCGACCGGGGACCTGCACAAGGTCAACCAGTGGGCGCAGGTGCCCGGGGGCGACATCATCACCGCCGAGTACGTGGCCGGCGAGCAGACCATGATCCCCCGGAACCCGGTGTCCGTCGCCCATCAGATGGGCCGCGACCGGGCCCTGCTGGAGATGTTCGGGAACATGGGCTGGCAGGTCACGCCCTCGTTCGTGCACGCGACCGTCGGCGCGCAGGCCACCCGCGGCGTCAACCTGACGGTGCTGCACGCGCTGTGGACCGACGAGACGCGCGTCTACTTCCCGCCGCCGTTCGGCCCCCGGGCCCCCTGGTGGTGGGCCATGCGGCCGCTCGCCGAGTGGATCGGCCGGGTGATGGAGGCCGGCCGCGGCACCTCCGCCGCACGGACCGCGCTGCTCCAGCCGCAGCGCGCCACCGAACAGTGGACCGGCACCGACCGGCAGGGCGAGGTGGACGGAGCGCTCGCCGACGCGGCATACGCGCTGGAGCGTGCCCAGGTCGACTTCGACCTCCTCCACGAGGGCGCACTGGCCGGTGACGAGCAGCTGCTGTGCCGGGCCCAGGTGCGGGACGGGGGCCTCGCCGTGGGCGCCGCCCGCTACGACCTCGTGGTGCTGCCGGCCACGTACACACTGGACGCGGCCTGCATCCGTACGCTGGCCTCCTTCGTCCGCGCGGGCGGCACCGTCGTCGCGGTCGGTGACCTGCCGGCCGACGACGCCGACGGCAACGACCGCTCCCTGGCCCGCGGGCTGTCCGACCTGTTCGGGGACGCGGTGCCGGGCAGCCGCCGGTACGGCGCGGGACAGGCCGTACGGGTGGCGGACGTCTCCGGTCTGCGGGCGGCCACGCACGCGGCGGGGGTCGCCGCCGCCGTCCTCGAACCGCCCCGCGACGCGGTGCGGGTGCTCCGCGTCACCCGGGGTACGGACACGGCGTTCCTGTTCAACAACGAGAGCGGCACCGCCGTGGAGACCACCGCGATCCTGTCCGTCGACGGCGCACCCGAACTGTGGGACCCGCTGACCGGCGGCACCGGTCCCGCTCCGCTGTACCGCACCTCCAAGCGGGGCATCCACCTGCCCGTCCCGCTCGGCCCGTACGAGACCCGGATCGTCGTGGTCCGGCGCGGCGGACCGGCCGCGCCCCACCTGACCTCCTCACCGCTTCCCGTCCTCGCCGTGGAAGAGGCCGGCCGCTCCCTGCGCGTGACCGTCGAGGCCTCGGGGCCCGGGGAGCACCGGCTCACCGGCACCGCCGGCGGCCGTACCTACGAGGGCACGGTCCGCGTGGACGACCCGCTCGCTCCGGTCGCCGTGACGGGCGAGTGGACCCTCACCCTGGAACGCGACGGCGCCACGCCCGTCACGGGCCCCCTGGGCAGCTGGACCGACCAGGACCGGCTGTTCTCCGGCAGCGGCACCTACACGGTCACCGTCCCCGTGGAACGGTCCCTGCTCGACGGGCGGCGCGTCCTGCTCGACCTCGGTGACGTGCGCGAGGTGGCGGCCGTTACCGTCAACGGCACCGCGCTCGAGCCCCTGCTGTGGGCGCCGTTCGTCATCGACGTGACCGCTTCGCTGGTCGCAGGCGACAACCGGCTGGAGGTCCGCGTCGCCAACACCCTGTCCAACGAGCGCAACAAGCCGTTGCCCTCGGGGCTCCTCGGTCCGGTGACACTGCGCTTCCGCCGCCGTGTCACGACCGACCTCACGCGCGTCTGAACCGTCGCGACGTCCTCGATCGGTCCCCGTACTCCCGAGAGATCACAAGGATCACCAACCATGCCAAGACCCAGCAGACGCCGCGGCCCTCGCCGCGCCCTCGTCCTGCCCGCCGCCATGACCGCGTTCGCCACCGTGCTGGCCGGAGCCGTCACCGCCGGCGCCGCGGCGGACACCACCATCACCCCGGACGGCCTGCGGACCCAGCACCTGAGCCAGGCACTCGGCATCGACGACACCACCCCCGACCTCAGCTGGCAGACCACCGCGCACGCCGCGAACACCCTGCAGGGCGCGTACCGCGTGCAGGCCGCCACCTCGCTCCAGCTGCTGCGATCAGGGCGTCCCGACCTGTGGGACTCCGGCAAGGTGACGTCGGCCGTGCCGGAGACGACGTACCACGGTCGTGCGCTCGGCTCCCGCACTCGCGTGTACTGGCGTGTCATGCTCTGGTCGCAGGACGGGCGACAGGCCTCCGACTGGAGCGACCCGGCCGAGTTCGAGACCGGCCTGACCCGGTCCTCGGACTGGGGCGCGGACTGGATCACCCATCCCGACTGGCAGCTGAGCCGGCGCAGCGTCGAGCCGGTGGTCGTCAAGGTGCCCCGCACCACTGCGCGTTACGTCCGCCTGGACGTCACCCGGCTCGGCCTGCCCCTCGAGGAGAACTTCCCCGGCCGCACCTGGCGACTGCAACTGGGCGAGATCGACGTCCGCGACTCCGTCACCTCGGCCACCGGCCTGGCCAAGGGCGCCGCCGTCACCGCGTCGGAGAGCAACACGGTGCGCAAGACCTGGGAGCCCGCCCTGGCCGTCGACGGCCTGCCCAACAGCGCCCTGCAGACCGCGGCCGGTTACTCCAGCGCCGCCCACGACTCCGCGGACGTCTCGGACAGTCCCGTGACCCTCACCCTCGACCTGAAGTCGGCCAAGACCTTCGACGAGGTGGCCCTCTACCCGCGGGCGGACGTCCTCACCGACGACGGCCGTGTCCCCGACTTCCCCACCGACTACGCGCTGTCCGCCGGTGACGCGGCCGGCGGGCCGTTCACCGACCTGACCCGGGTGACCGGCCAGCAGCCGCCCAAGCCGTATCTGCCGTCCGGACTCCCCCTGCTCGCCAAGGACTTCACGCTCCCACGCGCGGTGCGCAGCGCCCGTCTCTACATCGCCGGGCTCGGCGTCTACGACGCCACACTCAACGGGAAGCCGGTGGGTGACGCCGTCCTGGAACCCGCCAACACCACCTACACCCGACGCGTTCAGTACGCCACGTACGACGTCACGGACCGGCTGCGCACCGGCGCCAACACCATCGGTGTCGCCCTCGGCAACGGCATGGCCAACGTCGTCAGCACCGCCGACCGGTACCGCAAGCTCTACGGCAACATCAGCGATCCCAAGCTCATCGCCCGGCTGGAGGTGACCCTCGCCGACGGCAGCGTCCGCACGGTCACCAGCGGCGACGACTGGCGTGCCACGCTCGGCCCGACGACCTCCTCCAACTGGTACGGCGGCGAGGACTACGACGCCGGCCGCGAGATCGCGCACTGGGACGAGCCGGACGGTGACCGCTCCTCCTGGGACCACGCCGTGACGGTGCCTTCTCCCGGCACGGAACAGGATCCGGCCGTCCTCAGCGCCCGCGAGACGGAACCGATCCGGAACGTGGAGACGCTCACCGGCAAGGAGGTCGACGGCGCCGCCGGCAGTCGCGTGTTCGACCTGGGCCGCAACATCGCCGGCTGGCCGGAGATCACGATCGGCGGTGCCCCCGCCGGGACCGAGATACGCATCTACCCGGCCGAGAGCCTGAAGGACGGCCACGCCTTCCAGTCCATCAGCAACGTCGGCGCCCCGGTGTGGGACAGCTACACCACCGGCTCCACGCGTACCGCCACCTGGCACCCCACGTTCAGCTACCACGGGTTCCGGTATCTGGAGCTCAAGGGCGTGCCCGCCGGTGCGACGGTCACGGTACGGGGCCGGGTCCTGCGCACCGACAACGCCTCCGCCGGTGACCTCACCACCTCCGATCCGCTCGTCGACGGCATCCACTCGCTGATCCGCCGGGCCATCGAGGGCAACATGATGAGCGTCCTCACCGACTGCCCCAGCCGGGAGAAGCTGGGCTGGCTGGAGCAGGACCAGCTGGTGTTCCCCGCGCTCGCCGGCAATTTCGACATGGAGTCCCAACTCCGCAAGATCGTGCGGGACATGGCCGACGCGCAGACCGAGGACGGGCTGATCCCGAGCACCGTTCCGGAGTACACCAGCCTGCCGGGCGCCTACCGCAACGACTCCAACTGGGGCGGGGCCTTCGTCCTGGTCCCCTGGCAGCTGTACACGACGTACGGCGACCTCGAGACGCTGCGCACCTACTACCCGCGCATGCAGCAGTACGCGGCGTTCCTGGAGAAGCAGGTCTCCGGCGGGATACTGGACTACGGTCTGGGCGACTGGTTCACCCCGGACCGCACCTTCCCGCGCGCCGTGGCGGGCACCTACGGCTACTGGCGCGTCGTGGACACGATGGCGCGGATCGCCACCCTGCTCGGCGACCGTACGGCGGCCGACGACTACCGGGCGAAGGCCGACGCCAGCGTCCGGGCACTGTCGGACAAGTACTACTCCGCGGCGACGGGCACGTTCGGCGGTGGTGGGCAGGGCGCCGAGGCCCTCGCCCTCGACATGGGCGCCTACCCCGCGGGCGAACGGGACCGTCTCCTCGGTCACTTCACCTCCTCCGTCGAGACCGCGGGCGATCACCTGCTGCTGGGTGAGATCTCCCTGCCGGCCGCCTTCCGTGTCCTGTCCGCCGCCGGCCGCGACGACGTCATCGAGAAGATCGCCACGCAGACGACCAGTCCCAGCTACGGCTACCAGGTCCTGCACGGCAACACGACGCTGGGCGAGTCCTGGGACGGTGGTCCGGGGCAGTCGCAGAACCACTTCATGCTCGGCGCGATCGACTCCTGGTTCACCACCCGTCTCGCGGGCATCGACCAGACGGCCGACTCGGTGGGCTACCGCGAGCTTCTGATCGACCCGGCGGTGGAGGGCGGGCTGACGTCGGCCTCGGGCTCGTACCGCACCCCGTACGGCGTGGCGCGCACCGCGTGGCAGCGGACCGGTGACCAGTTCCGCCTGAGCGTGGACGTCCCGGCCGGCAGCACGGCCGAGATCCACATCCCGGCTGCCGGAGGCCGAGCGCAGGCTCCGCAGGGCGCACGCCTGCTGCGGGCCGGTGACACCGAATCGGTGTACCACGTGGGCTCCGGACACTGGCAGTTCGAGTCGGTCATGCCGTCTTCCTAGGGTTCCGGGCGCCGGGGCGGACCGCTCCGCCGGTCCGCCCCGGCGCCGTCCTGGGCCTGACGGTCCAGCCGTACCTCCACACTCCACACGAACACGTGTGGTCGAAAGTTCGATCACCATTCGATATACCGAACAAAGAGAGGGTACTGCACATGGCACAGCACCAGATGCCCAGACGGCACTTCCTCGGCACCGTCGGCGCGGCCGGCCTCGGCAGCGCGGCGATCGGCCTGACGACGGGCACCGGCCAGGCCGAGGCGGCCCCGGCCGGTACGCAGGGCGCCGCGGGCGCGTCCGCCGGGCAGGAGGCCGCCCTGCCGTATCCCACGCTCCGGCGGCCGTTCGCCATGCCCGGCGTCAAGGAGCAGGACTGGACCGGCGCGCTGTTCGTCGGCACCGGCGAGTCGCGGTTCGCCCTGCGCGTCGGGCTGCTCACCGCGCAGGGCAAGCTGCTCCGCGAGAAGATGACCAACTACCTCTGGCGGATCGGTCCGATGACACCGGACGGCGCGTACAAGGAGGTGCAGGTCACCACCGACGACCGCACGGTCATGCCGGCGCACCTGGAGGCACTGCGCGAGGTGATCGCGCACCCCGACCAGTGGTCGCAGAGCGCAGTCGCCGACGCCACGGCGAAACTCCCGCAGCTGCAGAAGAAGTACGACCAGGTGCAGAGCGAGAAGCGCACCATTCGGGTGCGGTACGCCCGCACCGGCGACGGAAGCGGCCTGGTGGGAGCCGTCACCGCACTCGACGACGACACGACCCTCGTGCTCGAACTCTCCTCCCCCTGGGGCGAGGAGGCGACCTTCGCCCTGGACGGCGAGGGCCTGACGGGCAGCGCCCCGGGCCTGCTGGAGAAGAACCGCACCGGTCACATACGGCTGTCGCCCACCGAACGCGCCGACAGCAGCGGCTGCTACGCCTCGGTCGCCGACATGACGGCGGCCGTGACCGGCGGCAGCGGCGCGCCGGGCACCGCCGTCGCCGCACTCGTCTACCGGCTCGGCAAGGGACGGACGATCACGTTCGCCGCCCGCGTCGACGACCGGCCGCTCGAGGCCCGGACGCCGGAGGCACACGAGGTGGAGCACACGCTCGCCGCCGCCGGGGCACACGTCCGCGGCGGCAACCTCACCGGTTCGGGACCGGTGGGGCGCGCGGCGGACGCGGTGCGCGACGCGTTGTCGCTCAACACGAACTACGACCGGGACCGCCTGCGCAACTTCGTGATGTGGGGATGGGGCGGTGGAGGCGGTCTGTTCACGGGATGGGACTCGGCCTTCGACGCCGTGGACGCCGCCCTGGTCAGCCGCACGCTCGCCGTCCAGCACGAGACGGACGTCTTCGAGGCCCCGGCACCGCCCAACCAGGTCCCGCTGCAGGGACCGCGCTACGACCAGCAGAACTCCGGGCCGATGCACGCGTACGCCGTGTGGCGGCTGTACACCAAGTTCGGTGACCGCTCGGTGCTGGAGAAGGCCTACCCCGCGCTCGTCACCTTCCACGACCTCCTGCCGGAGTGGGACACCGACAAGGACGGCCTGCTGGAGACACCCTACTTCGGGGACCGGATCGGCGGCCGGGGCAACCACCTCGGCCTGGACGACAGCCCCGTCTACGCCGCCTACCACCGGATCGCCAAGCAGGGCGGCAGCGGCGACAAGCGCGACAACACCGACCTCACCGACGTGGCGCTCAACTCCTACTACGCGCTGCTCGCCGAGACCCTGGCGAAGATGGCGCGCGTGCTCGGCAGGCCTGAGGACGCCACCCGGTTCGCCGCTCAGCACGAGAGGATCCGGCGGCTGCTCAACGACCGGCTGTGGCACCCCGAAAAGGGCCTGTACCTGAGCCGCTACCTGGACGGAACGTGGAACGAGGTGGTCACGCCGACCGTCTTCTACCCGATGTACGCGGGGCTCGCGACGCCGGAGCGGGCACGGATCCTGGTCGAGCGACACCTGCTCGATCCAGAGGAGTTCTGGGGCGACTACGTCGTCCCGAGCGTCGCCCGCAACGACCCGGCCTACTGTTCCGGCGGCCCGGTGCACCCGTCCTCCGGGCACTTCCGCTTCTTCGACCGCTACGGCGAGGGCTCCGCCCCCGAGCAGTGGAAGGGCGCTGTGTGGCCGCCGATGAACGCCACGGTCTACGACGGCGTCAAGCGGTACGGCTTCGACGACGTGGCCGGCCGGTTCGCCGCCCGGAGCACCGCGATGTACCTCGACGCCTGGGACAAGGAGAACTGGTTCCCGGAGTCCTTCGACCCCGAGCCCGGCCAGTCCATCATGGACTCCGCCGTCGACACGGCCTGGCGCACCTACTCCTGGTCCAACGCGATGGCCGTGCAGGGCCTGCACGAACTCATCTCCGACAACCCCTGGGACGGCGATCCCTCGGCCCTCATGTTCGGCACGCTCTCCCTGCCGGGCACCAACACGGTCGCCAACGTGCAACTGCGCGGCCACACCTACGCCGTCTCCGCCGGACCCGACAGGACCACGCTCGTCCGGGACGGCCGCACCGTCTTCCGGGCCACCGGCGCCCGGGTCGCGGTCCGCAACTTCGTGCTCCGCGGCTCCGGGGCCTCCTTCGACATCAACGCCGACGGTCCCGCCCGCGTCGAGGTGTTCGCCGAGGACGGCCGTGCCCGAGGGCGGAAGGTACCGGGCGGTCGTACCCACGTCTCGCTCTGAACGACCCGCCGAACACAAGGAGAACCATGCTCAGAACGGAAAGACGGACCGGCACGCCGCACCGGCTCACCGGACGCGCCGCGCGCGCCGTGTGCGCCCTGCTCGTGTCCTGTCTGGCGCTCGTCGCCCCCGCCGCGGCACACGCCGACACCAGCGCGCCCCCGGTGCAGCAGATCACCGTGGACGGCGACGGAACCGGGCGGGTCTTCGACGGGGTCGGCGCCATCAGCGGGGGCGGCGGCACCTCACGGCTGCTCGTCGACTACCCCGAACCGCAGCGCAGCCGGATCCTGGACTACCTCTTCAAGCCCGGGTACGGCGCCTCGCTGCAGATCCTGAAGGTGGAGATCGGCTCGGACACCAACTCCAGCAACGGCGCCGAGCCCAGCCACATGCGCACCCGCACCCAGGTCGACTGCGACCGCGGCTACGAGTGGTGGCTCATGGAACAGGCCAAGAAGCGCAATCCGCAGATCCGGTTCTACGGCCTCGAATGGGGAGCGCCCGGATGGTTCGACGGCGGCTTCTGGTCCCAGGACAACATCGACTATCTGATGCAGTGGCTCGGCTGCGCCGAACGGCACGACCTGCACATCGACTACCTCGGCGGCTGGAACGAGAAGGGCTGGGACGCCGCCTGGTACGGGAAGCTGAAGGCCGCCCTGGTGCGCGAGGGCCACGGTGACGTCAAGGTGGTGGCAGCCGACAACGCCGGCTGGAAGGTGGCCACCGACATGAAGAACGACCCCGCCTTCGACGCGGCCACGGACGTCGTCGGCATCCACTACCCGTGTTCCGCCGTCCACTGTTCCAGCTCACCGGACGCCCTCAGCCTCGACAAGCCGCTGTTCGCCAGCGAATCGGGCTGGAACAACTACCTCACCGGGGCGACCAGGCTCGCCGCGGAGATGAACCACGAGTACGTCGACTCCCGCATCACGGCGTTCATCAACTGGCCCGCCGCGTACGCCTGGTACCCGACGGTCCAGATGCAGGGCAGCGGTCTGCTCCGGGCCAACGAGCCGTGGAGCGGTCACTACGAACTCGGCCCGACGCTGTGGACCATCGCCCAGACCGCGCAGTTCACCCGGCCGGGCTGGAGCTACGTCGACTCCGCCAGCGGCTACCTCGACGGCGGCGGCACCTACGTGACCCTGCGGTCCCCGGGACCGCGCCCCGCCTACACCACGGTGTTCGAGACGACCGGCGCGACGGCCCCGCAGAACGTCAGCGTCACGCCGTCCGGAAAGCTGCCGCGCGGTGCCCTGCACCGCTGGTCGACCACCCTTGAGTCCACCGACCCCGCCGACTGGTTCGTACGGGGCGCCGACGTGCCTCCGGACGCGACGGGCGGCCACGGCATCACCCTTCAGCCGGGCACCGTCACGACACTGACCACCATGCCGGGTGGGAAGGGCAGTGCCGCCGCGAGCGCACCCCGCGCGCAGACCATGGCCCTCCCTTACAGCGACGACTTCGACGCCTATCCGACCGCGGCCACACCGCGCTATGTCTCCGACATGGAGGGCGCCTTCCAGGTCGCGCCCTGCTCCACCGCGCCGCAGGCCGCATCCGGCAGCCGGGGCACCGGCGGGTGCCTGCGTCAGGCCGTCACGACCCAGCCCACGAAGTGGTCCAGGGTGGCCGCCCCGCTCACCTTGTCCGGGGACAGCCAGTGGACCGACTACACCGTCTCCGCCAAGGTCATGATCGACCACACCGGCACGGCCTCACTGCTCGGCCGCGTGGTGAACCAGCTCAACAACGTCGGCACCGGCCGCGTCAACGTGTGGCAGGGCTACTACCTCAAGCTGTCGGACTCCGGCGCCTGGTCGCTCGAGGTCGTCGCACCCGACAAGACCATCCGTGTCCTGGCGAGCGGCAGCCTGTCCTCCGCGGGAGCGGACACCTGGCACCGGCTCTCGCTCGGCTTCTCCGGAGAGACGGTCACGGCCCACATCGACGGGACGGAGGTCGCCCACGTGTCCGACGCCACGTACGACCACGGCCAGGTCGGCCTGGGACTGGACTCCTACACGACTTCGCAGTTCGACGACCTGGAGGTGCTGCCGGCACAGAACGCGTAGAGGAGCGGGCCGTACGAACGGATGCCCCGGGCGCCGCCTGCCGGTGTCCGGGGCGCCGGACCGTTCGGTGTCCTCCTCCTGTACGCCGAGGTCAGTACGCGGACTTACTCCCGCCGTCAGATGCCTCCGCCGCCGCGGCCCGGCACGGTGTCCGGGTGAAACTGCGCCGTCCCGCCCGCCAGGCTCTGCTCGTCGTCCATGTGACCGCCTCCGCGAGCCGGCTCGGGCTCACGCTCGGGCTGCTCGCGCTCGGGGTGACCGCGACCGCCACCGGGTCCGTGGTGACCACGGGGGCCTGCGTCCGAGCCATGAAGATCTTCACCGACTGGCTCCTGCTCCCCGTCGCGTTCCTCACCCTCCTCAGCGGACTGCCGCTGTCGCTGGGCACGCCATGGGGCCTGGCGAGGCCCGAGGCACCGATGGGTCCACACGAAGTTCTGGCTCACCCTGGCCACGACCGCCGCCACGGCCTTCGCGCTGCGCCCCGGGCTGAACTCCGCCGTCGCGGCCGTGACCGCCGGCCAACCTCTGCCGGACGCCCGCGCGGTCCTGCCCGGGCCGATCGTCTCTCTGTCCGCCTACGTCTTCATGACGGTCATTTCGGTCCTCAAGCCCTGGGGGCCGACCCGCCGTGGCCGCAGACTGCGTGTGTCGTCCGCCCACCAGCCGGCGGGCGCGGGGCGGGGCGGGCCCGCGAGTCGGTATGACCCGTCACGGAACCGGATCCCGCAAGGAGAACCGTTCCGGCGGACGGCAAAAGAAAAGGCAAGGAGTTCACCCGCTCCTTGCCACTCTCAACTTATAACACACGGGGGGCCTTGCGGCAAGGCCCCCTGTGTGCCGCAGAATCTCCGGCCTGAGCCGGAATCTGCGAAAACGGGAGTCGCTGGATGCGCGTGATGTTGTCGACGTACGGTTCGCGGGGGGACGTCGAGCCTCTGGTGGCACTCGCGGTGCGGTTGCGGGAACTCGGTGCCGAGGTACGGGTGTGCGCGCCGCCGGACGAGGACTTCGCGCGGCGGCTGGCCGGTGTGGGCGTGCCGCTGGTGCCGTTCGGCCCGTCGGCGCGCGCGCTGACGACCGCCGTGCCGGCGCCGGCAGACCTGCCCCGGCGTGCCGCCGAGGTCATCGCCGGCCAGTTCGACGCGGTCATCGCGGCGGCCGAGGGATGCGACGTGCTGGTGGCCACGGGCATGATGCCGGCCGCGGCCGGCGCGCGGTCGGTGGCCGAGAAGCTGGGCATCCGCTCCGTGTACGTGACCTTCCAGCAGCTCACCCTGCCGTCGCCGCACCACCCGCCGTTGGCGTATCCGGGCCGGCCGTTCCCACTGGAGGTGACCGACAACCGGGTGCTGTGGGAGCTGGACGCCCAGAGCATCGACGCGCTGTTCGGTGAGGCGCTCAACACCAACCGGACGTCGATCGGCCTGCCACCGGTGGAGCACGTGCGCGACTACGTCATCGGCGACCAGCCGTGGCTGGCCACGGACCCGGCTCTGGACCCGTGGCACCAGACCCCGGGCCTGGACGTCGTACAGACCGGAGCGTGGCTCCTGCCGGACGAGCGCCCGCTGCCGGAAGACCTGGTGGCATTCCTGGACGCCGGCGAGCCACCGGTGTTCGTCGGCTTCGGCAGCATGCCCATGCGCGCCTCGGCGAATGCCGCACAAGTGGCCATCGAGGCCGTCCGGGCGCAGGGGCACCGCGTGCTCGTCGCCCGTGGCTGGGCCGACCTGTCCCTGATCGACGATCGGGACGACTGCTTCGTCGTCGGCGAGGTCAACCATCAGGCGCTGTTCGGCCGGGTGGCGGCCGTGGTGCACCACGGCGGCGCGGGCACCACCACGACGGCCACCCGGGCAGGCACGCCTCAGGTGGTGGTCCCCCAGGCGGCGGACCAGCCGTACTGGGCCGCCCGGGTGGCCGAACTAGGCATCGGTACGGCACACGACGGCCCGACCCCGACGTTCGAGTCCCTGGCCGCCGCGCTCAAGGCAGCCCTGGCCCCCGGGACCGGTGCGCGAGCGACCACCGTGGCCGGGACGGTCCGCGCCGACGGGGCGGCGGTGGCCGCGAAGCTGCTGCTCGACACGATCAGCCGGGAGACACCGCCCGTGCCCGCGTGAGCCGGGCGGGCACCTCGAGCCAGGCCCCGGAACGACTAGACCCTGCCGACCCTGGGAGCCGAACCGGCGACGGCCACGGGTCCAGGTCAGGCGGAGCGTTGCTCGTCATGGCCACCAGGTTCGTCACGCCGGTCCAGAAACCCTGCCGCAAGAAACGGTCGCGAGCGACCCCAGAACGGAGCCGATGACGTGCACCCGCTGACGTCCAGCGTGTTCGACCTTCCCGACAACCTCTCCCTCAAGGCCGACCCGGCGCTGATCGCCCGCGACGAGGTGCAGTTCGCGGCCATCGCGGAGACCCTCGAGCGGACCATCGCCGAACTGTCCGACCGCCTCGACGCCGAACTCAAGGCGCCCGGCGGGGTCGGCCAGGAGGCGATGGACCGGGACATCGAGGTCCACCGGCTGAACGGCCGGCTGCGCGCTCTGCGCCGCTTCGGCCTGGACCTGTGTCTCGGGCACATGGTCCCCGCGGGCGACGCCGAGCCCGTCTACATCGGACGGCTGGGCCTCACCGACAGCGAGGGCCACCGGCTGCTGATCGACTGGCGCTCCCCCGCGGCCGAGCCGTTCTTCGCGGCGACCCATGCCGACCCGATGGGTCTGCTGAGCCGCCGCAGGTACCGGTGGACCCGCGGACGGATCAGTGACTACTGGGACGAGGTGTTCACCGCGGACGGGCTCGAGGGGCGCGCGGCGCTCGACGACCAGTCCGCCTTCATCGCCAGCCTGGGCACCAACCGGTCGGCCCGCATGCGGGACGTGCTCGCCACCATCCAGGCCGACCAGGACGCCATCATCCGGGCGGGGTCCCGCGGCGCTCTCGTCGTCGACGGCGGTCCCGGCACCGGCAAGACCGTCGTCGCCCTGCACCGCACCGCCCACCTCCTCTACTCCGACCCGCGCCTCGGTCACCGGCGGGGCGGTGTGCTGTTCGTCGGTCCGCACCGGCCCTACCTGTCCTACGTCTCCGACGTCCTGCCCAGCCTCGGCGAGGAGGGGGTGCAGACCTGCATCCTGCGGGACCTCGTCGCCGAGGGCGCCTCGGCAACGGTCGAGACCGACCCCGAGGCGGCCCGCCTGAAGTCGTCCGCGGAGATGGTGAAGGCGATCGAGAGGGCCGTCGGGTTCTACGAGGAGCCGCCCACCGAGGCGATGACGGTCACGGTCGACTGGTCCGACATCCGGCTGACCGCCGACGACTGGGCCGAGGCCTTCGAGGCGCCGGAGCCCGGTACTCCGCACAACGAGGCCCGCGACCAGATCTGGGAGAAGCTGGTCGAGATCCTGAGGGACAAGTACGACGGCGACGTCTCGCCCGACCTGTTCCGCAGAGCGCTGCGGCAGGACGAGGAGCTGAACGCGGCCCTCGGCCGCGCGTGGCCGCTGATCGAAGCGGCCGACCTCGTCGGAGACCTGTGGTCGGTGCCGGCCTACCTGCGGATGAGCGCTCCCTGGCTGGGCCCTGACGAGGTACGCAGGCTGCAGCGCGCGCACCCGCAGGCCTGGACGGTGTCCGACCTGCCGCTCCTGGACGCGGCGCGGCAGCGGCTCGGCGACCCGGAGGCGTCCCGGCGCAAGCGCCGGCTCGAGGCCTCCGCCGCCGCCGAACGCGAGTACCGGGCCCAGGTCACCGAGAACCTGCTGAGGACCGATGACGACTGGCAAGGCATGCTGATGACGATGCTGACCGGACAGGACCTGCAGAACACGCTGGTCGACGAGGACGCGCTGCCCCACCCCGAACCCGACCTGCTCGCCGGCCCGTTCGCGCACATCGTCGTGGACGAGGCCCAGGAACTGACCGACGCGGAGTGGCAGATGCTGCTGCTGCGGTGCCCGTCCCGGAGTTTCACCATCGTCGGGGACCGCGCCCAGGCCCGGCACGGGTTCACCGAGTCGTGGCGGGAGCGGCTCGAGCGGATCGGGCTCGACCGGGTCGACCTGGCCCGCCTGAGCATCAACTACCGGACGCCGGAGGAAGTCATGGCGGAGGCCGAGCCGGTCATCCGGGCGGTGCTCCCGGACGCCAACGTGCCGACCTCCATCCGCCGCAGCGGCGTCCCCGTCGTCCACGGATCCGTGTCGGATCTGGACTCGATCCTCGGCACCTGGCTCGCCGCGCACGCCGAGGGGATCGCCTGCGTCATCGGCGACGCCACGTTCCGGACCACGTCGTCCCGGGTCCGGTCGCTGACCCCGGAGCTGTCGAAGGGGCTCGAGTTCGACCTGGTCGTCCTCGTCGACCCGGAGGAGTTCGGCGAGGGCGTCGAAGGGGCGGTCGACCGCTATGTCGCGATGACCCGGGCGACCCGGCAACTCGTCATCCTGACGAGCCGCTGACGCGGGCCGGAGCAACACCCGGTGCCGGACGCGTCGCCGGTACCCGTCACGACGACGGCTCGAGGTCCCGTCCGTACGCGGACGGGACCTGCGTGTGGTCCCGGACGATGATCTTGCCGGTGTTCTCACCGCGCAGCATGCCCAGGAACGCGTCCACGATGCGCTCGAACCCGTCGACCACCGTCTCGTCCGGAGCGAGCCGGCCGCTCCGCAGATGCGGCACCGCGAACTCGTACAACTCCTCCTGCGCCTCACGGTGGTTCCTGACCAGGAAGCCCTCCATGCGGATGCTCTTCTCCACGATGTCCGCGTGGTCGAAGCGCGGCGGCGGCACGTCGCGGTTGTTGTACTGGCTGATGGTGCCGACCCGGACGATGCGCCCGAACTCACGCAACGCACCCACGGCCGCGGCCAGTTGTCCGCCGCCGACGTTGTCGACGAACACGTCGATGCCGTCCGGCGCGACCGTGCCGAGCAGGTCGGCGGCGGGTCCGTCGTGGTAGTCGAAGGCGGCGTCGTAGCCCACCTCCCGCGTGAGGTGGTGCACCTTGGCCGCCGAGCCCGCGCTGCCCACGAGCCGTCCGGCGCCGAGCAGTCTGGCGAACCGCCCGGTCGCCGTGCCGACACCGCCGGCGGCGCCCGACACGAACAGGTCCTCGCCCGCCTGGAGCCGGGCGATCCGGGTCAGGCCGACATAGGCGGTCAGGCCGGTGCCGCCCAGGACGCTCAGGTACGCGGTCAGGGGCACCCCCTCGAAGCGGGGCAGCCGCCGGATCTCCTCGGGCGTGACCATCGCGTGCGTCCGCCAGCCCTGCCGGTGGAACACGACGTCGCCCTCGGCCAGCCGCGGCGTGCGGGAGGCGATCACCCGCCCGATGGTGCGGCCCTCCAGCGGTGCGTCGAGGGCGAAGCCGCCGGGCACGTCGTCCATCATCTCGCGATGGTAGGGGTCGACGGACCAGTAGAGGTTCTCGACGAGCGCGCTGCCGGCCGTGGGCTCGGGGACGGCGGACTCGACGAAGGCGAAGTGCTCCGTGGTGGGAAAGGCGTGAGGGCGGGCGGTCTGGTGCACGGTGAGTGCGGTCTCGTTCATGCCCGGACCGTAGGACGGGAATGCGCCGTCTCGGCAGCCGGTTGGGCTCATGCGACGCACCGTTCCATGAGCAGTACTCATACGTTGAGGTGAGCGCCCCGTGGCCCGCACGACCGACTCCGATCTCGCCCCGCACGAGTTGCGCATCCTGGTGGCGGTCGCGGACGCCGGCGGCTTCTCGGCCGCGGCCGATACGCTCGGTGTGACCCAGTCCGCGGTCTCCCACTCGGTCCGCGGCAGCGAGCGCAAGATCGGTGCCGTGCTCTTCGAACGTTCCCGCGCCGGTGCCCGCCCCACCGCTGCCGGTGGGAAGGCCGTCGCCCACGCCCGCCGTATCCTGCGCCTGCTGGACGTCCTGACCGCCGAGGCCCGTGAGGCGGCCCGGCCCGACGCGGCGGCGGGACCGCTGCGGATCGCGGCCTTCCGCAGCGCGGCTCTCCACCTGCTGCCACCCGTCCTGCAGCGGCTGCGCGTCCGGCACCCCGGGATCGAGCCGCGGGTGCGGGTCGTCCGCGAGGTGGGGCGCGGCACCGCGGGCGAAGTGACCGACGGGAAGGCCGACATAGCCATCGCCACCCTGGGCGGTTCCGTGCCGCCACCTCCGGGGCTGGTCGCGAGCGGACTCTTCGACGAGCCCTACGCCCTGGTGCACCCGGAGGGCCACGCCGACCCACGCTCGCTGCCGCTGGTCGACTGGGCCGAGAACTGCGGCTCGTACACCCGCGGCTGGTGGGCTGCGCAGGACTGGATCCCGGCGGCGACCGTCGAGGCAGAGGACGACGGAACGGTCCTCTCCCTGGTGAGCGCGGGACACGGCATGGCGATCATGCCCGCGCTCTCCCTGGCCGGCGCACCGGCCTCGGTCGCCGTCACCGATCTCGGCCCCGCCCGCCCGACCCGCCAGGTCGGCTACGTCACCACCTCCGAACTCGCCCGATCCGCCGTCGTGCGCGCCTTCGTGCGGGAACTGCGGGCCACGGTCCCCCAGGACTGCCGCTGATGCCGGTCGACACCGGCCGTCGCCGCCGCCCCGTCAGTGGAACTGGCCGACCTCGTAGTCGCCGGCGGGCTGCTGGGTGATGACGTTGCCGCGGTTGAAGGCGTTGATCACGGCGATCTGGGTCACCAGGGCGGCGAGCTGGTCCTCGTCGTAGTGCTTGGCGGCATTCGCCCAGACCTCGTCCGGGACGCCGCCGGCCGCGTCGGCGATGCGGGTGCCCTGTTCCGCCAGCTCCAGCGCGGCGCGCTCGGCATCGGTGAAGACCTTGGCCTCGCGCCAGGCGGCGACCAGGTTGAG
>NZ_MUBM01000085.1:0-191 GCF_002154505.1 Streptomyces carpinensis | reverse complement strand
GGCCGCGACCGGGCTGGCCATGATGTTCAACCGGGCTTCCATGGTGCACTCCTCATGTCCTTGTCCGTGGGTACACCCCCTTGGACGGGACAGCCCGGCGAGCTGTGACATGACTGAATGTGACGTGCGTCTCACCGTCGTACCGGAGAGCGGATCCTCCGCCGAATGCCGACGCCGCCGCCCGGGATGTG
>NZ_MUBM01000084.1 GCF_002154505.1 Streptomyces carpinensis | reverse complement strand
GTGCGGAGGCCGGGAGGGCGGCGGTGGTCAGGGTACGAGTGGTCGCCATGAGAGGTCAGCTCTTTCACGCGAGGAGTTCGTCGGGTGGGACGGCGGCCGCGAGTTCGTGGTCGGGCGCACCGAAGGACGTACGTCGTGTCGCGCTGGCCGAAGGCCGGGGTGTACGGCTTTAGAGGGCCCGCGCGTTCACCGCGCGGCAACACACCCGGTCGAAGTCGTGGTGCTGACGGGAAGGCCAGAAGGGCTCGAGGTCATGGCGACCCGTCGCGGTGTGCTTCTGGAAGCTGGCCATGCCTCCATTGAAGCAGACACCGCGCACGGACAGGACCCTTCTCTCACTGCTTGGACGCCTCCTTGCGCGCAGCCGTCCCCGGACGGTCATCCCACCAGGCGCTTGCGCCAGGTCAGTGGCGCGACCTCGATCGCCTTGCCCGGATCGCCGTCCCACACGGTGGACAGACCGGCCGCCCCGAGCGCGGCCACGACCTCGTGGCCGACGGCCGTGGTGGTCTCCTCGGAGGCGTCGAAGCCGCCGTAGTGGAGGCTCAGCCCGTGTCCCCCTGTGGCGTGTTCCGTGACCTGCCGGTGGAAGAAGACGAAGCCGCGCGCGCCGTCCCGCTCGGCGCCTATCTCGGCCATGCCGCAGCCGTGGCAGCAGGTGAAGTTCTCCCGGGCCGTGATGCCGGTCTCCTCCAGCGCCCCGAAGGCGAGCGAGAGCCGCTCGGGGTCGGTGACGCCCTCCCATCCGTCCTGCTCGGCCAGGCGCTCCGTCCAGAGCCGGTCCACCAGTCGCACGGCCTGGGCGCGGGAGACGGGCCGCTCGTCCCCGTCGGCCAGGTAGTCCTCGGCGATCTCGGCCAGCGCCTTCCGGGAGTCGTACCCGCAGCGCAGGCGCAGCCGTACGACCTCCTCGACCTTCTCGCGCACCTCGCCCGGGAGTTCGGGCACCTCCGCGCGCGGCCCGAGGTCCACCGGCTCCCACTGCGCCCCCGCGTCCCAGCCGTCGGCCTGCCGCGCGCAGCCGGTCAGCAGGTCCGCGACCCGGCCCGGGTCCGCGAGGTCCGTGCCGAAGAACTCCTCCTCGCCGCACCGGTGTTCCAGCCGGTAGCCCCGCCTGAGGTGCCCCCCTCCTCGTGCCACACCTGGGCGAAGACGTGCGGCCGGTCCGGTATGCGCTGCACGACCAGGAAGCGGTCTCCGGCGCCCCCGATCCGCAGCACCAGCTCCCGCAGCGGCGCCGCCGTGACCCGCGTGTGCGTCTGCCAGTTCTCCGTCTCGACCTTGACGGCGAGACCCCCGTCGACATCCTCTTCGTGCTCCATGCCCTCACGATGACACGGGCCACTGACGAGACGGTCGTCATGACGGCGCGCGAAAGGGGCGCCCACCACGACGGTGGGCGCCCCTTTCGCGTCGGCGAGCGCGGATCAGACCTGGCCGGCCTTCTCCAGCGCGGTGCAGCAGGTGTCGACCAGCAGACGCGTCACGACGTACGGATCGACGTTGGCGTTGGGCCGGCGGTCCTCGATGTAGCCCTTGCCGTCCTTCTCGACCTGCCAGGGGATGCGGACCGAGGCGCCGCGGTCGGAGACGCCGTAGCAGTACTGGTCCCACGGGGCGGTCTCGTGCAGCCCGGTGAGGCGGTCGTCGATGCCGGCGCCGTAGTTCTTGACGTGGTCGAGCGGCTTGGAGCCCTCGCCGAGCGCCTCGCACGCGGTGATGATCGCCTCGTAGCCCTCGCGCATGGCCTTGGTGGAGAAGTTGGTGTGCGCGCCGGCGCCGTTCCAGTCGCCCTTGACCGGCTTGGGGTCGAGGGTGGCGGAGACGTTGAAGTCCTCGGCGGTGCGGTACAGCAGCCAGCGGGCCACCCACAGCTGGTCGGAGACCTCCAGCGGGGCGAGCGGGCCGACCTGGAACTCCCACTGGCCCGGCATGACCTCGGCGTTGATGCCGGAGATGCCCAGGCCCGCCTTCAGGCAGTTGTCCAGGTGCTTCTCGACGATCTCGCGGCCGAAGATCTCGTCGGCGCCGACACCGCAGTAGTAGCCGCCCTGCGGGGCCGGGAAGCCGCCCTCGGGGAAGCCGAGCGGGCGGGTTCCGTCGAAGAAGGTGTACTCCTGCTCGATGCCGAAGATCGGCTCCTGGTCGGCGAACCGCTCGGCGACCTCGGCCAGCGCGGCACGGGTGTTGGACGTGTGCGGGGTGAGGTCGATGTTCAGGACCTCGCACAGCACGAGGATGTCGGCGCCGCCGCGGATCGGGTCGGGGCAGGAGAAGACCGGCTTGAGCACGAGATCCGAGGCGTGCCCCGCGGCCTGGTTGGTGGACGACCCGTCGAAGCCCCAGATCGGCAGCTCGGCACCCTTGGCGTCGTCGCTGAGGATCTTCGTCTTGGAGCGCAGCTTGGCCGTCGGCGCGGTGCCGTCGATCCAGATGTACTCAGCCTTGAAGCTCACGGGCCACATCCTTCGGGGTGTCACTCGGGCGCACTTGCGGGTGCTGCGGCGCCGGGGCGCCACCTGTCGATGTCCCGCAGCTTGTCAACAGGCGATTTCCCGGCCGTTGCCCGAATGTGAACCCCGTGTTACCTGGCGCAGCTGTGTCCCGGTTCACAGCGTGCAGCCGGGTTGCGGTCCCGGAGCGAGTCAGGGAGTCGTGGTCGCGGCCTCCCGCACTCCCTCCAGGAAGCCCCGGATCGCGGCCAGCTGACGTTCGTCGTACCCCTGCAGGAGTTCGGTGGCCCGGTCGATGAGCGGGCCGAAGAAGGACCAGCCCAGCTCGACGGCCCGTTCGTCCACCTCGATCACCACCCGGCGCCGGTCGTCCGCGTCCCGCACCCGCCGCACATGGCCGGCCCGCTCCAGACGGTCCAGCAGCCCCGTCGTCCCCGCCGAGTTGAGTCCGAGCGCGGCGCCGAGCCGCCCGGCCGTCATCCCCTCGCCCGCCCGGCGGGCGTCCATGAGAGCGATCAGGGCGCGCACGTCGGTGGGGTGCATGCCGTTGCGCTGGGCGAACCGGGCGCTGTGCAGGCCCAGCTCCACCGTGGTCGCCCGCAGCAGGTGGACGATGTCCATCTCGTGGCCCTGGGCCCGCATCACCCGGTCTCCCTCCGGCTATCATCTCGTTCACCAAGTATCTCGTCGGACGAGATATTACGGCAGAGGGAGGGTGTCATGGGGGACGGAAGTGACGGCGTCGTGAGCGGCCGGCGCGGGTACGACATGGACGGCTTCCACGCGGCGTTCGACCAGGTCATGGCCAAGTGGCCCGGCGGGCGTGAGTCCGTGGCCGTGCCCACCCCGTTCGGGGAGACGTGGGTCACCCTGTGCGGCCCGCGCGACGCGCCCCCGCTGCTCCTCCTGCCGGGCGGCGGCGGCGCGACCTCCGCCTCCTGGTACGCCCAGGCCGGCGACCTGGCCCGCGGGCACCGCGTACTCGCCGCCGACCTCGTGGGCGCCCCGGGCCGCGGCACCCCGGCCGGTGACCGCCACCCCCGTACGGTCGCCGACCTGGTGGTCTGGCTCGACGCGCTCCTCGACGGCCTCGGAGCCGGCCGCGTGGATCTCGGCGGGCACTCCTACGGCGGCTGGATCGCCCTGCACTACGCACTGCGCGCCTCCGGCCGGGTACGCCGTCTGTTCCTCCTCGATCCGACCCAGTGCTTCGCCGGATACAAGACGGCGTACCTGCTGCACGCGCTGCCCATGCTGCTGCGGCCCTCGCCGCGCCGCGTCCGTTCCTTCCTGGAGTGGGAGACCGGCGCTGCGCCGCTGGACCGGGACTGGCTCCGGCTCCAGGAGGCGGCCGCGGGCTTCCCCTCCGCCAGGCCGGTGACCGGGCCGCGGCCGGGGCCGGGGGAGCTGCGCGCCCTGGACGTGCCGGTCCTGCTGCTCCTGGCCGGGAACAGCAGGACCCACGACAGCCACCGGGTGGCGGCCAGGGCGGGCGCGACGCTGCCACGGGTGGAGACCGGCGTACTGCCGGGCGTCTCGCACCACGCGCTGCCGCAGGGCGCGCCGGCGGGGCTGGGCCGCCGTCTCAGCGGCTTCCTGTCGGGCTGAGCGTCACCCCGTCACCCCACCTTCTCGATCAGCGCGTGCCGGATGAGGAACTTGCCGGACTCGCGGACCTGCTCGAAGGCGGCGTTGTTGAGCAGGACGCAACTGCCGGACACCGACGTGACCTTCACCGTCGTGGACTTGTTGTTGTCCAGGTTGGTGACCTTCAGCGTCGTACCCGCCGGGAACTGGTTGCTGGACGCCGCCGGGGCTCCGCCCTCGCCGGAGAGCGTGACGGGGGAGCCCTTGCACACCTGCTGCCCGGAGGCGGCGGCCCCGGCGCCGGCGTCTCCCGCGACACCGGTCTGCGAGGGCTGCGCGGCCTGCCCGCCGTCGCCGGCCTGCTGACCGTTCTGGCTCTGCTCGCCGTTCTGTGCCTGCTGGCCGGCCTGGGAGTCCTGAGCCGACTCCCCGACCGCGCAGCCGGACGCGGCCTGCTTGCGCTTGATCTCCTCGATGACCGCCTGGCGGTTGGCGATCCGGGCCTCCGACTGTGCGTCCGGGTGGGCCCTCTGCCCGTCGATGAACCTCTGGTTGTTGCCGAGGGCGGTGGCGAGCCCCTGACAGACGGTCGAGTCCCCGGCGGACAGGGTGCGCGGGCTCTGCGGCTGGGCGGCGTTGGACGTGGTCGCCAGCGCGAAGGCCCCGCCTCCCGCCACCGCCGCGGCGCTGACCAGCAGCGCGACCTTCTTCTTCGTACTGAGAGTTCTCCTGCGCGACATGCGCGCCTCCTGAAGAGGTAGGGGAGCGTACGCCGCTATGTACGAGATGCCGAACGAGGTTACTCAGCGGTTGCGGGAGTCGACCGAAGTAACGTGTGTCACACGGAAGATGAGGGGGATCAGCTTAGTCCGAGCGCGTCCCGCACCGCGTCCTCGGTCCGCGCCACCACCGCGGTGCCGTCGTCGGCCGTGATGATCGGGCGCTGGATCAGCTTCGGGTGCGCGGCGAGCGCACCGATCCAGCGGTCGCGCGTACCGGCGTCGCGCGGCCACTCCTTCAGTCCGAGTTCCTTCGCGTCGGCCTCCTGGGTGCGGGTGATGTCCCACGGCTCCAGCCCGAGCCGGTCGAGCACCGCACGGATCTCGTCCGCGGTGGGTACGTCCTCCAGATAGCGGCGGACGGTGTAGTCGGCGCCCTCGGCGTCGAGCAGGCTGATCGCGCTGCGGCACTTCGAACAGGCCGGGTTGATCCAGATCTCCATGGGGCCCACGGTACGCGTGGGCCGGCTCACCCGGCAGCGCCGGTCGGTGCCACGACCGGCCGGGACCGTGGGTGAACCACCCGAAGGGGCGACGCGCTCCTCCGTGCCCACCGCCGGACCGCGCCCGCTTCGCGGACATGGACACGGTGCTTCACCCGGGGTGGCGGGCGAGGGCTCTGTTCGAATTTTGCCGCCTCGTGCGGCGCGCCTGACACGGCGACAATTTCCGTTCTCACCTGGCACTTTGACGGCCGGCGCGGGCTCACGGTATGTCAGTGCCCAGCAGTAGAATGGAAGCAGTGTTCGAGGGTGTCGCCGGGAGTGCCGAAGCCTCCGGGGGCACTCCCACGCGACAGGAGGATGCCTGTGCCCGCTGCCGCACTGAAGCCGAAGCCCACCCAGTCCACCGCGAAGCGTCCGGTCCTGCTCGACCTGCCGTACGCGCCCGTGGAGAAGCGCCCGTTGCCGCCGGGCCGTCCCCGGGAGTGGTACATCACGCACAACCGCCGCCTGAAGGCGATGCGGCTCGCCATCGCGCTGCTCGACTCCGGTGTCTACATGCCGGGTCAGGCCCGCAACGAGACGATACGCAGCGCCGCGCAGCTCATCGGCGTGCATCCGCCGTCGGACACCACGTGCCACATGGTGCGCGCGCTGATGCGCTACTCCCGCTGAGTCCACCGCCCGGTGCCCGCATCCCGCGGGCGCCCGGGCGGCGTGGGGACCCGGCCGCCGGGCGCGGCGACCGCGCCCGGAGCCGCGGGCGGCCCGGCCGGGCCGCCCTACGTCGCCAGCTCCTTCTCCAGTGGCGTGCGGAAGCGCGGTGTCACCCGGGTCGGGCCCAGCAGGTCCCGCAGGAGGCCGGCCTGCTCATCGATCGCGGTCCGCGCCTCCCGGCCCACGCCTTCCGTCTCCAGGAGACGCCAGGCGATCTCGCCGTCGGAGCGCTGGGCCCAGGCTCCGACCACCCGGCCGTTCCACCACACCGTGGGACCCACGTTGCCGCTGCGGTCGAAGAGCGCGGGCCGCAGCTCCGGGGCGAGGTACCAGTCGCGCCGCTGCCAGCCCATCGCCGTCGGGTCGAGACCGGGCAGCAGGGCCGCCCACGGTTGCGGCGGAGCGGCCACCGGGTCCGTGTCGCCCGCGACCACGTACCCCGTGCCCTCGTCGAGGGACACCTCCTGCGCGCCCATCGCCGCCAGCGCCCGCCGCACCTCCGTCACCCGCCAGCCCGTCCACCACTTCAGGTCGGCCTCGGTCGCCGGGCCGCAGGCCGCCAGCCAGCGACGCAGCAGATCGGCCTGGGCGTCCGCGACGTCCAGCTCGGGATGCTCGGGCGCGAGGGCCCAGCGGAACTGCGTGGACGTCCACGAACCGAGCGGCCGGCCGCGTACGACCTTGCCCTCGACCCCCAGCAGCCGCAGCAGCCGGGACGACACCGTGTGCACGCCCTCGTAGCTCTTGCCGGCCGCGTACACGAACTGCTCCCGCAGCCGCGGTTCGTCCTCGGCGAGTTCGGTCGCCGTGGCCTGGCCGCGCCGGCCCAGCGCCGCCAGTGCCGACTCCTCGACGTCCTTCAGCCAGGCGGCGTCCGGGGCGCCCGCCTTCGCCATGTCCTTGATCAGGTCCGCCCGGGCGCGGGCGGCGACGGCGATGCCGGTCGAGGCGTGCACCACGGCGGTCAGCTCCGCCGGGAACACGAAGACCGTGTGCCGCATGCCGTGCATCCGCACCAGTGCGCGGTCCTCGTACAGCGCCCGCTCCGTCTCCGGCACCGCCTTCACCGGATCGGCCAGACGCGCGCCCACCCCCAGGTACACCGTCGCCGGGTCCGTGCCGTGCAGGGCCACCAGGGACCGCGCGACCTCCTCCGGACTCGCCGCCCGTGCTCCGGCGGCCAGCCGGTGCCGCAGGGCCAGCCTGGCCCGCCGCTCGGCCACATCGATGTGCCGGTGCAGCTGCCGCATGCGTCCTCCACCCGTGGTCGTCCTCGGTCGTCCCGTGCCGTGCTGACGGAATCCTCGCCGATCCCACTGACAATCGGCTGCTCCCGCCCGAGCCCCCGCCCCGGCCTTGCGGACCCCGGCGCGGGCGCCCCTCGCGGACCCTCGGCCCTACTGTTCGAGCGGCCCGACCCCGTACGCCTCCAGCCCCGAGAGCACCGTGTCCGCGAAGTCCCGGCGGTCCTCGGCGTGCTCGTGGAACCAGAAGCCCAGCTTGTGGTCGGCGTCGAAGACGTCGAAGCGGGTGAACCGGGCGCGGGCGGACAGGGCGTCCTCGACCGCCTTGGTGACGTCGGGCGGGATGACGGCGTCCGTGCCGGGCACCGCGAGCACGGCCCGGCCCTCGTAGGCTCGGAGCACGTCGAGCGCGGGAGCGGTGCGCCAGCCGTCGGGGCGGCGGATGATCTCGCTGAACCGGCCGTCGCCGTTGCCGAACGGCACGTCCCACGCCGCGGCGGCGTACACGGCGGGCGCGCACAGCGCCAGCGCCACCACCCGCTTCCCGTAGTGCCGGGCCAGGTCGGCCACGGTCTGACCGCTCATGCTGAACCCGACCGGGATCAGCGGGCCGTCGGACGGTGCGTGCGCGTCGATCACCGCCACCGCCTGCTCGAAACGCCGGCGCAGACTCAGCTCGTGGAGCGCGCCGGTGCTCTCGCCGTGCCCCGAGAAGTCGAACGCGACACCGCGGCAGCCGCGGGCGGTGAACTCGGCCAGCAGCGGCAGCAGCGGCCGCTTGCTGCCGATGCCGGCGCCGTGCAGCAGCACCACGGTGGGTCGCCCCGGACGCCCGTCACCGTCGCCGCCGCGTGCGCCGCTGAGCCGTTCTCCGTCGAAGTGGTGGGTGAAGGAGGAGAGTTCGCGCATTCCCCCATTCACTCACGGGTCACAGACCCGGGGCGCCCCAAAGCGGAAACCAGCGGCTCAGGTCCCCCTCGATGCGCAGGTCGTTCGCGAGGGTGGCCTTCAGCTGCAGCTCCAGGGCGTTGTCGCGGTGCTGCGGGCGGCCGGGCAGCGGGGCGAACGGGTAGAAGGTGCCCCGCTTGTAGAGGTAGACCAGCGCGAGACGGCGGCCGGTGCCGCCGGCCGCCGTGTCGTCGGTGAAACCGACCAGGGAGCACAACAGCTGGGGGCCGAAGCCGTTGACCTCCATCGCGCTGTTCACCGCGTGCAGATCGTTGACGAGCTCGGGCAGCTGGTCGGGGGCGCGGCGGGAGACCAGCCAGGAGTAGCCGTAGTCGTCCTTGGCCAGCTCCACCGGCGGGCCCGAGCGGTCGGCGTCCGCGTCGAGCAGCGCCTGGACCTCGCGGTGCGTCTGCTCGAAGGCCGCGCCCTCGACCGTGGCGAAGCACACCGCGCCCTGTCCGGTCGGCCTGAGGCCCGCCGCGGCCTCGAGCGTCACCGCCGCCGACGGCAGGCCGAACAGCTGGTCCAGGTCGGGCGGAGCCGGCTTCGTACGGCCGAGCAGGATGTCCAGGAGCCCCATCCTCAGCCCGCCTTCCCCGGCGTCGCGGCCTCGCCCAGCTCGGCGGAGATCCGTCCCAGCTGTTCCAGCCGCTGCTCCAGGCTCGGGTGGGTGGAGAAGAACCGGGAGATGCCCGGCTCGGAGCCCAGCGCCGGGGTGAAGTAGAAGGCGTTGAAGGCCTGGGCGGTGCGCAGGTCCTCTGACGGGATCCGGCCGATGTCGCCCGTGACCTTCGTGAGCGCGGAGGCCAGCGCGGAGGGCCGCCCGGTCAGCAGGGCCGCCGCCCGGTCCGCGGCCAGCTCCCGGTACCTCGACAGTGCCCTGATCAGCAGGAAGCTGATCGCGTACACGGCCGCGGACACGCCCATGACCATGGCGAACACGGCCAGGGTGTTCTGGTCCTTGCGGCCCCGCCCGCCGAAGAGCTCCGAGTAGAACGCGAACCGCACGACCAGTCCGGCGATCACGCCGAGGAAGGACGCGACCGTGATCACGGCGACGTCCTTGTGCGCCACGTGCGAGAGCTCGTGGGCCAGCACGCCTTCCAGCTCGGCGGGCTCCAGGCGGCGCAGCAGTCCGGTCGTCACGCACACCACGGCGTTGTCCGGGTTGCGCCCCGTGGCGAACGCGTTCGGCATGTCCATGCTGGACACGGCGACCACCGGTTTGGGCATGTCGGCGATGGCGCACAGCCGGTCGACGACCGCGTGCAGCTCGGGATACTCCTCCCGCTCCACCACCCGCCCGTGCATCGCGAACAGCGCGATCCGGTCGGAGAACCAGTACTGGGCGGCGAGCACGGCCGCCGCGATCACCACGACCAGTACCCAGGACTTCAGCAGCACGATCAGTGCGGCCACGAACGCCACGTACAGCAACCCGAGCAGGAACAGCGTGACCCCCATGCGCACGGTCAGCCGTCGGTCGCTCCGGAAGCGGCTCTGCATCTTGCATCACCCCGCAGTCAGGCACTCGTCCCGCCATCCAGTGTGCACCTGCGGCCCGCCATGAACGGGTTCCGAATACTCCTGGCGGAGGCAAAACGTGCCAACCGGGGGTCAGCCGCCGAGCCCGGCCTCCCACGCGCGCCGCCGGAGCACGTGGTCGCTGAGGAGACGGCGGCTCCGGTGCAGCAGCTCGGCCACCTCCGCCGCCCCGCGCGGCACGTCGGCCGTGGCATGCCAGCCCTGCAAGGACTGCTCGGCCCGCGACCGCAGCCGGTCGTCCGGGTCCTCCAGCAGCGCCACCGCGGTCCGCAGCCGTACGAGCCCGCCGCGGGCGTCGAGCAGCCGGAACGCGGCGACCCGCACGTGCCGCGGCCGGTCGGCCGCCAGGTTCGCGGTCAGCCGCCCGGCGTCCAGGGACCGCGCCGAGGGCAGCAGGGCCGCGGTCGCCTCCCGCACGACGCCGGGCGCCGGATCGTCCAGCAGGGGCAGCAGCCGCGGTACGTCCGTCACGTCCAGCGCGCGCAGGCCGGCCACCGCCCGCGCGCGTACCCGGGGGGAGGGATGGGCGAGCAGCGCCCACAGCAGTCCGGCGTCGGCGCGCTCACCGCACTCCGCCAGACCGATCGCCGCGCCGGGCGGCAGCTCCGGGTCGTCCGCCTCGGCGCAGCGGCGCCGGTACCAGGGGAGCGGATCGGTGCCGTACTGCCGTACGACGTACCGTGCGCAGGCCCGGACCAGGGCCGAGCGGTCGGCCAGGAAGCCCTCCGCGCGGCCCGGTTGACCGGCGCGCCGCAGCGCCGTGACGCCGATCGCGCGCACCCGGGGGGAGCGGGCGCCGAGCAGCGGTGCGAGGACGTCCTCGTCCGCTCCCTCCTCCGCGAGGGCGCCCAGGGCGGCCTCCCCGCACAGGCCTTGGACGACGGCGTCCTCGTCACGGGCGGCGGCGCTTGCCAGTCGCGCGGGGGAGAGGAGGCCTTCCTCGACCGCCACCCGGTACGCGAAACGCCGTACGGAGCGGTCGGGGTGGCCGAAGAGGGGAGAGAGGCGCTCGCGGGGCGCCGTGCGCAGGACCTCGGCGAGCAGCCGGACGGCGGCGTCTGCGCGGTCGCGCCGGCCGACGAGCAGGATCAGCGGGGCCAGGGCCACGGCGGTGTCCACCCCGAGCACCTCGCGCAGCAGCCCGCGGGCGTGCTCCCGCACCGGTTCCGCCCAGTCCGCGGCGCGGATCACCACCAGCGGCAGCAGTGCGGGGTACGCCGCCGCCCGGCGCAGGGCCCGCTCACGGATCCGGCCGTCGCGGTGGCACAGGGCGATCGCGAGCCGGGGTTCGTCGAGCGACGCCGGGTCGGCGCACAGGGACGTGATGTGCTCCCACCGCGGTCGGTGACCGGGCCGGTACCGGTCGACCTCCCGCACGCCGGCGTCCAGCGCCAGCCAGGCGCGGGGGTCGGCCACGGCGAGGGCGTCCCCCAGCCCCGCACCCTTCGCCAGCCGGACCGCCGCGGCCTCGCCGCCCGCGATGTCCTCTCGCATGCCCACGCCCCCTGTGTCGTCTCCCGAGCCGTCCACCTTCCACAGCCGTGTTCCGCGGCGGTCTCCGGCGTTCGCCCGGGGATCGTAGTTCGGGGGCCGGCCGGAGGGCGCACGGTTTTCCGGCGGGGCTCGGTGGGCGGCACTCAGTACATGGCGCGGGTCTGGGCGTAGCCGATCAGGAGGATCAGGGCGGCGACACAGCCGAGGACCACGGCGGTCGATATCCACGAGGAGCGGCGGGGGCCGGTCGGGTCCGGGTCGGCGCGGAACGGGACCGGCGCCGGCGGGTTGTCCTTCCACCGGGCGGCGAGCATCCGGGCCCGGGCGGAGGGCTCCTTGAGCTCGGTGGAATTCGCCCACTGGTAATCGAACTCGCGCTGGAGGTCGTCGTGTTCGGTCATCCCCGTTACCTCGCTCCTGGACATCGGCAAAGGATCATCTTCCGTGTAGGAGACACCTGAAGCGCCGGAAGGTTGCACGGCGGAACGGAACGCACGGCACCGGTGCCACCGGCGGGCACGGCCGCGCACGGTCGTGCCTGGCGGCAGCGGCTTCGCACATGTCGAAGAAGGAAGTGATGTCCTGGCTCGACCACCTCGGCGGATTACGGGTGCCACTCTCCTGACCAGCAGGGGCGTTGTCGTTGTCTGTCATCGTCGGTCGTTCCGGGCCTCCCTGGGACGGCCCACGGACGGCCCCGCTTCGCCCGTGGTGGGGTGGCGTCGGGCTTTCAAGCCGGCGAGGCGGAGCCGCCCCCTCGTCCGCGTGTAGTCCATCGCCGGCGGCTGTTCCCGCAGGAACGGCGTAGCGGACGATCGGCGCCGTTACAGCGGGCGCAGGGGCCGATGCCCCGGTCGGGCGGCGGTGCGGCATGACAGGGCCGGCTCTGACCTGCGGTCTCCGCATGTCAGAGCCGGTCTTCCTGTCGGGCTGACAGGAACCGGTCGGCGTCATTCGTCGACGCCGAGAAGCATCGCCGCCAGGTCCTTGCGCGACCCGCAGCCGAGCTTGCGCAGGGCACTGGAGACGTGGCTCTCAACCGTGCGGCGAGACAGGAACAGCTCGGTGGCGATCTCCTGGTTGGTCTTGCCCGCGGCCGCCAGAGCAGCCACCCGGTGCTCCTTCGGCGACAGCGTCTGACCGAGAGACCGCCGTCCACCCCGCCAGGGGTACGGGATCGGTACGCCGAACTGCCGCATGCTGCGGCAGATGCGCGCGATGTCGCGCGAGGCGGCCATCGCGCCGTACAGGCGAAGGGCAGCCTCCAGGTCGAGACCGTGAGCGAAGCGCAGCTCGCCGCGTACGGCGGCCGGCAGCTGTTCGGTCACCAGCAGCCCGTCGACGATCGGCAGCGCCTCGGCGTGGGCGAGCCCGTCGACCGCGGCCCTGCCCAGCTTGAGGGCGAGCCGGACCCGGTCCGTCTGCGGGACGCCTTCCGCGCCGAGTGCCTCGAGCAGGAAGCGGGCGGCCGTCGCGTCGTTGCCGTGCGCGAGTGCGGCCTCGGCGGCCGCTTCCGCGTGGACGACGAACTCCTGGTGGCGGCCCGCGAGCCGGTAGTGATGGGCGAGCTTGGCCGCCCTGGGCGTGCCCACCCCCGACTCCAGAGCACGGGCGGTCCGCAGATGCAGCCACCGCCGCTCGGCCGCAGGCACGGACTCATACACCACCTGCTGGGCCAGGGCGTGGCGGAAGCAGCTGTGCCCGCGTTCCTCGTGAAGCAGGCCGACGGCCTGCGCGCCTGCGAGCGATCGCGCGATCTCGCCCGCGTCACGCTCGGTCACCTTCGCCAGCAGACGGTCGTCGGTGACCAGGCCCAGGACCGCGGCCGCGTTCAGGACCTCCCGGGCGTCGTCGTCGAGAGTGAGGAGGCGCTGCACGACCACCTCGCGGAGCACCGCCGGAACCGCGAGGTCGTCCAGAGCCTCGGGGCGGGCCGGGATCGCGCGTGTCGCCGAGCCCTCCATGAACGTGCGCAGGACCTCCTCGACCACGAACGGGATGCCGCCGGTCCTCTCGTAGAGGCGATCGGCGACCTCGGCAGAGGGCTCGGCGTGCAGGATCCGGGCGGCGAGCTGGCCCTCGCTCCCGTCGTCACCTACGGCGGCGACGAGCCCGGGCTGGCGGCGACCAAGCCGGCCCGCGGCAAGAAGATCAACCCCAAGTCGGCCCACGTCAAGCGGTATGTCGACCACCTCCACGACCAGCAGCAGCGCGCCGTACGGGCCGTGGGGGCGAAGAAGGTCTACAGCTATGTCTACTCCTTCGACGGCTTCTCGGCCGACCTGGCGGCCCGTCAGGCAGCGCAGCTGCGCGCGATGCCGGACGCCGTCGCCGTGACCGAGGACCGGAAGGTGACGACGCAGACATCGTCGACGTCCGCCTTCCTCGGGCTCGACAAGCCGGGCGGCCTCTGGGACCAGCTCGCCGGCCCCGAGGACGCCGGCGAGGACCTCGTCATCGGCGTGATCGACTCCGGCGTCTGGCCGGACAGCCAGAGCTTCGCCAATCCTGACGTCAGCGGGAAGGCGTACGCGCCGTTCACCGACTTCCACGGGACTTGCGACCTCGCCACCGACGGCTCATGGGACGAGGGCGACTGCAACGGCAAGATCGTCGCCGCGCGCCACTTCGACGAGGCGTGGGGCGGCGACGCCGGCATCAAGAGCCAGATGCCGTGGGAGTTCCTCTCCGCTCGCGACTACAACGGGCACGGCACCCACACCTCTTCGACCTCCGGGGGTGACCACGGGGTCGCCGCCACCGGGCCGACCTCCATATTCGGCGCGATCACGGGCATGGCGCCGCGCGCCCGCATCGCCTCCTACAAGGCGCTGTGGTCGGCCAAGGACGGCTCCACCGCGTCGGGGGCCGACTCCGACGTCGTGGCCGCCATCGACCAGGCGGTCGCCGACGGCGTCGACGTCATCAACTTCTCCGTGTCGGGCACGACCACCGACCTGCTCGACCCGTCCGAGGTGTCCTTCCTCGCCGCGGCCGAGGCCGGCATCTTCGTCTCCGCCTCCGCCGGCAACAGCGGCCCCGCCACCACGGTCGCGCACCCGTCACATGGGTGACGACGGTCGCTGCCGACACGCACAACCGGACGACGACCGGCACGGTCACCCTGGGCGACGGGGAGACCTGCACCGGAGCCTCGCTCGCGGCCCACCTCGGCCGGCCCGGCCCCGCTCGTCTACGCCGGCAGAGCTCGACGGCCGGAAGCTTCGACACCGGCGTCGAGATCGACACCGCGACCGTCGCCTACTTCGATCCCTGGACCCAGCAGTAGGAGGCTGCCGCGTTTCCCCCCATTCCGGACAGGACGCGCAGCCTGAGTCGGCCTTTGAAGACCGGGCGAAAGCCGAAGGCCGGCTCTCCCGCGCGGGAGAGCCGGCCTTCGGCCCACAGACGGCCCAGGGGAACGGTTACGCGCTCTGACCTGGGGGCGATATCACACGTCGAAGTAGAGCTCGAACTCGTGCGGGTGCGGACGCAGCTGCAGCGGGGCGATCTCGTTGGCGCGCTTGAAGTCGATCCACGTCTCGATCAGGTCCGGCGTGAACACGTCGCCCTGGAGGAGGAACTCGTGGTCGGCCTCCAGGCGGTCGAGGACGGCGCCGAGGGAGGTCGGGACCTGCGCGACGTTGGCGTGCTCCTCCGGAGCCAGCTCGTAGAGGTCCTTGTCGATCGGCTCGGCCGGCTCGATCTTGTTCTTGATGCCGTCCAGGCCCGCCAGCAGCAGCGCCGAGAAGGCCAGGTACGGGTTGCCGGAGGCGTCCGGGGCGCGGAACTCCACGCGCTTGGCCTTCGGGTTCGAACCGGTGATCGGGATGCGCATCGCGGCGGAGCGGTTGCGCTGCGAGTACACCAGGTTCACAGGGGCCTCGAAGCCCGGGACCAGACGGTGGTAGGAGTTCACCGTCGGGTTGGTGAAGGCCAGCAGCGACGGGGCGTGCTTGAGGATGCCGCCGATGTAGTAGCGGGCGGTGTCCGACAGGCCCGCGTAACCGGCCTCGTCGTAGAACAGCGGGTCGCCGTTGCTCCACAGCGACTGGTGCACGTGCATGCCCGAGCCGTTGTCGCCGAAGATCGGCTTCGGCATGAAGGTCGCCGTCTTGCCGTTGCGCCAGGCGACGTTCTTCACGATGTACTTGAACAGCTGCAGGTCGTCCGCGGCGGCGAGCAGTGTGTTGAACTTGTAGTTGATCTCGGCCTGGCCGGCGGTGCCCACCTCGTGGTGCTGGCGCTCCACCTTCAGACCGGCCTTGGCCAGCTCCAGGGAGATCTCGGCGCGCAGGTCGGCGAAGTGGTCGACCGGCGGGACCGGGAAGTAGCCGCCCTTGTAGCGGACCTTGTAACCGCGGTTGTCCTCCAGCGCGCCGGTGTTCCAGGCGCCGGCCTCGGAGTCGATGTGGTAGAAGGACTCGTTCTCCGCGGTCCGGAAACGGACGTTGTCGAAGACGTAGAACTCGGCCTCGGGACCGAAGAACGCGGTGTCGGCGATACCGGTGGACGCCAGGTACGCCTCGGCCTTCTTCGCCACGTTGCGCGGGTCGCGGGAGTACTGCTCGCCCGTGATCGGGTCGTGGATGAAGAAGTTGATGTTGAGGGTCTTGTCCCGGCGGAACGGGTCCACGCGCGCGGTGGACAGGTCGGCGCGCAGGGCCATGTCGGACTCGTGAATGGCCTGGAAGCCGCGGATCGAGGACCCGTCGAACGCCTGCTCCTCGTCGGGGTCGAACGCCTCGGCGGGCAACGTGAAGTGCTGCATGACACCCGGCAGGTCGCAGAAGCGGACGTCGATGAACTTGACGTCCTCGTCCGCGATGAACTTCTTGGCCTCGTCGGCGTTCTGGAACATCCAGCTCCTCCTACTCCCGACCGTCCCGCCGGGGTGGTAGATCGTTCGTGCGGCCAGTGCGGTGGCACACGCTGACCCCGACCTTAGGGACGGGTGATTTCTCGGGCGTGACCCATTTGTTTCGCAGAAGTTAACCGGCCCGAGTGGGGTCACGTCCGTGGACACCCCGGCCGACCGCGTTCTTCCAGCGTCGCAGTACCGTGGACGGGTGGACAACAGGCAAGCAATCGGATCATGGCTCTCTGGACCGCGGGCGGCCATGGAAGACGCCGGTGCCGACTTCGGATACCGCGGCGAGCAGCTCGGGCTCCCGGAGGAGGGGCCGAACTCGATCGCCCGTCCGGGCAGGCGCATCGGAGCACTCGCCGTGGACTGGGGCCTGTGCCTCCTGATCGCATACGGCCTGATCGCGGACAGCTACAACAAGGCGGCCCAGGTCTGGGCGCCGCTGATCCTCTTCGTCCTGATGGTCCTCACGCTCGGCACCGTCGGCCTCACCCCGGGCAAGCGGCTCTTCGGCCTGCGGGTGGTCGCCCTGAACACCGGGCGCGTGAACCCGTGGCGGGCCCTGCTGCGCACGGTCCTGTTGTTCCTCGCGCTCCCGCCGCTGATCTGGGACCGTGACGGCCGCGGGCTGCACGACCGGATGGCGGGCACCGTGGAGGTGCGCATCTAGGGGTCTCGTTCCCGAGGTCCAGGTCCAGGTCCAGGCCCAAGACCGGCACCGGGTCCCAGCGAGGACCGGGTCCCGGCAACGACGACGGGGGCGCCTGAACCGGGCGGCGGTAGCCGCACATCGGTCGGGCGCCCCCGTCGTCGTGCTCGACAGGTCAGCGGGTCTTCGGACCGCCCCTCGGCATCCGCATGCCCTTGGGCATCGGACCCTTCGGCAGCGGCATGTTGCTCATCAGGTCGCCCAGGGCGCGCAGCCGGTCGTTGGTGGCCGTGACCTGCGGGCCGGTCAGCACGCGCGGGAACTTCAGCATCGTGGTGCGCAGCTTCTTCAGCTCGACCTGGCCCTCGCCGTTGCCGACGATCACGTCGTGCACCGGGACGTCCGCCACGATGCGGTTCATCTTCTTCTTCTCGGCGGCGAGCAGGGACTTCACCCGGTTCGGGTTGCCCTCGGCGACCAGCACGATGCCGGCCTTGCCGACCGCGCGGTGCACCACGTCCTGGCTGCGGTTCATGGCGACGGCCGGGGTCGTGGTCCAGCCGCGGCCGACGTTGTCCAGCACCGCCGCCGCGGCACCCGGCTGCCCCTCCATCTGCCCGAAGGCCGCCCGCTCCGCCCGGCGTCCGAAGACGATCGCCGTCGCGAGGAAGGCGAGCAGGATGCCCAGGATGCCCAGGTAGATCGGGTGGCTGATCGCGAAGCCGACTCCGAGGAGGACACCGAAGGTGATGATGAAGACGCCCGCCAGAATCAGACCGATCTTCGGATCGGCCTTCCGGGTCATCTGGAACGTCAGGGCGATCTGTTTCAGTCGCCCCGGGTTGGCAGCCTCGGCTGCGGTTTCCTTCCTCGCCATGCCACGAAGTCTACGTGGCCCGGCAAGCGGCCGACGACGGCAGTGTCCGTACCCGCCCGGGAGGGCGGAGAGGGCGCGGGGTCCGGCCGGCGGCGCCCGGTCGGGGCGTGCGTGGTGCCCGGTCAGGGGCGGGCGGCGCTGAACTCGTCGAGGACGCGCTGGGCCTCGACCCGGTCCTTGGCACGGCGGCGGTCCTCCAGGACGGAGGTCCAGGCGTTGCGGCGGGCGGTGCGCTGGCCGCTGCTCATCAGCAGCGCCTCGACCGCGCGCAATGCGTCGGTGACGGACGGGATGGCTGTGGCGCGAACGGGCGCGGCCTGCATGGAGGTCCCCCCTCAAAACGGCTCTGGTGTACGTGGCGTGAGTCCAGGGTCACTGTTTGGTGTTACCAGGGCGTGACCGACCGGTCAAACACCGATGAAACCCTGACGCCGCAGGCCAAAAAGGTGACGCGGCCCTGACCGACGCCCTGATCTGGGACGACGGTCAGGACCGCGCCGTATCGGCCACTACCTGCCGGTAAGTTCTTGTGCGTGAATTCACACGCCTGCCGGTACCCCTTGCGGGGACGCGGGGGTGATGAGCTGTCAGACGGCCTGGACGGCGATGTAGCTGCCGCGCTTCTCCACGGCCATCTGGTACAGGCGCCCGGCGCGGTAGGAGGACCGTACCAGCGGGCCGGACATCACGCCCGAGAAGCCGATCTGCTCGGCCTCCTCCTTCAGCTCGACGAACTCCTGCGGCTTCACCCAGCGCTCCACCGGGTGGTGCCGCACGCTCGGCCGCAGGTACTGGGTGATGGTGACCAGCTCGCAGCCCGCATCCTGCAGCTGCTTGAGCGCCTCGCTGACCTCCTCGCGGGTCTCGCCCATGCCGAGGATGAGGTTCGACTTGGTCACCAGGCCGAAGTCGCGGGCCTCGGTGATGACCTTCAGGGAGCGCTCGTAGCGGAAGCCGGGACGGATCCGCTTGAAGATCCGCGGGACCGTCTCGACGTTGTGCGCGAAGACCTCGGGGCGGGCGGAGAAGACCTCCGCCAGCTGCTCGGGGACCGCGTTGAAGTCCGGGGCGAGCAGCTCGACCTTGGTGCGGCCGCCCTCGCGGCCGGCGGTCTGCTGGTGGATCTGGCGGACCGTCTCAGCGTACAGCCAGGCGCCGCCGTCCTCCAGGTCGTCGCGGGCGACGCCGGTGATGGTGGCGTAGTTCAGGTCCATGGTGACCACGGACTCGCCCACGCGGCGCGGCTCGTCGCGGTCCAGCGCCTCGGGCTTGCCGGTGTCGATCTGGCAGAAGTCGCAGCGCCGGGTGCACTGGTCGCCGCCGATGAGGAAGGTCGCCTCGCGGTCCTCCCAGCACTCGTAGATGTTCGGGCAGCCGGCTTCCTGGCAGACCGTGTGCAGGCCCTCGCTCTTCACGAGGTTCTGCATCTTCGTGTACTCGGGGCCCATTTTCGCCCGGGTCTTGATCCACTCGGGCTTGCGCTCGATGGGGGTCTGGCTGTTGCGGACCTCCAGGCGCAGCATCTTGCGTCCGTCGGGTGCGACTGCGGACACGACCGGCTCCCTAGCGATTGATTCTTCGGCGCAACCCAGGGTACGCCCGTTGATTTGGTGGTCCGGGGTCGGTGCGGGTCCCAGGGGCTGCCGCCCTTGGACCCCGCTTCGGCGCCGAACGAGCCTCGTCCTCAGACTCCGGCCGGGCGGACTTCCGCGGGTGTCTTCTCGATCATCCTCGGCTTGAGTTCCGCGTTCTCCAGGATGTCGCCGAGGTGCCGCTCGACCACCGGCAGGACCTCCTCGACCGTGATGTCCCGGCCCAGCTCGTTGGCCAGGGAGGTGACGCCCGCGTCGCGGATGCCGCACGGGATGATCCGGTCGAACCAGGCGTTGTCCGGGTTCACGTTGAAGGAGAAGCCGTGCATCGTGACGCCCTTGGCGACGCGGATGCCGATCGCGGCGATCTTGCGGTCCTCGCGGCGCTGACCGGCGTTGGAGGGGGCGTACTCCGGGCCGTTGAGCCGCGGGTCGAACTCCTCGTCGGTCAGGCGCGGGTCGAAGTCCAGGGACAGCCCGCCGAGCGCGGGCCGCTGCTCGACCGGGTCGCCGAGCACCCAGACGCCGCTGCGGCCCTCGACGCGGGTGGTCTCCAGGCCGTACTCGGCGCAGGTGCGGATCAGGGCCTCCTCCAGCCGCCGCACGTGCGCCACGACGTCCACCGGGCGGGGCAGCTTCTGGATGGGGTAGCCGACCAGCTGGCCGGGGCCGTGCCAGGTGATCTTGCCGCCGCGGTCCACGTCGATGACGGGCGTGCCGTCGAGGGGGCGCTCGCTGTCCTCCGTGCGCCGGCCCGCGGTGTAGACCGGGGGGTGCTCCAGGAGCAGCACGGTGTCGGGGACCTCGTCCGCGAACCGGGCCGCGTGCACGCGGCGCTGCTCGTCCCAGGCCACCTGGTAGTCCACGGCCTCGGCACCGAATCCCATGCGGACGAACCGCAACTCACTCACGGCAAGCGCCTCCCTGGAAGGTCGTAAGGCACGAAACGTGCCCACGCCACTGTACGTCCGGCTGTCGAGCGTCAGCCTTGCGGGCAATCCTCACACGATCGGATGAATGCCGGTCGAAGAGCGCGGTCGGCTGCTCACTCTCCGCTACATTCGCGCCGTTCATGAGGCCATAAGGGCTGCTCACAGGCAATCCGGGCACCACGCGGCCGCGTGGATGCCCGAAAGGCAGGAGACCGCACCGCAGATGACGGAACGACCCGCGCAGCGCACTCCCAACCGCCAGCTCGCCGCGCTCATCGCAGAAGCGGGGTTCTCCAACGCAGGTCTGGCCCGTCGCGTGGACCAGCTCGGTCTCGAACACGGGCTGGACCTCAGATACGACAAGACGTCGGTCACCCGCTGGCTGCGCGGGCAGCAGCCGAGGGGAACCACGCCCGCACTCATCGCGGAGGTCTTCACCCGGCGCCTCGGCCGCCGCCTGACCGCCCAGGACCTCGGCCTGGACGCCTGTGCGCCCGTCTACGCGGGCCTGGAGTTCGCGGCGGCCCCCGAGGAGGCCGTCGACATCGTCAGCGGGCTGTGGCGCAAGGACTCCGGCAGCCACGCCGAGCTGCGCAAGATCGCCTTCACCCCGGCCGGTCTCGTGGTGCCCAGCCGGGACTGGCTCATCGGGCGGGCCGACGACCGGGTCGCCCGCGGCGAGGTGCCCGCCGCGCGGGTCCCGGTCCAGGGCCGCCCGGCCGACGCCGCCGCGCTCGCGGAGGCGCAGCAGTCGGTGGCCGGGGTGCCCCGGCAGCGCGGCCGGGCCGACCGGGACCGGACCGAGCGGGAGGCCGGCCAGCGGGTCACCGCGGGGGACGTCGCCGCGCTGCGCTCGGTCGGCGAGCTGTTCCGCACCCTCGACGACATGTACGGCGGCGGCCACGCCCGCCAGGCCCTCGTGCGCTACCTGGAGCACGAGTGCGAGCCGATGCTGCGCGGCACCTACGGCGAGCAGACGGGCCGCCGCCTGTTCGCCGCGGCCGCCGACCTCACCCGCCTCGCCGGCTGGACGTCCTACGACATCGCCGCACACGGGCTCGCGCAGCGGTACTTCGTGCAGGCGCTCCGGCTCGCCCAGGCCGCCGGGGACCGGCCCTACGGCGCCTATGTGCTGGTCACCATGAGCCGGCAGGCCGTCTACCTCGCGCACGGGCGGGAGGCGGTGCAGCTCGCGCGCGTGGCCCAGCAGGGGCTCGGCGCCACGGCCCCGCCCGTGGTCCAGGCGCTGCTGCACGCCGCCGAGGCGCGCGGGCACGGGGTGCTCGGCGAGGTGCGCGCCTGCACGGCCTCCCTGGTGCGCGCCGAGCGCGCCCTGGAGAGCGCCCGGCCCGGCGACGAGGTGCCGTTCTGGGCGCGCTCCTTCGACGAGGCCCAGCTCGCCGACGAGTTCGGGCACTGCCACCGGGATCTGCAGCAGTACCGCGCCGCCGCGCAGCACGCCGAGCGCGCGCTCCAGCTGCGCGCCCCGGCGTACGCCCGCAGCCGCCTGTTCTGCCGCGTCGTCCTCGCCACCGCGCGCCTCGGCCTCGGCGACCTGGAACAGGCCTGCGGCCTCGCCGCCGAGGCGGCGGCCCAGGCCGCCGAGATGCGCTCGGTACGCGCCGACGAGTACGTCAGGGACTTCGAACGCCGCCTGGAGCCGTACAAGGACGCGACCGCCGTACGTACCTACCGCGACAAGATCGCCGCCCTGAACTGACCGGACGACGGGGGTGGCGCTGGGCGGATCGGAGCGGCACGCGCGGTGCGGGGCGCCACGGCGCCGGGGTCAGGCCGCTGCCGCCCTCGGCGATGTCGGTTCCGGGTCCGCGCGGTGCATGGAGCGGCCCGTGCCCAGATCCGCCAGGAGGGCGGCGCAGGCCCGGTGGGCCGAGTGCAGGGCGCCCTGGAGGGTGCTGGTGTCGCGGTGGTCGCCGCAGACGTACAGGCCCGCCAGGAGGCGCACCGGGCGCCGCAGGTCGTGCGGTGGTCGCATCGCGGGGACCGCCTCGGGGGTGTGGTGGACGGCGAGTGTCTCCCAGCGGGCGGTCGAGGTGCCGTACAGCCGGGACAGGTGGCGGCGTACGGCGGCGTCGACGTCGGCCGGGGGCTCGCCCAGGACCGTCGAGGAGACCAGGGCCCGGCCGGCGGGGGCGCGGGACGGGTCGACCCGGCTGATCACCGCCGTGTGCGCGACCGGCCCGCCGCGGTCCGAGTCGAGCAGCAGGTACCCGCCCGTCCCCGGCGGCTCGTCCGTCGTGTGGTGCACCACCGTCACCGGGTGGAAGTCCGGTACGCGCAGGCCGGGCAGCAGCTCTGCGGCGGTGCGCGCGTCAGTGGCGACCAGGACCGCGCGGCAGCGGATCTCGCCGTGCTCGGCGGTGGTCACCGAGTTGGTGGAGACGGAGGTCACCCGGACGCCGGTGTGCACCGTGCCCGGCGGCAGGCCGCCGGCGAGCAGCTCCGGCAGGACCTCCGCGCCGCCCTCCGGCAGGCACAGCCGGCCGCTCGCGAAGGCGTGCAGTACCAGGTCGGCGCAGCGGCTGGAGGTGGTGAGATCGGGGTCGCACAGCAGGGCGGCCAGCAGTGGCCGCAGGAAGCCGTCGACCGTGCGGGCGGGCAGCCCGCGGGCCGCCAGCGCCTGGCCGGCGGGCAGCTCGGGGCGGGCCAGGAGCCGTTCGACCGGAGTGGCGGCGATCCGGGCGAGGGCGGCGCGCAGGCGCAGGGGCGCGCCGATGCCGAAGGGCTGGGTGCGGTCGCCCAGTGCGGGCCGGGGCCTGCCGGGGCGCACCAGGGGCGAGGTGCCGGGGAAGGGCGCGTCGAGCCGTGCCGCCGGGTCGGTGCCGACGTCCGACGGGATGCCCGTCCGGAGCCCGGCGTCGGGCGGGACGGGGCGCAGGGCACGGCCGGCCCGGCCGCCCCTGGACGACGCGGAGGCGCGGGGGGCGCTCGCGAGGGCGCGCACGGCATGGAGTGCGCTCCGCGCGCTCCCTCCGCCCGCCGGGGCGCCCGCGCGGTGGTGCCGGCCGTCGCTGTGCAGCAGGACCCCCGGTGCGAAGGGGCGCAGCACGAGCGCGTCCAGTCCCGGGCCCCGGCCCAGTTGGGGATAGGACGTGAACAGCAGCTGTCCGATCCGGTCGAGCCGGAACCCGTCGACCTTCTCCGTCGACATGCGGCCGCCCACGTAAGGGGCGGCTTCCAGGACTGCGGTCGTTACTCCTGCGCTGGTCAGCCGATGTGCCGCCGAGAGCCCGGCGACCCCGGCTCCCACCACGACGACATCCACCTGGTACGCGGGCTCAAGCACGTGCCCCTCCTCGAGGTTGCGCGACCGGTGGAGCAGTGATGCCCCCAACCGGGTTGAGGAATACCCGAGTTCGGCACGAGGTTAGGAGCGTAATCAGTCAGGTGCAGTCGCGCATGGACAGGGCACGGTCGCACGGCGGTCGCATACGGTCGCAACGTTTCGCCGGTGTACGGGAGAGCGCCCCGGCGCCGCCCGGAACCGGCCCGAGACGCCGACCTGTGCCGGATCCGGGGCACCGCCCGGCGTCGCGCCGCGGCGCCGCCCGGCACCGCGTCACAGAGCCGCCCGTACGGCGTCCTCGATCCCCGGGAACGCGAACGAGAACCCCGACTCCAGCAGCCGCCTCGGCACCACCCGCGCGCTCCCGAGCACATCCCCCGCCATCTCCCCGAGCACCGCCCGCAGCACCGGCGCCGGCACGGCGAACGGCGTCGGCCGGCGCAGCACCCGCCCCATCACCGCGGTGATCTCACGGTTCGTCACCGGGTGCGGCGCGGTGAGATTGACCGGCCCGGACAGGCTCTCGGTGTCGATGAGATGGCGCAGCGCCGCCACCTCGTCGTGCAGGGCGATGAACGACCAGTACTGCCCCCCGTCACCCAGACGCCCGCCCAACCCGGCCTTGAACAGCGGGAACAGCCGCCCCCAGGCCCCGCCCCGGCGGGCCACCACCAGTCCGGTGCGCGCGAACACCGTCCGGACGCCCCGCTCCTGCGCCGCGGCAGCGGCCTCCTCCCAGGCCACGCACAACTCGGGCAGAAAACCGTCCCCGGGCGGGGCGCTCTCGTCGACCTCCCGGTCGCCCGTGTCGCCGTAGAAGCCGATCGCGCTGCCGCAGACGAAGACCCGGGGCGGTGTGTCGAGGGCGGCGACGGCCTCCGCGAGGGCCGCCGTGCCGAACACGCGGCCGTCCCGCATCGTCTTCTTGTACGCCTCCGTCCAGCGGTGGTCGCCGACCCCGGCGCCCGCCAGATTGACCACGGCATCGCACCCGGCGAGCCCCGCCGCGTCCACGTACTGCTGCTCGGGGTCCCAGCAGACCTCGTCGTCGCTTCGTGCCGCCCGGCGCACCAGGCGCACCACCTCGTGCCCGTCCGAGACCAGGGACCGCACCAGTGCGCTGCCGATGAGACCGGACGCGCCGGCCACCGCGATTCGCGAACGTTCCATGCGCCCATCCTGCCCGCCGCGGCACGGAAATTCCGGGGCGCCGTCCCGCGCCCGTCGTAAGGTGATCGCCATGCCGGTCGCCCACATACGCCCCGCCACACCCGACGACGAGGAGCCGCTCGCCCGACTCGACCGGGCCACCTGGTCTCCGCTGCACTCCGTGCAGCCACGCCCGCAGCCGCCCTACGAGCCCTTCTTCACCGAGCGGTCCGGGCCGCGCGAGATCCTCGTGGCCGAGGTGGACGGCGCCGTCGTCGGCTACATCCGGCTGGGCTTCGCCACACCGCTGGCGTCCAACGCGCACGTCCGCCAGATACGGGGCCTGGCCGTCGCCCAGGAGGCGCGCGGCGCCGGGGCCGGCCGCGCCCTGCTGCGCGCCGCCGTGGAGGAGGCCCGCCGCCAGGGCGCCCGCCGCATCAGCCTGCGGGTGCTGGGCCACAACACCGCCGCCCGCGCGCTGTACGAGTCCGAGGGCTTCGTCGTGGAAGGCGTCCAGCCGGAGGAGTTCCACCTGGACGGCGCCTATGTCGACGACGTGCTCATGGGCCGCCCCCTGTGACGGAGGTGCCGGTGAGCCGCGCTCCGTGACGGAAGTGCCGGTGAACCGCTGTGTGACGGACGCGCTCGTGGGACCGCTCCGGTGACGGACCTACTCGTCGGTCGCTCCCATGACAGACGTGCCGGGGGCCGCCTCGTGTGGCTCAGGAGGCGACCAGCTCGCCCGTGTCCACCGCCGTCGTCTCGCTCGCCGCCTGCTGCGCGTCCGGGGCGATCTCGGCCGCCGTCAGGACGTAGCCCGTCTCGCGGTCCGAGGTGGAGCGGGCGAAGACCATGCCGTAGACCCGGCCGTCGCCGGTCAGCAGCGGGCCGCCGGAGTTGCCGGGGCGGACGGTGGAGCGGATCGCGTAGATCTCGCGCGTGACCATGGCGCTGTTGTAGATGTTCTGGCCCGTCGCCCGGATCCGGTTCGCGACCGTCGCCGCCTGCAGGTTCAGGCTGCCGTCCTGCGGATAGCCCGCGACCACGGCCGAGTCGCCGCGCGCGGCGGTGCTGTCGAAGCGCAGCACGGGAGCCTGCAGACCGGGGACGTAGAGGACGGCCACGTCCCGGTCCGGGTCGAACAGCACCACCCGCGCCTGGTAGGAGTGTCCTGCGCCGCCGATCTGCACGGTCGGATCGTCGATGCCCGCCACCACGTGCGCATTGGTCATCACATGCTGCCGCGCGTACACGAAACCGCTGCCCTCGCGGCCCTGGTTGCCCGAGGAACCCTGGATCTTCACCGTGCTGAGCCGGGCGGCGTTCGTCGCGTCGGCCGTCACACTGTCGCCGGAGGGCCTGGCCACGCCCGCCGCCGGCTCGTTCTCGAACGGGTTGAAGACCTGCGGGAAGCCCGCCTCGGTCAGCGCGGAGGTGGCGTGCGAGAACCAGGCCGGCGTGGTGTCCGGCATCGCCTTCTGCACGGCGCCCAGCAGCGTCGAGTCGCGTATCGCCGTCGTCACCACCGGGGACGAGGAGGCGCCCAGCACGCTCGCCGCCACCCAGGCCACGATCAGCACCGCCACCGAGTTGGCGGCGGCCCCGCCGATCCCGTCGGCCACCCGCAGCGGCCCGTGATCCAGCTCGCGCCTCAGCCGCAGCGCCAGACGCCCCGCCAGCTCGTGCCCCACGACCGCGGGCACCAGCACCGCGAGGACGGCGGTGACCGTCGCCGTCGTCGTCCCGCGCGTGACGAAGTCCATCACCCACGGCAGCACCCACACGCCGACGACCGCGCCGCCCACGAACCCGGCCAGCGAGATGCAGCCGGCCACCAGTCCGCGCCGGTAGCCGGACGCCGCGTAGAGCAGGATCAGCAGCAACAGCACGAGGTCGAGCAGGTCCACGCATGCCGCCTTTCTCTCGGACCTCCACACATACGCGTGGGACAGGCCCAGTGATCAGCCACGCGCACGCGGATCCGGGGACCGGCCACGTGTACGTGTACCACCAGAAACGACGCCGACCAGGACGATGGTTCCACCAGGTGGCACAGCACACATCGCGGACGGACCGGATGGGGGTGACAGTGAGCTCATGCGTGGAGTGGGGAAAGCAGCGCGGGCCCACAGACGCCCGGGTCCGCGAGGGCCGCGCCGTGTCGGCGTGGCGCGCCGGCGCCCGGAGCGGCTGCGGCACACCGCCGTGACACTGCTGTGCTGCCTGTCGGCAGCCGTCGCCGTCGGCGCGCTGCTGCTGGGCAGCCAGGGCGTCGAACGCAGGGTGACCGGGCGAGCACCGGACGGGGCGCACGCCCAGGAGGCCGGCCCGGTACCCGCACAGGTCGTGGCGCCGCACCTGGACACCAGGATGCACACGGCGCCCCGGCCCAGCATCGTGCCGCGGTCGGTGTGGCTGGACGCCGACACGCGGCACCCGCAGCCGCCGCCCCGCTACGACGACAAGGTCGTAGCCGTCTTCCTCCACCACACCGACTCGCCCAACGACTACGCCTGCGCCGACGCCCCGCGCATCATCCGCCTCCTGTACGCGGGCCACACCAGCGTCCGCAACTGGGACGACATCGGCTACAACTTCCTCGTCGACCGCTGCGGCACCATCTACGAGGGCCGCGCCGGCGGCGTCGACCGCGCCGTCACAGGCGCCCACACCCAGGGCTTCAACCACCGCACGGCGGGCATCGCGGCCATCGGCACGTTCACGGCCGGGACACCGGTGCCGTCCGCGATGACGAACGCGATCGCCGCGCTCGTCGCCTGGAAACTCGGTCTGGCCGGGGTCGACCCGCGCTCGTCCGTCACCCTGGTCTCCAGCAACACGCTCAGCCGGTACGCGGCCGGCACCACCGCGCTGCTCCCCGCTCTGGCCGGACACACGGACGGCTTCCCCACGAACTGCCCGGGCGCGGCCCTCACGGTGCGCCTCCCGGCCATCCGGGAGGCCGCGGCCCGGCTGCAGGGCAGGAGCTGAGCCGGACGCCGGAGCATCCTGGCACCGTGGGCCCCAAGGGCCGCCACGGCGTCGCTGAAGCCGCCTCGTCCGGCAACGCGGTCGGCGCGCCCGACGCCGGACGGGCGGGACGTGGAGGCGACGGCGTCAATCCCGGAACCGGTCCCACAGCCTGGGATACCGCTGGGCGAGCACCCGGTCGTCCTCGAAGGTGATCGGGGAGCCCTCCGGTTCGGCCGGGGCGGGCGGGATGCCGAGGTCGGGGGCGACGGTGCCGGTGAGCTGTTCGTAGGCCTCGTCGGCCGCGTAGCCGAGCTCCTCGCCGTCGCCGTCGATCTCCTCGTCGAAGTCGTCCAGGAGATCCGCGAGCGAGTCCGGGTCGTGCAGGGCGCCCTCGAAGATCTCCCGCCCCTGGCCGATCAGCCAGCACCGGAAGAAGTCGAACGCGTCGTCGCTCGCCCCGTCGAGCAGCACCCAGGCGGCGCCCCACAGATCCCAGCGGTAGGCGCGGTTGTAACGGGACTCGAAGTGACGGGCGAAGTCCAGCACCAGTTCCGGTTCGAACTCGAGCAGCCGTTCCACGAGCAGATCGGCCTGCTCCTCGGGGTCCCCCTCGGCGGCCCCGCGCGTGGCGTCGATCAGCTCCCAGAAGTCCGTCTCGTCCATCACGGGTCAAGCATCGGCCCTCGGACCGGGGCCCGCACGCGGAGTGCGGCGGATTGTTATGGGCTCTACAGCTTCTTGATGTGCCTGCGCCTCATGGGCCGTACAGCGCGGCGAGACGTGCCGCGTCCCGTGCGAAGCGCTCGCGCAGTGCGGGCGGAGCGAGGACCTCCACCTCCGGGCCGAGCGACGTGAGCTGGCCGTGGGCGACCTCCTCGGACTCGACCGGCAGGGTCACCGTCACCCGGCCGTGCTCGTCCGGGGCGTCCGCGTCGGCCAGGGCCTCGCGGGCCGCCGCCGGGTCCACCGTGTGCGGGAGCCGTCGCGTGCCCTCCTCGGACAGCCGTACGACGACCTCGGCGCGCAGGATGGAGCGGGCGAACTGCTCGGCGCGCTCCGCCCAGAACGCGGGCAGGTCGAACTCCTCCTCGCGGGCGAACCGCTCCTCGCCCGCGTCGACGCCCGTGAACCGGTCGATGCGGTAGACGCGGAACCGGTCGGCGCGGTCCCCACGGTGGTCGCGGTGATCCCGGGACGGCCCGCGCTCCGCGACCCGCGCGCACAGATACCACACGCCCGCCTTGAGGACGAGCCCGTACGGTTCCAGGTCCCGCACCACCTCGGCCTCCCCGCGCCGGTAGCGCGCGGTGATCCGGCGGTCGTCCCACACCGCGTCCGCGACCGCGGGCAGCAGCTCGGGCGTCCTCGGTTCCCGGAACCAGGCCGGCGCGTCCAGATGGAAGCGCTGCGCCGCCGTCCGGGAGGCGTCGCGCAGGGACGGAAGCAGCGCCGCGGACACCTTCAGCCGGGCCGCCGAGGCGGTGTCCTCCAGCCCCATCTCCCGCAGCGCCCCCGGCACACCGCTGAGGAACAGCGCCTCGGCCTCGCCGCGCGCCAGGCCGGTCAGGGGGGCACCTCCCAGGCCCTTCAGACTCTGCGGGAGGGTGCGGTAGCCGCCGACCAGCCGGTATCCGCCGGCCCGTCCCCGGTCGGCGTACACCGGGACGCCCGCCTCCGACAGCGCCTGCGCGTCACGTGTGACCGTGCGCTCCGACACCTCCAGCTCCCGGGCGAGCTCGGCGGCGGTCATGGACGGCCGGGACTGCAGCAGCAGCACCATTTTGATCAGACGGGCGGCACGCATGGCCTCATGATGCCGGGACCCACTGACAGCGAAGGGGTACGGCCGCGGCCGTACCCCTTCGTCATCAGTCAGCCCGCACAGGCGTCGGGCCCGCCGGTCCTCACAGGCCGTACTTCTCCCGGGCCTCCTTGACCGCCGAGGCCTTCACCTCGCCGCGCCGGGCCAGCTGGGCCAGGGCGGCGACGACGATCGACTCTGCGTCCACGCCGAAGTGGCGGCGGGCGGCGTCACGGGTGTCCGACAGACCGAAGCCGTCGGCGCCCAGCGAGGACCAGTCCTGCTCGACCCACTGCGCGATCTGGTCCGGGACCTGGCGCATGTAGTCGGACACGGCCAGCACCGGGCCCTCGGCGCCCTGGAGCGCCTGGCGGACGTACGGCACCCGCTCCTCGCCGCGCAGCAGTGCCGCGTCGGCCTCCATGGCGTCCCGGCGCAGCTCGCCCCAGGAGGTCGCGGACCACACGTCGGCGGCCACGCCCCACTCCTCGGCCAGCAGCTTCTGGGCCTGAAGGGCCCAGTGGATCGCCGTGCCGGAGCCCAGCAGCTGGATCCGCGGCGCGTTCGCCGGGGAGTTCAGGCCCGCCGACTCGGCCGTGTTGAAGCGGTACAGGCCCTTGACGATGCCCTCGTCGATGCCGAGGCCGGACGGCTTGGCCGGCTGCGGCAGCGGCTCGTTGTAGACGGTGAGGTAGTAGAAGACGTTCTGGTCCTCGCCCTCGGCCGCCTCGCCGTACATGCGGCGCAGGCCCTCCTTGACGATGACGGCGATCTCGTACGCGAACGCCGGGTCGTACGTCAGCGCCGCCGGGTTGGTCGCGGCGATGACCGGAGAGTGGCCGTCGGCGTGCTGCAGGCCCTCACCCGTCAGCGTCGTACGGCCGGCCGTGGCGCCGACGAGGAAGCCGCGGCCGAGCTGGTCGCCGAGCTGCCACATCTGGTCGGCGGTGCGCTGCCAGCCGAACATCGAGTAGAAGATGTAGAAGGGGATCATCGCCTCGCCGTGCGTCGCGTACGCGGTGGACGCGGCGATGAAGTCGGCCATCGAACCGGCCTCGGTGATCCCCTCGTTGAGGATCTGGCCGTTCTTGGCCTCCTTGTAGTACATCAGCTGGTCGCGGTCGACCGGCTCGTACGTCTGGCCCTTGGGCGAGTAGATGCCGAGGGACGGGAACAGGCTCTCCATGCCGAAGGTGCGCGCCTCGTCCGGGACGATCGGCACCCAGCGCTTACCCGTCTCCTTGTCGCGGACCAGGTCCTTGACCAGGCGGACGAAGGCCATGGTGGTGGCCACGTTCTGCGAGCCGGAGCCCTTGTCGAAGGAGGCGAAGGCCTTGTCGGCCGGAGCCGGCAGCGGCGCGAGCGGGTGGACGCGGCGGGCCGGTGCCGGGCCGCCGAGGGCCGCGCGGCGCTCCTGGAGGTAGCGGACCTCGGGGGAGTCGGCGCCGGGGTGGCCGTAGGGGACCTGGCCGTCGGCGAAGTCACTGTCCTTGATCGGCAGTTCCAGCAGATCGCGCATCTGCTTGAACTCGTCCACCGTCAGCTTCTTCATCTGGTGGTTGGCGTTCTTCGACGCGAAGCCCTGGCCGAGGGTGTGGCCCTTGACCGTCTGGGCCAGGATCACCGTCGGGGCGCCCTTGTGCTCCAGGGCGGCCTTGTAGGCGGCGTAGACCTTGCGGGCCTCGTGACCGCCGCGCGAGAAGTGGAAGCACTCGATGATCTTGTCGTCACCGATCAGCTTCGCCATCTCGGCGAGCGCGGGGTCCTTGCCGAAGAAGTCCTCGCGGATGTAGGCGGCGTCGCGGGTCTGGTACGTCTGCACCTGCGCGTCCGGTACCTCGCGCAGCCGGCGTACCAGCGCGCCCGTGGTGTCCAGGGCGAACAGCTCGTCCCAGGCGGAGCCCCACAGCGTCTTGACGACGTTCCAGCCGGCGCCGCGGAACTGGGCCTCCAGCTCCTGCACGATCTTGAAGTTGGCGCGGACCGGGCCGTCCAGGCGCTGCAGGTTGCAGTTGATGACGAAGGTGAGGTTGTCCAGCTCCTCACGGGCGGCCAGCGCGAGCGCGGCCGTCGACTCCGGCTCGTCCATCTCGCCGTCGCCGAGGAACGCCCACACGTGCGAGGACGAGACGTCCTTGATGCCGCGGGCGGTGAGGTAGCGGTTGAATCGCGCCTGGTAGATCGCGGAGAGCGGGCCGAGGCCCATCGACACCGTCGGGAACTCCCACAGCCAGGGCAGGCGGCGCGGGTGCGGGTAGGACGGCAGGCCGTTGCCGCCGGCCTCCTGGCGGAAGTTGTCCAGGTGCGCCTCGGTGAGGCGGCCGTCCAGGAAGGCGCGGGCGTAGATGCCGGGGGAGGCGTGGCCCTGGATGTACAGCTGGTCGCCGGAGCCGTCGCCCTCCTTGCCGTGGAAGAAGTGGTTGAAGCCCGTCTCGTACAGCCAGGCCGCGGAGGCGAAGGTGGCGATGTGGCCGCCGACGCCGTGCTTGCTGCCACGGGTGACCATCGCGGCCGCGTTCCACCGGTTCCACGCGGTGATCCGGGCCTCCATGGCCTCGTCACCGGGGACGGCCGGCTCCGCGGCGGTCGGGATGGAGTTGACGTAGTCGGTCTCGAGGAGCTTCGGCAGGGCGACGCCGGTGCCCTCAGCACGCTCCAGTGTGCGGCGCATCAGGTACGCGGCACGGTGCGGCCCGGCCGCCTTGGCGACGGCGTCCAGCGAGGCCTGCCATTCGGCGGTCTCCTCGGGGTCGCGGTCCGGGAGCTGGTCGAGCTCGCTCGGCTGGATGGCGTTGGGGTCGGTCATGTCGCCGCCTTCCTCAGTCGAAGGGGGTTCCCTCATCTGGTAAGGGTTCGGGGGTGCCCTAGGTCTTTGGCAGGACAGGGCTGGAGCTCTGGTTGGAGCCCGTCGGTGACTCTAACTCCCTGATCGATGATCGATCAAAGGGTTGAGGGTGAAAACCTCTCGATACCGAGAAAGTCGGCACGGGGTGCCTTTCGGGCAGGCACGCGGTGCCGTGTTTTCGAATGGTTTCCGCAGGTGAGCGGGGGAGTGCTCGACCGGGTCACGGTCGCGGCGCGCACCCCAGGACGTGGGCCTTCACCAGCTCCGCGATCCGCGGGTCACGCCTGCGGAACGCCTGCACCAGCTCCTCGTGCTCCTCCGCGTACGACTGCTGGACCGTTCCCAGCCAGCGGATCGACAGCGCGGTGAAGACCTCGATGCCCAGGCCCTCCCAGGTGTGCAGCAGCACCGAGTTGCCGGCCGCGCGCACGAGCTCGCGGTGGAAGCCCACCGTGTGCCGCACCTGCGCCGTGCCGTCGGCCCTGCGGTCGGCGTCGTAGAGCGCGGCCACGTGCGGCTCCAGGGCCGAGCAGTCCTCGGCCAGCCGCTCGGCCGCCAGCTCCGCCGCGATGGCCTCCAGACCGGCCCGGACGGGATAGCTCTCCTCCAGGTCGGCGGCGGTCAGATTGCGCACCCGGACGCCCTTGTTCGGCGCCGATTCGATCAGCCGCAGCGACTCCAGCTCGCGCAGTGCCTCCCGCACCGGGGTCTGGCTGACCTCCAGCTCGGTGGCGATCCGCCGCTCCACGATCCGCTCGCCCGGCTTCCAGCGTCCGCTCACGATCCCCTCCACGATGTGCTCGCGGATCTGTTCGCGCAGCGAGTGGACGACGGGCGCGGTCATGGAGGCTCCTTAAAGCGGGACCCGGCGCGGTCCCCGGGGGCGTTGACGTTTAGACAATACGGCGGCCGGGCCGGGGCGGAAGGGCGCATACAGGCGCTTTCACGCAGGTGAGACGAGGCTTACACGCCGTCAAGGCCAAGAAATGTTCAAACGGCGAAACACGGCGCCCCCGCCCGGAGTGCTCCGGGCGGGGGCGCCGTACAGCTCCCGGACGTGCCGGGATCGGGGATCAGAGGCCGAGCTCGACCTCGAACTCGCCGGCCTCCAGGATCGCCTTGACCGCCGTCAGGTAACGGGCCGCGTCGGCGCCGTCCACCAGGCGGTGGTCGTAGGAGAGGGTCAGGTACGTCATGTCGCGGACGCCGATGACCGTGCCCTCCTCGGTCTCGATGACGGCCGGGCGCTTGACGGTGGCGCCGATGCCGAGGATCGCGACCTGGCCCGGCGGCACGATGATCGTGTCGAACAGCGCGCCGCGCGAACCGGTGTTGGAGATGGTGAAGGTCGCACCGGACAGCTCGTCCGGGGTGATCTTGTTGGCGCGGACCTTGCCCGCCAGCTCCGCCGTGGCCTTGGCGATGCCCGCGATGTTGAGGTCGCCGGCGCGCTTGATGACCGGGGTCATCAGGCCCTTCTCGGAGTCCACCGCGATGCCGATGTTCTCGGCGTCGAAGTAGGTGATCGTGCCCTCGGCCTCGTTGATCTTGGCGTTGATGACCGGGTGGGCCTTCAGCGCCTGGGCGGCGGCCTTGACGAAGAACGGCATCGGGGAGAGCTTGACGCCCTCACGGGCCGCGAACGCGTCCTTGGCCTGGGCGCGCAGCTTCATCAGACGGGTGACGTCGACCTCGACGACCGACGACAGCTGGGCCTGCTCGTGCAGCGCCTTGACCATGTTGTCGCCGATGACCTTGCGGATGCGGGTCATCTTGACGGTCTGGCCGCGCAGCGGGGAGACCTCCAGCGCCGGGGCCTTCTTGGCGGCGACCGGAGCGGCGGCCGGAGCCGGAGCGGCGGCGGCGGCCTTCGCGGCCTCGGCGGCGGCCAGGACGTCCTGCTTGCGGATACGGCCGCCGACGCCGGTGCCCTTGACGGCGGACAGGTCGACGCCGTTCTCGGCGGCGAGCTTGCGCACCAGCGGGGTCACGTACGCGCCCTCGTCGGTCGGCTGGGCGGCGGCCGGAGCCGGCGCCGGGGTGACCGGGGCGGGGG
>NZ_MUBM01000083.1 GCF_002154505.1 Streptomyces carpinensis | reverse complement strand
CGGCGCCGGCGCCGCGCCCGTTCCATCCGAGCAGCGGGGGCGGAGGCATCGGCTGGCACCTGATCCACACGCTGTGCGACCAGGTCAGCGTCGTGGTCAAAGAGAACGGCAAGGACGTGCACGTCTTCCTGCCGTGGTGAGGGCGGCGAGAAGTTGTCGCCCCGGTCGCGTGCGCCGACGCATGACCGGAGGGCGCATGGGTACACGCGGGTGCGCAGTCAGCACTCCTTGGAGGTATTCGTGCCCGTTGCCCAGAATCCCCTGTCCGTCGAGGTCACCGTGCCCCGGGAGGACGTCGCCCTGCTCAAGGTCGAGGGCTATCTGGACGTCGACACCGCGACCGAGTTGCAGGCCCACCTGGCCAACCAGCTCCACCACGGCCGACGGCACTTCCTGCTCGACCTGACCGGAGTCCCGTTCATGGACTCCTCGGGCATGAACATCATCCTGCGGGTGTACCAGGAGGTGCGGGACCGCCCGGGCAGCGTGCACATCATCGCCCCGGCCCCCGCCGTGCGGCGGATCCTCGACCTCACCGGCGTCAGCATCACGGTGCCCGTCTCCGAGACCGTCGACGAGGCGCTGGCCCTGGTCGACCGGGAACCGGAACAAGGCGACGAGGCCGAGGAGTAGATGCAGGTACGCCCGCTTCTGGTGCGCTGGTGGACTTCGACGGGCATGGTGGTGCTCGACAGGCGTGTCCGGTCGCCGTGCCATCGGCGGCGCCGGCGGCACGGCGGGATCGAGATCAGGTGCGAGAGCGGCGATCCAGGGGCAGGCGCATGACGTCGAGGCAGAGCGCCTGGAGCCGCAGAAGGGATGAACACCGTGACACGACCCAGGATCCTGGTGGTCGGCGCAGGCTTCGCCGGCGTGGAGTGCGTTCGCCGCCTGGAGCGCAGGCTCTCCCCCGACGAGGCCGACGTCACCCTGGTGACGCCGTTCGCCTACCAGCTCTACCTGCCGCTGCTGCCGCAGGTCGCCTCCGGCGTGCTGACGCCCCAGTCGATCGCCGTCTCCCTTCGCCGCAGCAAGAGGTACCGCACCCGGATCATCCCGGGCGGGGCCATCGGCGTGGATCTGAAGGCCAAGGTCTGCGTCATCCGCACCATCACCGACCACATCGTCGACGAGCCGTACGACTACATCGTGCTGGCTCCCGGCAGCATCACCCGCACGTTCGACATCCCGGGCCTGACGGACCACGCCTTCGGGATGAAGACGCTCGCCGAGGCCGCCTACATCCGCGACCACGTCATCACCCAGCTCGACCTGGCCGACGCCAGCGACGACCCGGCGGAGCGCGCATCACGCCTGCAGTTCGTGGTCGTCGGCGGCGGCTACGCGGGCACCGAGACGGCGGCCTGCCTGCAACGCCTGACGCACGCCGCGGTCAAACGCTACCCGCGGCTGGACCCGGCGCTGATCAAGTGGCACCTGATCGACATCGCGCCGAAGCTGATGCCGGAGCTGGGCGACAAGCTCGGCCGCAGCGCCCAGGAGGACCTGCGCCGGCGGGGCGTCGAGATCTCGCTGGGGGTGTCCATCGCCAAGGCCGGACCGGAGGAGGTCACCTTCACCGACGGCCGTGTGGTGCCCACCCGCACGCTCATCTGGACCGCGGGCGTGGTGGCCAGCCCGCTCATCGCCACGCTCGGCGCGGACACGGTCAAGGGGCGGCTCGCGGTGACCGCCGAGATGTGCCTGCCCGGATACGACGGGGTGTTCGCGCTCGGCGACTCCGCGGCCGTCCCCGACCTCGCCAAGGGCGACGGCGCGGTCTGCCCGCCGACCGCGCAGCACGCCTCGCGGCAGGGCAAGCGGGTCGCGGAGAACCTGATCGCTTCGCTGCGCAACCAGCCCATGCGGCCGTACGAGCACAAGGACCTGGGCCTGGTCGTGGACCTGGGCGGCGCGGACGCCGTCGCCAAACCGCTGGGCGTGGAACTGCACGGGGTGCCCGCGCAGGCGGTGGCCCGCGGCTACCACCTGGGGGCGCTGCGCACCAACGTGGCCAAGACCAGGGTGGCGACGAACTGGCTGCTCAACGCGGTGGCCGGTGACGATTTCGTACGCACCGGCTTCCAGGCGCGCAAGCCCGCCAAGCTCAAGGACTTCGAGTACACGGATGCGTACATGACCAACGAGCAGGTGCGGGAGTACGTCGAAAGGGCGCGGCCCCGGGCTCGGTGATCCCGCGCGGGAGGTGGCTCCCGCGCTCACGGCCGGGCCGGGACGTGCCGGGAGGTGCGGCCCGGCCCGTTCCGGCCCGGCTGTGACGTGCGATGCTGTGGCCAGGGATCATCACCGGCAACGGGAGAGAGTACGGCGGCGTGAGTGCGGCGGAGGGGTCGGTCTGGACACGGCTGCGGGATCGCGTCACGGCGTCCGATCCCGGGCTGCTGAGGCTGGCCGCGGGTTCGCGGACGGCCGGTTCGATGGCGCTGACGCTGGCCGTCCTCGCCGCCCTGCGCGTCCCCGTGCCGCATCTGGTGGCCGGCGCGATCTCGTCGATGGCGGCCACCTTCGCCATCCGGGAGAAGCAGCGCGCCCGGCAGGCGGTCACGCTGGCGCTGGGCCTGCCCGTGGCGCTGGCGTCCGTGTCCCTGGGCGCGCTCCTCAACGCGCGTGTGGTGGCCGGGGACCTCTTCTTCGTCGTCGTGATCTTCTGCGCCGTCTACGGCCGACGGTTCGGCGACCGGGGCAACGCGCTCGGCCTGATCGGCTTCCAGATCTACTTCATGTCCCTGTTCGTCGGCGCCACCGCGGCCACCCTGCCGAGTCTGTACGGCGTCGTCGCGATCGCGTTCGCCTCCAGCGCGCTGGTGCGCTTCCTGATCGTCTACGAGACTCCGGCGGGCATTCTGCAACGGCTGCGCGAAGCCTTCCGGGTGCGCCTGGCCCAGTTGGTGGCGGCGCAGCTCGAACTGCTGGACGCCGGGCCCGACGAGGTGGAGAAGGTCCTGGAGTCCGTGCGTGAGGGCACCGCCCGGCTGCACGAGACAGCCATGATGATCCAGGGCCGACTGGAGGAAGGCACCTCCGACGAGTCCGTGGCCCGGCTGCTGCAGCGGCGGATCGCGGACGCCGAGATCGCCGCCGAGCGGCTGGGGCTGCTCCTGCTCACCGCCCGCAGCAGCGAACGGACCGACACGCTCACGCTGCACCTGCCGGGCGCGCCCGTGCCGTCGGGCGGCCGGCTGCCGCTGCGTGAGGAGGCGACCGACACGCTGCGCCGCGATCTGCGGGCGCTGGGCGTGCTCGTGCTGCGGCCGGTCGCGGAGGGCGCTCGCCCCGCGATGTCGCACATGCGCAACCGGCTCCTCGGCTACCGCGAGGAGGAGAACCTGCCGCCCGGGTCGGCCGCCGTGCAGGACGTCTTCCGGGGCATCGGCGAGGCGGCGCGCGCGGTGATGGGGCTCCGGCTCGCGCTGGGCGGGCCGCAGGACGACACCGACGACACACCCGCCACCACCCGCTCGCGCGAGGAACTGGACGCCGAGAACGCCTCCATCGAGTCCGCCGAACAGGACGAACAGGAACGCCGGCGGGAGCAGCCGCCCACCGGGCTGCGGCGGCCCACGACGCGGGCGGCCGTGCAGGTCGCCCTCGGTTCGTCCCTGGCCATCGTCGGGGGCGAGTTCCTCTCCGCTCAGCGCTGGTACTGGGCGGTGCTGACCTGCTGGATCGTGTTCATCAACACCTCGTCCACGGGCGAGATCCTGGTCAAGGGCTACCGCCGGCTGCTCGGCACCGTGCTCGGGGTCGTGGCCGGCATCGTCCTGGCCGGGCTGGTCGGGCCGCACACCTGGACGGCGCTGCTGCTGGTGCTGCTGTTCGTGTTCGCGATGTTCTACACGGCCCCGCTGTCGTACACGCTGATGTCGTTCTTCGTCACGGCGGCGCTGGGACTGCTGTACACGCTGCTGCACACGTACAGCCTGGCTGTGCTGCTGCTGCGGGTGGAGGAGACGGCGCTGGGCGCGGCCTGCGGGATCATCGCGGCGGCGGTGGTGCTGCCGGTGCGCACCGACCGGCGTACGAACGAACTGCTCGTCACCGTGCTGGAGCGGCTCGCCGACGTGACGGGGGCGGCGGTCGACCAGCTCAGCGGTGGGCCGGAGACGGATCTGCTGGACCAGGCGCGCGACCTGGACCAGGCCCTGGGCGACCTGCGGTCGGCCGTGCAGCCGCTGACGCACCCGATCACCCCGCTGCGGGCGCGGCGCAACACGGCCCAGTACCTGCTGGCCCTCCTCGAGACATGCGCGTACCACGCCCGCTCGCTTGCCGCGACCGCCGAGCTGCTGCCGACCCATCCGTCGATCGCGGCGGATCCGCGGCTGCGTCAGGCGTGCCGCCGCATCACCCACAACATCGCCGCGCTCACCGCCCATGTGGCGGACGAGCAGGCCACCGCCCAGATCGAGACAGGCCCGAGCATCGCCTCCATGCTCGAGTCGGGCGGGACGCCCGGCACACCCCGCTACGGCCGCATCACCGACCGGGTGCTGCGGCATCTGCAACGCCTGGACGAGTCCGTGGTCGGTCTGGCCCGTCCCCTGGGCGTCCCGGTGCCGACACCCAAGCGCTGAGCGGGGCAGCCGACCCCACGTCCCGCGCGCCCGGTGGCGCGGTGTGCCACGTGGTGGGGTGTCAGAAGTCCGTGGGCAGGCCGCTCGCTTCGGCGATGCCGCGCAGCTCCTCGGCCTCCCGATGGCGGTCGCGGATGTAGTCGGCGATCTCGGTGAGGCGCGCCGGATCCGCGGCGGTCGCGGCGTCGGTGACCACCCGGACCGGGCCGGTCTCCTCTATGTCCAGAACGACCAGCTCGTTGTCCATCCGGCCGGTGACCGCGGTGGCGATGACCAGGGCGGCCTCGTCTCTTATCTCCTGTGGCAGGCCCTGCGTCTGGGGGCCGTCCAGCGGAAAGTCCGCGGTGGGCACACCCTGCTCGCTCTGATCGTGAATGGCCCGCAGGACCGGGTCGACGACGGCGAGCAGGCGTTCGTAGTCCTCTTCGGGCATCCGGATCCGCAGGAGGTCGAGATACACCTCCACGGCCCGGTCATCGGGCGGAAGCTCGTCTTCGTTCATCTGCTCCGTGTTCCCCGCCCTGCGCCGGTCAGACGCGACATCGGCGGGCCGGTGCGAACGGCCTGGTCAGACGGCCGCCGACCGCGACCCGTTGCCTCGCCGGCGCGACCGCTCCGCCAGCACCTCGTCGCGCACCCGCGCGCAGCTGCGGCTGATGAGCCGGGAGACGTGCATCTGGGAGATGCCCAGCTGGTCGGCGATGCGGCTCTGCGTCATGTCCTCGAAGAAGCGCATGTAGAGAATGGCCCGCTCCCGTTCGGGGAGCCGCCGCAGCCCTTCCTTCGCCGACTCCCGGTCGACGACGACGTCGTACGAGGCGTCCGCCGAGCCGAGCGTGTCGGCGAGGCTGTAGCCGTCGGCGCCGGCCGACAGTTCGGCGTCCAGGGACAGCGTGCTGAAGCTGTCCAGCGCCTCCATCCCAGTGGTGACCTCCTCCTCCGTCAGTCCGGTGTGCGCGGCGATGGCGGCGACCGAGGGCTCGGTGCTGCCGGGGTTCTGAGTGAGGTCACGGCGCGCCACGCGTACCTTGTTGCGCAGTTCCTGCACCCGACGAGGCACCCTGAGGGCCCACATCCGGTCCCGGAAGTGCCGCTTGACCTCGCCGGTGATGGTCGGCACGGCGTAGCTCTCGAAGGCACCGCGCTCCGGATCGAACCGGTCGATGGCCTTCACCAGCCCCAGCGCCGCCACCTGCCGCAGGTCCTCGATGGACTCGCCTCGGTCGCGGAAGCGGCCCGCGATGCGGTGGGCCATGGGCAGCCACGCGGTCACGAGTTCGTCGCGGACGGCGTCGCGTTCGGGACCGTCCTCCAGTGCGGCGAGGCGGCGGAAGAGGGCTGCGGTGTCGGGTGCGTCGTCGTGCGGTCGCCGGGCGGGAGCATCGTGGTCTTCGGGGGCGCCGGGATGGTTTGTCGGCATATCGATGAGCATGCGGATTCGCTCCTGAACGGTCGTTTCAGGGAATGACCGCGGAAGGGGAGACACTGTCCGGGTGACCTGGAGGCCTCCGGGCCAGCCGTACCGCTCCCGCTGGCGCGCCTCCGGTCCGAAGCACGAGGTTTCGTCTGCCCTGGGGCGGGAGGAACAAACTCCACATTCCGCGATACTTTGCAACGGGCAACACTGTGGCGCTGGGCTCTTTCGTTCGGACGGAGCCCGGCATGGTCCAAACGAGTGGCCCTGAGGGGGCCGGATCAGATCAGCGGCACCACGACGCTGATGCACTTGCCGCCGGAGGGCAGGTCCGACACCTGCACCTCACGCGCCAGCCGGCACACGATCGGCCAGCCGTGGCCGCCGGGCCGGCGCCGGCCCTGCCGGTCCACGGGCGGCCGGACCACCGGCAGCCGGTCGCTGCGGTCGCTCACACAGACGCGTACGCCCCGTCCGATCACGTCCACGTGGAAGTCGGTGACGCCGCCGCCGTGCAGGATGGCGTTGGTCGTCAGCTCGGAGGCGACGAGCTGGGCGTCGGATACGGCGTGTGCGTCGCACGGGCGTCCGGCCAGGCAACATTCGGTGATGGCTCGTTCCACCGCCTGCCTGGCGTCTGCGGGCTTGCACGGTGGGGGCCGCCGTCCGGTCCGGTCCACCGCGGACGACGGTGCGGCGATGGGGGTGGTCCTGTGCTTCTCGCACATCTCCTCGCTCCCTGGATGGTGAAGAAGAAAGCCGGACCGGCCACGGAGCCGTCGGCGGATCGGGGGCCGCACTTGCGTCCGTACGGCTCCGCAGGGGCTTTTTGTTCGGTTGGCCTCTCCGCGCCCCGCCAAACATCCGGGGTTCCCGGCGGGTTGCGGTGCGCGGCAGCCATCGGAGCGCCTCGCGCGGGTATGTGAACGGCATGACCGATGTCGTGGACTCAGACGAGCTGCTGCGGCGCATCCAGCGGGCCAGGTGCTGCGCGCTACAGGAGAAGCACCGATGGCGGGACCGCCGCGACGGCCTCGGGCCGACCGATCCCGACGGGGCGCGCGAGGCGGCGGTGCGCGTGCTGTCCTACGAGGCCGTGCTCAGGGTGCTGGACGAGATCCTCACCCCTGGCAGGCACGCGGAGGAGTGCTGAGAGGAGACCGCCCGGGCGTCACCACAACAGCGTGCCGGACCAGTCCGTCGACCCTTCGGCAGCCGCGGCGTGCGGCCTTCATGCAGGCCGCGGTATGTCGGCTGCGCCGACCGCAAGCGGCAGGCCACGCAACGGGCGTGACCTGACTTCCGAGCGAGTGAATCCCGTCACGGGAGCTGGTTTCGAGTACGTGGATCGAGCGGAGATGGTTTATCGTTCATCCATACGCGGTGACGGGGTCGATTCGAACAAATCCTCCGTACACCGCCGCATACGGCCCTGGCTGGTTTCCCCCGTCCAGCCAGGGCTCTTTCATGCCCTCACACCGGCGCGCGCTCCCTCGTGGTCAGAAGTCGCCGCCGCCGAGGTGCCCGGGGCGCCGGCAGCGGCTGAAATGGGCGTAGGCACATGCGCGGAACCGAACGCCGGTGAGGAGCCCCTGGCCATGACCAAAGCGATAAAACTGCTCACCGCCCTCCCCCACAAGCAGCGCGAGCGCCTGATGGAGGTGGCGAAGGAGGTGTCCTTCCCCGAGGACACCAGGATCTTCGAGCCGGGTGGCACGGCCGACCGCTTCTGGGTCATCCGCTCCGGCGCCGTCCACCTCGACCAGCAGGTCACGCCCCACCGCCGGGTGACCGTGGCGAGCCTGGGCGCGGGCGACCTGCTCGGCTGGTCCTGGCTGTTCCCGCCTTACGAGTGGGACTTCGGGGCCGAGGCCTTCAGCCCGGTGCGCGCCTACGAGTTCGACGCCTCGGCGGTGCTGGCACTGAGCGTGGAGGACCCGCTGCTCGGGCTGTCCCTGGTGCGGACCGTCGCCGAGATCCTCGCCCACCGCCTGGAGCTGACCCGGGGCAAGCTGCTGGAGCAGTACACGATCCCCCGGCGGGGCCTGTAGTACCTCTGCCCCCCTCCCCCACGAGGGCCCTCGGGCGGAAGGCGGCCCTCGCGGGCCTCAGATGCGGTAGCGGCGCAGCGCCGGTACGGCCGCCGCCAGGCCCAGCATCAGCGCGACGACCAGCAGCCCACCGCCCGCGACGGCGGCGCGCGGGCCGAAGGCCGAGCCGGCCGTGCCGTGCAGCACGTCGGCCAGGCGCGGGCCGCCCGCGACGACGACCGTGAAGACGCCCTGCATCCGGCCGCGCATCTCGTCGGTGGCGGCGGACAGCAGGATCGCGCCGCGGAACACCATGGAGACCATGTCCGCGACACCGGCGGCGGCCAGGAACACGACGGCGATCCAGAGGTTGCGGCTCAGGCCGAACCCGGCGACGGCCGCACCCCAGGCCGTGACCGCGCCGACCACCATCCAGCCGTGCCGGCGGGCCCGGGAGAAGGTGCCGGAGAACAGACCGCCGACCATCGCGCCGATGGGGATGGCCGCGAACAGCAGGCCCAGCGCGCGGCCCTCGCCGTAGGGGGCGTAGGTCTCGGCGGCGAGCTGCGGGAACAGGGCACGGGGCATGCCGAACACCATGGCGATGATGTCGGCGAAGAAGGACAGCAGCAGCACCTTGTGGCCGGAGATGTAGCGGAAGCCGGCGGCGATCTCGCGCACCCCCGCGCGGCGGGCGACGGAGCCCGTCAGCGGCGGCAGCGACGGCAGGCGCAGCACCGCCCACACGGTGGCGCACAGGGCCACGGCGTCGATGAGGTACAGCTCGGGCAGGCCGATGACCGGGATCAGCGCGCCGGCGAGCAACGGCCCGGCCACCAGGCCGGTCTGCATGACCGTGGATCCCAGGGCGTTGGCCGCGGGAAGTTCATCCTCGGGGACCAGCCGGGCGATGGAGGCGTTGCGGGCCGGGGAGTTGAGGCCGAAGAAGGCCTGCTGCACGGCGAGCAGCGCCATGAGCACCGCCACCGACTCGAGCCCGCTCACCGCCTGGAGCCAGAACAGCAGCGAGGTGACCGCGATACCGATGTTGGTGACCAGCAGCAGCTTGCGGCGGTCCACGGTGTCGGCGACCGCGCCGCCCCACAGCGCGAACACGACCATGGGCACCAGCCCGGCGAGGCTGGCGTAGCCGACCCAGGCCGAGGAGCCGGTGATGTCATATATCTGCTTCGGCACGGCGACGGCGGTCAGCTGGCTGCCGACCGCGGTGACGATGGTCGACGACCACAGGCGGCGGTAGGCGGGCCGGCGCAGGGGGCGGGTGTCCATGGCCCAGCGGCGCCAGCCTCGCCGGACGGCGCCGTCGGCGGGCGCCGGGCCGCCGCCGCTCGCGGAGCCCGTCCGCGTGTCCCGTCGCGGGGCGGTGCTGCCGTCGGAGCCGCCGCTGGTGTCGGGGGTGGAAGAGGTGTCGCTGGTGTCTGTGGTGTCGCTGGTGTCCACGGGGTCCCTGGCTGCTCGTTACATCTTTCTGTCCGGGTCACTATCGCAGGACTGACTGTGCCGGGGCTGTTTCACCCACGCTCCGGCAGGTGACCCGATGCCGGACAGGCACAAGTTCAGGGCACGACGTACAGACGACTTCCGATCGCAGGTGACTTTCTCATGGAAAACTGGCGAGACCACGCCGCGTGCCGCCGACAGGACCCCGACCTCTTCTTCCCGATCGGCACGACCGGTCCGGCGCTGATGCAGATCGAGCGGGCCAAGGCGGTGTGCCAACGCTGTCCCGTCCAGGAACGGTGTCTGGAGTGGGCGCTCAGCACGGAGCAGACCATCGGCGTGTGGGGCGGCACCACCGAGACCGAACGCCGCGCGCTGAAGCGGCGGCGCGCCACGGCCCGCCGCCGCTCGGGGTGACCACCGGGTGGGGGTCCGTCAGTGCCCGGAGCGGCGCATGGTCCCCCACTCCGCCTCCTGCCGTTTCACCTCGGCCCGTGCCGCCTCGATGACGGAGGAGTCGATCCAGCACATGGGCTCGACGTCGACCACCAGAGGCTCGTTGTCCGGGCCCCGGCCCGTCTCCCGGCCCCTGAGAACCCAGGGACGGACCCCGGGACCCTTGTCGTGCGGCAGATGCGCGTAGTCGTACAGCCGGCGCGCCACCCACAGCTCCACCGACCGGTCCTGCCACCACTCCTCCACGTCGAGCGGGTTGGCGGACAGGCCCGGCATGGGTACGCCGGTGAGTGCGTCGGTGCTGGAGGTGTCGCCCAGATCGGTCTCGGGGCCTCGCGACCAGCGGACGTACAGGCCCCGGTCGCGCTCGACGAGGGCGGCCAGACCGGCCAGCGAGTGCACGACCCGCAGGTCGTCCGATGCGCTCATGTCGTGATCTCCCTCTCGCCTCAGGCGCTCGGGGTACCCGCACGGAGCCGCGGATATCAGCACGGCACAAGTCCGGAATCGCTCATTCCGGTCGCCGGCGGGTGGCACACAGCCGCCCGGCGTGCCGGGCGGCGCACCGTCGCGGGGTGCGGAGGCTCCCGCTGCCCGCTTCCGCTGCCGACTCGCGCCGCCTGGTTCGCCGGCTGCCGCGACGGTGCCGCCATGGCGGCGGCCCGGCGGGGGACTCCGTGAGGCGGCACCGGTCCAGGCGCGGCGCCCTCGTCAGGACACCGGCGCGCGGCGGCCTCATCGAGACTTCGGCGGGACCACCGCGTACACCAGACCGGCGTCGTCGCACAGCACGACGGTGCCGTTCACGACCAGCGGCGCGCACAGACCGAAGACCTCCGGCTTCGACGACCACAACGGTGTGCCCGTACGGGCGTCGAGTGCGGTCACGGTCCAGGTGCCGCATACGTACACGACGCCGTCCGCGACCGCGAGGCCTTGGCCCGCGTCGCGGACCTCCGTGCGCCAGCCCTCGCGTCCGGTTGCCGGGTCCAGCGTGAACGCCGTACCCCCCGCCGCCGTCGCGTACAGCACTCCCCCGGCCACGATCGGCGCGCTGCCCACGTACCCGTCGGTGTTGGCGTGCCACAGGGTCCGGCCGGACTCGGCATCGAGCGCGCGTACGCCGAGCGCGCCGCCCGACGACGACCTGCCCATGCCGATGAACACCCGTCCTTTCGTGACCGTCGGGGCCGTGACCACCGCGTCGCCGGTGTCCGCCGTCCATCGGCGGGTGCCCGTGGACGCGTGGAGGGCATGGACGCCGTCGGTACGGCTCACGTAGAAGACGCCGTCGGCGAATCGCGACGCGGAGGCGGGGAGTCCGTCGAACGCGACGTGCCAGAGGTCCTCGCCGGTCGCGGCGTCGCACGCGCGCAGGGTGGTGGGGCCGGCGCCCGCGCAGATCATCCCGTCCGCGTGGGTCGCGTCGTGGAACCCGCCTTCGGGTGCCGGCGGCCGCCGCCAGCGCACGGCACCGGTCTCCGCGTCGACGGCGAGCAGATCCCCACCGGCCACGAAGACCGTGCGGTCGACGACCACGGGCGTGCAGTCGGCGATGTCGTCGGTCTTGCGTTCCCACCGCACATGTCCGGTGGGGAGATCCAGCGCGAACAGGGACGCGCCGCCGACGTACACCCTGCCGTGCGCGGTCGACGGCGTCACCGCGCCGGTGCCGTAGCTCTCGAACGACCAGCGCACGGTGCCCTGGGGCAGAGACATCGGGGAACTCCGCTTCGATCTCGATGGTGTCGGCTCATGTCGGCCGCCCCCTCCGCCCCCGCAGCCCGCGGCGAGTGCGCCCACCGCACCGAGCGCGCCCAGCAGCAACCTCCGCCGGGGCGGGGCACACGTCGCCCTACGCGCGCGAGCCGAACGGGCGGGATGCGTGGAACCGGCGGCCTCGGCAGGCTCGAAGGGGGGCACGGCCGCCGATCGTACCGGCCCGTCCGGGCTCGGCCGGCGGTCGGGTTGTTCCCCGTCGGGTCGCACCGCTCCACCGGGCGCCGGGTTCCCAACTGCCCCCTCAGGGCCCGGATCTGGCGTCACGGCTCCATCCGTGCGGCCGGAATCCGGCGCGGCAGGCGCCGCGCACGTGCGACGCTCACCGGCACCGCCTGCGCACCATGAACACGTCCACCGGATCCTCGGTCTCCGTCGTGAACCCGTGCCGCTCGTAGAGCCGCCGGGCCGGACTGCCTTGCAGCACGTTCAACCGAACGAGGACATCGCCGCGGTCACACCGCTCCAGCAGTTCCCGCAGCACGCCCGAGCCTATGCCCTGGCCCTGGAGATGCGGGGCCAGGTAGAAGTGCTCCAGCCAGTGGCACTCCCCGGCCGGTCGCAGCGCCACGCAGCCGGCGAACGCGCCGCCCACCTCGATCACCGAGGTGTGGGCCGGGTCGAACCCGTCCCGCAGCCGCTGCCGCACCCGCCGCGCGTCGTACCGCCCGAGGCGTTCCAGATCCGCCCGGAGCACGACAGCACGCAACTCGGCCACTGCCTCGACGTCGGACACCGACGCCGGCCGTATCTCCCAGTCCGCCATGATCGCCACGCTACCGCGCCGCGCCTCCCGCGGTTCCCGGCGGTCGGGAGGTTCGAACGTCCGGGGTCAGAGGGGCCTGCGCGGCACACGTCGGCCGTGCAGCAACGGTGACCACCGCGGGAACACCCCCCACGGGCGACAGGAGTGGTGCAAGCCCTCCTGCGGAAACCGTGCCCGGGCAGCGCGCCACTACCGGCGTCAGCGCCCGGCACCTGAGGGTGCACCCACTCCTTCATGACGCGATCGGCCGTCCTGCCGGGCCCCGACCTGGGAGGACGGGTAAGCCTGTCCGTACGGCCGTCGGGGTGACTTCGGCCTCTGGCCGATTTCCTGCGACGGCCGACGCCGGTGCAGGCGATCGCGGAGCTCCTCGCCGCGATCGGAGTACATTCGTCTCGGTCGTCCCCTTGGACAGGAGAGGAATGCAGCCCGGAGAGCATGAAGAGGTGGCCGACGTCGCACAGCTTCCGGCGCGGCTGCGTCACGTCTACTGGATCGGCGGCGGGAGCGGCGCGGGCAAGTCGACGATCGCCCGCCGACTCGCCGACCGCTACGGTTGGCGGCTCTACGCGACCGACGACGTGATGCGGGATCACGTTGGACGGACCACGCCCGAGCAGGCCCCCTTCCTGCACGAGTTCATCGCCATGGACATGGACGAGCGATGGGTGAACCGGTCTCCGCACGTCATGCTCGAGACGTTCCACTGGTTCCGGGGCGAAGGCTTCGGGCTGATCGTCGAGGACCTCCTTCGCCTGCCGCGGGAGCCCTGCGTCGTCGAGGGTTTCCGGCTGCTGCCGCACCTGGTGAAACCCCTGCTCGCCGCTTCTGATCACGCCGTCTGGCTCCTTCCCACACCGGATTTCCGGCAGGCCGCCATCCGGAATCGGGCCGTACCGGGGGAAGGGTTCGTGTGGAAGACCAGCGATCCGGCGAAGGCCGGCCGGAACGTCGCGGAACGTGACCGCATGTTCACAAGCCTCCTCCAGGAGGAAACCGAGCGCCTCCGACTGCGCGCCATCGAGGTCGACACCACGATGACGGAAGACGAACTCGCCGAGCGGGTGACCACGGCGTTCCGGCTCCAGCCGCACGCGGCGGAGTCGTAGACCCGGCCGAACTCGTCAGAGCGCGCGCAGGAGGCCTACGACCTTGCCGAGGATCTGCACCTGGTCGCCGGGGATCGGGTCGTAGGCGGGATTGCGGGGCATGAGCCAGACCTGCCCCTCTTGGCGCCGCAGCACCTTGACCGTCGCTTCGTCTCCGAGCAGGGCGGCGACGATGTCGCCGTGGTCGGCGCTGTCCTGGCGCCGCACGGCGACGATGTCGCCGTCGCAGATCGCCGCGTCGATCATGCTGTCGCCGGAGACCGTCAGCGCGAACAGCTCTCCGTCGCCCACCAGCCGGCGCGGCAGTGCGTACACGTCCTCGACCATCTCCTCGGCGAGCAGCGGAGCCCCGGCGGCGATCCGACCCACCAGCGGCACTTCCACGAGTGCGGCCGTCCGAGGTTCCCTGTCGGGGGCCTCGGGCGCCCGTACGCGGTAGGCGCGCGGCCGGTGGGGATCGCGGTACAGGATTCCCTTGCGCTCCAGTGCCATCAGCTGGTGAGCGACCGAGGAGGTGCTGGCGAGGTTGACCGCCTGGCCGATTTCGCGCATCGACGGCGGGTAGCCCTGCCGCTCGACCGTGTCCGTGATGAAGCGGACGATGTCCTGCTGCCGAGTGGTCAGCCGTCCTTCGGCGGACCGGGTGCCAGGCGGTCGGCCCCGGCGTGCTGGCGTGTTGTTCTCCATCCCGGCACCTCCGTACAAGATCCTCCAGAGTGCGACCTTAACCCGCGAGCCCTCGCAAATGGAACACTCTTTCTACTGCGGCGGTGCCCAGACGGCCGTGTTGCGCCGCAACGGCATCGGTCCTGCCGCGCCGATCAGGCGACTGGCATCTTCTCCGGAAGGCCGAGTCGCGCCCGCGGAGTGCGCCGGCTGCGTTGTGCCGAGCGGGCAGCCGCCGGCTGCGTTGTGCCGAGGCAGGCAGCCGACGGTGCTTCCTCGTCAGGGTGACGACGTCGGGCCCGGGCCCGACGTCTCGGTGCGCACAACGGCGTCCAGGGCCGGCGCGATGACGGCGAAGGACCGGTCGGTCAACGCGGCCGGGTCCTCGGTGCCGTCACTGTCGCTCCACCGCTGCAGCACCGTCTGGAAGGCGGTCAGGGCCATCCCGGCGGCCAGGTGCGGGTACAGCTCCGCCGTGAGGTCGAGACCGAGTCGCTCCGCCATCTCGGCCGCCAGCTCGTCGCGCCACTGCGCCTGGCGCTCCAGGAACCGGGCGAGCAGCGCGGGCGTGCCCAGGATCAACTGCACGACGGGCAGCGCCCGGTCGGCGTGGCCCGCGCAGGCGTCGATGGAGCGCCACACCGTGTGCCGCAGGGCGGTGGACGGTGGTTCCGCCGCAGGGCGGCTCGCCAGCGCGTCGCGCATGGCGGCGCCCATCTCGGCCAGGAACTGGACGACCACGTCCTCCTTGGAGGCGAAGTACCGGAAGAACGTCCGCTTGGACACTCCCGCGGCGGCGGCGATCTCGTCCACCGTGACCGCGTCGAAGCCTTCGCGTGCCAGCAGACCCAGCGCCGCCTGCGTCAGCTCGTCGGCGACGAGCCGGCGCTTGCGCTGGGCCAGGGTTCCTGCGGGGCGGGAGGTCATCCGCCCATCGTATCCGGCGTGCCACGCCTGACCTTGAGTGCCATACTTGACACTTGGTGACACGCAAGGCACCGTGAGCCGTATGAGGAGTCAGAAGCGCTGGACCGCCGATCGGATTCCGGACCAGAGCGGTCGGGTGTTCGTCGTCACCGGGGCGAACAGCGGCCTCGGCCTTGCGACCACGCGGGCACTCGCCCGCAAGGGAGCCCACGTGATCCTCGCCGTGCGCGACGAGTCCAAGGGCGGACGGGCGGTCGCGGAGTTGACGGCCGAGGGGTCGGGTGCCCGGCTGGAGGCGCGCCGGCTGGACCTGTCCGACCCGGACTCGGTCCGAGCATGCGCCGACCGTCTGCGCTCCGACGGCGTACGCCCCGACGTGCTGGTCAACAACGCCGGCGTGATGGCACCGCCCCGCACGCTCACCGCGCGGGGCCACGAGGTGCAGTTCGCCGCCAACCACCTCGGCCACTTCGCCCTCACCGGCCTGCTGCTGGACCTGATGGCGGACGGCGATGACCCCCGCGTGGTCACGGTGACGTCGGCCAACCACCGCCAGGCGCGGATCTTCTTCCAGGACCTGGCCGGTGAGCGCAGGTACTCGCCGATGGGCTACTACAACCAGTCCAAGCTCGCCAACGCCGTGTTCGGACGGGAGCTGCACCGGCGGCTGAGCGCCGCCGGCAGCCCGGTCCGCAGCCTGCTGGCTCACCCCGGCTACAGCTCCACCAATCTGCAGACGAGCGCCCCCGTCGGCATGGTGAGACTGCTCTTCGGCCGCCTGCTGCTGCCGCTCGCTCAGCCCTCGCACCAGGGCGCCCTGCCCCAGCTGTACGCGGCCACCGCGCCGGACGTACAGGGAGGAGAACTGTTCGGACCGGACGGCATGGGCGAGCTACGGGGCGCACCCAAGCGGGTGGAACTGGCCCCGCGGGCCACCGACCCGGAGACCGCCGGCCGGCTATGGCAACTGTCGGAGGAACTGACCGGCGTGCGCTTCGGACTGCCGGCCCCGGCCTGAGCCGGGAAGCAGAGCTGAGGGCGCGCCGATGGCCACCGGGCGGTGACGAGCGACCTACCCTGGCCGCCTGGAACGATCCGTCCCCGGTTCCATGAACCGCTGGGCCGATCAGTCATCGGCAGAGGGCGGCAATCCTCGGCAGCCGGGCGGCGATCCCGTCGTGGTCGTCGAAGCCGGAGTTCCAGGCGGGGTCGAGAGCGGGGTAGTCGATGGTGAAGGAGTCGCCTGGGAGTTCCGCACCGGTTGCCGTCCTGTACGCGTCCCGATGCTCACAGAGAGTGCTCTCCTTCCGAGTCACGCGGTGAGGGAGGTTCGGAGGAACCCGAGGATCTCCGCCCGCGCGGAGATGGTCCTGTCGCACTTCGCCGAGTGAGGCACGGCTCAGGAACAGAAGTCGGCGATGGTGCCCGTGAGGATGCCGGTGAGGCGCTCCAGCGAGGCCAGGCCGACGTACTCGGTGGCCGGGTGGGCGCCCTCGCCGTCGACGCCGAAGAGCAGGCAGGGGATGCGGCGCGGTCCAGGAGGGCGCAGTCGGTCCAGAAAGGCTCGGCGCGTACCGCGGCCGGGTGACCGAGGGCCTGTTCGGCGTGGCGGGTGAGGGTGCGCACGACGAGGGCTTCGGGATCGGCTTCGAGGGGCTCGCGGTGCAGGCCGGGGGTGAGCCGGTAACGGAAGTCGGGGACGGTGTCGGCAAGGCGGTCGAGGAGGTCGGTCAGCTCGCGCTCGACGCTGTCGGCACTCTCGCCGGGGACGGTGCGCCGCTCCAGGGTGATGCGGCAGTGCGCCGGGTAGGTGGAGGGTTCCTCGCCGCCGTGGATGACGCAGGCGTGCACGGTGCCTGTGCCCAGCAGGGGGTGTGCCGGGCCCTGGGCGAGGCACCGGCCCAGTTCCTCCAGCGCGACGAGGAAGTGACCGGCTTTGGCGATGGCGTCGATGCCACGAGTTCCGGTCGGGAGCCGTGGGCGGCGCGGCCGTCGATCTCGATCTCGAACCAGGCGAAGCCCTTGTGTGGGGTCCGAGTCGGTGAGATCGGGAGTCGCTGGAGTGGAGCGGGTCTCGGGGAACATGAGAGCCTTCCGACGTTGTGATGCCGCCCTGGGAAGCACCAGGCGGGACGGTGCCTAGGGGCCTGGGGGTCAGTCCTGGCCGACCAGGCGCAGCAGGGTGGTGGCGATGCCGCGCTCGTCGAGGGTGCGGACGACCTCCATGCCGCCCAGGACGCCGAGGCAGCCGTCGAAGGCGCCGGCGGTGGCGACGCTGTCGATGTGCGAGCCGGTCAGGACCGGTGCCGCGGTCGGGTCGTTGCCCTCGCGGCGACCGTAGATGTCGCCCATCCGGTCGACGCGGACGGCCGGCCCCGCCTGTTCCATCCACGCGATGACCTGGCGGCGCCCGGCCGCGTCCGCATCGGTGAGGGCCAGGCGGTTCACGCCGCGCAGGCCGGTGCGCTCATCGTCGTACGCGCCGATCTCGGCGAGGTCCGTCAAGGACCGCCGCAGTCGGTCGCAGTCGACGGTGATCTTGTCAGAGGTGGGGCTCGTCATGACCTGTCTCCCGAAGGGTGCCGGAAACGGTGGGTGGTGCCGGTCAGCCGGAAGTGGTGGCGATCGCGAGGCCGAAGCCGATGAGCGCGATGCCCGTGGTACGTCCGAGCAGACGGCGGATCCGTGGCTCGTGGAGAACCGGCCCGGCCTTGGACAGCAGGAACACGTAGCTGCCCAGCCAGGCGAGGGTGAGGGCCGTATGGAGGAGGACGAGGAGCGTCATGGCCCAGGCGGCGGGCAGATGAGGCGGGGCAAGCGCGGGCAGCAGGCCTGTGTAGAAGACGGCGATCTTCGGGTTGAGGACGTTGCTGACCAGACCGGTCCGCCATGGGCTCCCGACGGCGGCAGGTCCGGTGTCCGCCGAGGCGGCGAGTGCGGCGCCGCGGTGCTGCCACAGCGCCTGCGCACCCAGGAACACCAGATAGCCGGCGCCGAGGAGCTTGACGGCCAGGTAGGCCGCGGGCGAGGCGGCGAGCACGGCCGCGAGTCCGGCTACGGTCAGGGCGCCCCAGAGCAGCAGCCCACCCGCGATCCCGCCGACGGTCCGCAACGCGTCCCCGGGGCCGGCCACGAGAGCGCGCCGGGTCACCACCGCCATGTCCGGCCCGGGCACGACGGTCAGCAGGCCGAGGACACCGAGCGCGGCTGCGAAGTGCGTCAGCATGCCGCCGGCCTCCTCCCGATCGAACCGGTCGAACCGCTCGGCGGTGGGGTGGTGAAGGGACGGTGGCTCAACGCAGTGTCTCCGCAGGGTCTTTCGGGTGTCGCGTTCACTGGTCGGTGGTGGATCGCGGGTTGGCGGCGGTGCCCTCGGTACTCAGCAGTACGACCACCGAGGACGGCCCGAGCCCCAATGCCGTGCGGCGTTCATCGGCACCGGCGCCGGTGAGCGCCGCACGCACGCCGGCGAGCGCCGCGGCCCCGCAGGGGCCCGAGGAGACACCGAGGGCGGCGAGATCGCCGGCTGCGCGGGCGCTGTCGGCCTCGCGGACGGCGACAGCGGCGTCCAGCCCGCGGTGCAGGTGGGGCCAGGCGATGCTGGAGGGAGTGCCGCAGTTCAGGCCGGCCATGGTGGTCTCCCCCGTCGTGACGCTGACGGGTTCGCCGACGGTGAGGCTTTCCAGGACGCAGGCCGCGGCCTCGGGCTCCACCGACAGCAGCGCCGGGGCATGCCCGGAGGGGCGGCTGCGATAGTGGGTGACCACTGCCTGGGCCAAAGACCCCACGCCCACCGGTATGGAGACGAGATCGGGGCCTTCGGCGACCCCTTCGGCCGCCAGTTGCTCGTCGATCTCGGCGCAGAGGGTGGAGTAGCCCTCGACGATCCACCCGGGAATCCGCTCATAGCCCGGCCAGGCGGTGTCCTGCACCAGGACCGCGTCCAGCGCGGCAGCCTCCTCGGCCGCCAGGCGCACGGCCTCGTCGTACGACCCTGGGACCTCGGTGACCTTCGCCTGTTCGGCGGCGATGGCGTCCACGGCGTGCGCATGCACGCCCTGAGGGACGAAGACGTGGGCGTGCTGCCCGAGCCGGCGCGCCACGCGGGCCACCGCGCGGCCGTGGTTGCCGTCAGTGGCGGTCACCAGGGTGACCGGGCCCTGTTCTTCGCCGTTCGCGGTCCGCTCGGCAAGGGCGCGGTGGATAGCCCAGGACGCACCCAGCGCCTTGAACGCGGGCAGCCCCAGACGGCACGACTCGTCCTTGACGAAGACCCGGCCGACCCCCAGCCGCGCTGCGACGAGCGGGAGTTCGGTCAGCGGGGTGGGTGAGTACTCGGCCAGCGCGCGGTGGAAGTCCCGTACCTCGAGGGGTGCGTGGTCACACCGCCAGCCACGGGCACCGGGCCGGGTGAACCACGGCAGCATGCGGAGGGAGGAAGCGTTGTCGGACACACAAGCAGGGTCCGGCTTACCCACACGATCGGTCCAGCAAATGTTTTCGACCTATACTCATCGGCTATTCCGATCATTCAGGGATCGGGCCGTGACGTCGAGGAGGCCGGCTGCGCATGTTCGATCTTCACCGGCTGCGTCTGCTGCGCGAACTCAAGCACCGCGGCACCCTGGCGGCAGTCGCCGCTGCCCTGTCCTACGCCCCCTCCTCCGTCTCCCAGCAGCTCTCCCAGCTGGAGGCCGAAGTCGGCGTCCCCCTCCTGGAGCCGGTCGGGCGGAGAGTGCGGCTGACCGAGCAGGCCGAGATCCTCGTCGCGCACACCGAGGCGGTCCTCGAACGCCTGGAGCGTGCGGAGGCGGACATCGCCGCCTCCCTGACCGATCTGACCGGCACCCTGCGCATCGCTTCGTTCCAGACGGCTGCCCTGACCCTGGTCCCGACCGCACTCGGCCTGCTGCGCGACCGGCACCCTCACCTGCGCGTCCACGTCACGCACAGGGAGCCGGAAAAGGCCCTGCCCGCCCTGCAAGCCCGCGACTTCGACCTCGTCCTCGCCGAGGAATACCCCGGCAACCCCAACCCCCGGCCCGCCGAACTCGAACAGGAGGACCTGCTGGAGGACTCCCTGCACCTCGCCCTGCCGCAGCCGGCCGAAAGCCCGGACACCGACGGCCGGATGGCGGCGCTGCGCTCACTGGCCGACCACCCTTGGGTGATGGAACCCGAAGGCACGGCGGCGCGGCACTGGGCCATGACCCTGTGCCGCAACGCCGGCTTCGAACCCGACGTGCGGTTCGAGACCACCGACCTCCTGCTCCACCTCCGCCTCGTCGAGCGACGACACGCCGCGGCTTTCCTCCCCGGCCTGGTCTGGAGCGGACGGCCCCCGACCGTCACCCTGCGGCAACTCCCCCGCGGCCAGCGCACGCGCCGCGTCTTCACCGTCGTACGCCGCGGCCGCAGCCGGCACCCCGCCGTCCTCGCGTGCCGCGACGCCCTGCTCCGCGCGGTCACCCTCAGCTCCCACCAGGCGTAGGGCAGCGAAGTTCACCGTCGGATCAAGCGCTGTGGCCAGGAGGATGGCGGTCAGGAGGACGGTGGTGGAGAGGCGCGGCTGCCGCGGTGGTCACCGGGCCCCCGCCGCCGCTGAGGCGTGAGATCACGACGACCACCGCCCCGCCGGAACAAGGACCGGGACCTGGGCGTTCGTGTGAACATGGTGATCGGCTCGCGGAGAAAGGCGGCGACGTGATGAGCGACAACGAGAAGAGGGCCCTGCTGGCGGGCGGCTGCTTCTGGGGCATGCAGGAGCTGATCCGGAAACAGCCGGGAGTCCTGGACACCCGGGTCGGATACAGCGGCGGCGAGCTGGCGAATCCCACCTACCGCCGGCACGACGGCCACGCCGAGTCGATCGAGATCGTCTACGACCCTGCCGTGACCGACTACCGCACGATCCTGGAGTACTTCTTCCAGATCCACGACCCGACCACGAAGGACCGCCAGGGCAACGACCTCGGCAGCAGCTACCGCTCGGCGATCTTCTACCTCGACGACGAGCAGAAGAGCATCGCAGAGGACACCATCAAGGACGTCGAGGCGTCGGGCCTGTGGCCGGGACCGGTGGTGACCGAGGTCGTGCCGGCCGGACCGTTCTGGGAGGCCGAACCGGAGCACCAGGACTACCTCCAGCGCTACCCGGACGGCTACACCTGCCACTTCCCGCGCCCCAACTGGCGCCTGCCCAAGCGCGCGGAGGCCTGACCCCGCCCGCCCCGGGACCGCGGCGCCTCACCGCGCGCGGTTCGCCGGGCAGCTCGATGCCGAGGGCGGCCGGATCGGTGTCGAGCTGCCGCGGGCTGCCCGTCTTCGCGATCGCGGAGGCGGGCAGTCATCCGTATGGCCAGGCGGGCGCTCTGTCCGCACCGTCGGACACCGGTGATCGGCATCGTCGATCTCAAGGGGCGCCGAACCGACCGGAAAGCGCCTCTCACAGCGCGGGCACGGCGCTGTCGGCGGGTTCGTCGATGATCGCGGCCCGGGCGATGCGGGCGTCCGAACGGATCAGGAGGGCGCCGGCCCGTCGGCCGGCGGACACCGTCTCGCTGCGGCCGGGCGAGTCGGCGGAGATCATCACCCGCTTCGGCGGTCACCTCGGCCGCCCCCTCTTCCACTGCCACCGCGCCGAGCACGAGGACATGGGCATGATGTCCGACCTGCGCGTCGTCTGAGGACGCGCGGGCCGGTCTCGGACCGGGGTCCCCGCACGGAGATCCGCTCGGACCGACGGCGAGGAGTCCGGATCGGCCGGCGGGCAGCCGACCGGCGGGATGCAGGGGGCCGGTTCGAGGATGTCGATCGCGCGGCGATCCGGAACCCGGCCGGACCGCGCCGGAGTTCCGGGCCAGGTCGCCGGTCGCCGGGGCCGAGAGGTCCGGGCGCCCCGGCGGAGGTCCGGCCACCCGGGCGCGGCGGCCGAGCGGGACGCCCCGGCGCGGGCCGGGGGCTCTCTCCGGTGCCCGAGCAGCGTCGTCAGGAGGCCGGTGTCCGTTCCCCGGCCTCCTCGGCGCGAAACTTCCCTGCGCGGGCGGCGATGGCCTCGAGCATCAGGTCCAGGGCGAGGGCGAAGTTCTCCTCCTCGTCGACCTCCGGAAGGTAGGGCGCTGCCGCGGCCAGGTGCGGGTATCGCTGCGCGGGCGCGAGGGCGTACTCGCGCCCCCAGGCGGACTCGTCGCCGGAGCGGGCGCCCGCGTCGAGGGC
>NZ_MUBM01000824.1 GCF_002154505.1 Streptomyces carpinensis | reverse complement strand
GCCCTGGACGGCACCGGCTGGCACCCTGCCTCCTGGCGGGAGCCGGTGTCCCGGTCCAAGGACCTGTTCACCGCCCGATACTGGGCCGACCTGGTCGCCGAGGCCGAACGCGGCCTGCTCGACCTCGTGACCATCGAGGACGGTCTCGGCCTGCAGTCCTCCCACTACGGCGAGCCGGACGGCCGCACCGACCAGGTCCGCGGACGCCTGGACGCCGTACTGATCGCGTCCCGGATCGCGCCGCTCACCCAGCACATCGGCCTGGTGCCGACCGTGATCGCCACCCACACCGAGCCGTTCCACATCTCCAAGGCGATCGCCACCCTCGACTATGTGAGCACCGGCCGCGCGGGCCTGCGGGTGCAGCTCACCGCCCGCCCGCACGAGGCCGACCACTTCGGCCGCCGCACCTTCGCCCCGCTGAGCCTGGAGGAACTCCGGACCCCGGCCGGACAGGAGCGGGTCACCGAACTCTTCGTCGAGGCCGCGGAATACGTCGAGGTGGTCCG
>NZ_MUBM01000823.1 GCF_002154505.1 Streptomyces carpinensis | reverse complement strand
GAGCGTGTGCGTCTACGACAGCAGCGTCGCTCTGCCGCTGCGCTACCCGCGCGACCCCGAGCGCATCGGCCGGCACGGCCTGGAGATCGTGCACGCCCTGGCGGACGAGGTCAGCGCGGAACGGGTTCCGGTGGGCAAGCGGGTACGGGCCCTGGTGCACCTCGGACGCGACTGAGCCCGTGGGGCGACGCCTCAGGCGCAGCCCATCTCGCCCAGCATGCCCTGCCGCAGCTGCGTCAGGATGCGCTTGATCAGCCGGGAGACGTGCATCTGCGAGCAGCCGAGCCGTTCGCCGATCTCCGCCTGGGTGGCCTCCTCCACGAACCGCATATGGATGATCTGCCTGTCCCGTTCTCCCAGTTCGGCCACCAGCGGCGCCAGCGAGTGGAGGTCCTCGACGAGCCTGATGCCGTGCTCCTCCACGCCGATGAAGTCGGCGAGCACCGCTTCTCCGTCCTCGGGTCCGTCACCGGTGAGCGCGTCGTCCAGCGAGTCGGAGTTGTAGCCGTTGGACGCCATCTGCCCCTCC
>NZ_MUBM01000822.1 GCF_002154505.1 Streptomyces carpinensis | reverse complement strand
GAGCAAGCGTACGACCGCCAGCGCTGCTCGGCCGTACGGGGGAATCGCCAGGGTACTGGCTCGTGCGGCACATGACCCGAGGCGCCCGAGGTAGAGATCATCACGGACCCCGTCCCCTACGGCAGGGCAACTCAGCCGCCGGCCCAGCCGACTGCGCCACCTGAGGGAAATCGAACGAAATTCACCCAGTTGCACCTTTTGTCATATGGATACATCCTGTGATGCTGGAAGGACTCAGGGTGACTGTCCCCCCTCGACACCAGGAGATCTCACATGATCCTCTCCATCTCAGGCGTCGTCCTGTTCGGCACTATCGGCTTCATCTTCTTCCGCAAGGACGGCCTGAAGCCCTCACACGCATGCGTGTCGGTCCTGTTCGGTTTCTACCTCTCGAGCACGGCCATCGCCCCGAGCATCAGAGCTGGCGGCGAGTCCCTGGCGAGCCTGCTGGGCGGCATGAGGTTCTGAGACCGCCGCCCTCCCCGGAGGACTCCGACAGGATCGTTCCGGATCGGTCCGAGGGACCCCTCGCCCGTCACCCGTACGCACCCACAGGAGGCAGCACGTGGCCCGGCGCCCCCTCCCCCGCATTCTCAGCACAGGCAGCGCGCAGCTCGGCCGGAGCCGGGAGCTGGCCCGGACGGCGGCGGACAGCGCCACGGACGTCCTCCACCCGCTGATCACCATCGCCCGTGGTCTGCGCCGGCTCGCCGCGATCGGCCGGCGCAGATGGGCGGACACCCCCAAGGACCGGCGCGGGCCGTACGGCACCAGGGCCACCAC
>NZ_MUBM01000821.1 GCF_002154505.1 Streptomyces carpinensis | reverse complement strand
TGGCGCCATGTGGCCTCGTCGCAGGTCTCGGTCGCCCGGGGAACGGGCGGGCAGCCCGACGAGGACCGGGGACGCGGCTGGCCGATCTTCGCTGCCGTCGTATTGGGCATCGTGGCCTTGTTCATCGTCTCGGTCGCCCACGGTACGCACATGTAGGCGGCTGCCCGCCGGAACGGCGGCAGTGGGGCCGGCCGCCCAGCAACCGGTGAGGGCTGCGCCGAAAGAACTCCGCCGTGCCCGCACGGCCCCGATCCCTACGCTGCTCGCGCATCCGGCGACGGTTGAGTGCGGGAGAATGTTCCGCTCCGTGCGGCTCGCGCGGTGCCGTCGGGCCTAGTTTCTCGTTGTGCCCCGACGAGACCCGAGAAGTGCGGGAGAGCGGAACAGTGAGAGAGAGGATTGTCAGGGTGACGGCAAGGACCAGTGACGCGGCAGGAACCGGCGACATCGAGAAGGCGGCCGGTGTGCTGCGCGCCGGAGGTCTGGTGGCCTTCCCGACGGAAACCGTCTACGGTCTGGGCGCCGACGCCGAGGCCCCCGCCGCCGTCGCGCGCATCTTCCAGGTCAAGGGGCGCCCGCCCTCCCAC
>NZ_MUBM01000820.1 GCF_002154505.1 Streptomyces carpinensis | reverse complement strand
GTGTAGTGCCCGTGGACATCGATTATCATTGAGTGTTTCCCGTCGTCCGGCGTCGTCGTCGACCGCTGCAGCCTCGTGCCGCCGGGGACGGCGGCACGAGAGGATCGGACACGGAACTAACGTCCCCTTAACATTCCCGGTCCCCGCTGACCTGCGCCTGTGTGTCCCGGCACACAGAATCCGCGCTCGGTCGTGGTCTAAGTTGGGGCCGTGGCGTGCGCCGGTCGGAGCCGGTTCGTATGCCTGCCCAGGGGCGCGGCGTGTGGCCGCATGGGACCTGGGCGTCCGTCCGTGGCTACGCCGACGACCGTCTTCGGGTGGAAACCCCGCAGAGGCCGTGTCCGACGCCGCCGAGAGCCGAACCAGCGGACGCCGCTGAAGGGAGGTGTGCGGGATGCAGATACTGCTGGCCGAGGACGACGACGGGGTCGCCGCGGCGCTGGTGGAGGTCCTGTACGACCATGGCCACGACACCCGGAGGGTCCGGCACGGCGGGGACGTCCTGACCTACCACCGCAGCGCCGATCTGCTGCTGCTCGACCTGGGCCTGCCCGATGTCGACGGCCTGGAGGTGCTGCGCGAACTGCGAGCGGTCAGCCACCTGCCCGTGGTGGTGCTCACCGCCCGCGGCGACGAGCGGTCCGTCGTGCGCGGACTGCGCCTCGGGGCCGACGAC
>NZ_MUBM01000082.1 GCF_002154505.1 Streptomyces carpinensis | reverse complement strand
GATGTCCAGATCCGACAGGTCCCAGGACGCAACCGGCTTCTTCTTCGCCGCCATGATGCCCTTGAACGACGGGTAGCGGGCCTCACCCGACTGGTCGGTGACCGACACCACCGCCGGCAGGGATGCCTCCAGCTGCTCGGAGGCGACGTCCCCGTCACGACGGCCCTTGACGGTGCCGTCCTCGACCGACACCTGCGACAGCAGGGTGACCTGCGGGACCCCCAGACGCTCGGCCAGCAGCGCGGGGACGACGCCCATCGTGCCGTCCGTGGAGGCCATACCGGAGATCACCAGGTCGAAGCCGGCCTTCTGAACCGCCTTGGCCAGCACCAGGGAGGTACCGATGGCATCGGTGCCGTGCAGGTCGTCGTCCTCGACGTGGATCGCCTTGTCCGCACCCATCGACAGCGCCTTGCGCAGCGCGTCCTTGGCGTCCTCCCCACCCACCGTCAGCACGGTCACCTCGGCGTCGCCGTCACCGTCGTAGTTCTCGGCGATCTGCAGCGCCTGCTCGACCGCGTACTCGTCCAGCTCGGAGAGCAGACCGTCCACGTCGTCCCGGTCGACGGTCAGGTCATCGGCGAAGTGCCGGTCGCCAGTGGCGTCGGGCACGTACTTCACAGTGACAACGATCCTCAAGCTCATAGGATGCCTCTCTGCAGCGTTCAATATGTGCTTGCTGTCGACGCGATCCGTGGTGGTGCGTAGCGCAGCCGACGTCGATTGGTACTCAGTACCTCATTGTGCACACTGAGTATCGTTACGTCGCGTGTCGTCCGTCACGCGGCAGCAGGCCGCCAGTTCGCCGAGTGGATTGACACGGGCACAGACCTCCTCGTTCATCGGCGCTCCCGGCAAACGAGCGGGGGCGAGAAGTTTGTGGATCGCTTCGTCCAACTCGGCAACGGCGCCGGAAGAATCGTCCCGCAGCCACCGACCCAGCACGTGGTCGTGGGCGGCCACGGCCGCGACCATGACTTCGGCTCTCAGCGGCCGGCCGTCGTCGCCTGGCGTGCGGCCGCGGACTCTTGGTGCCGTCCGTCGGTTCCGGGCGAATTGGGCGGGGGTGAAGGCGACCAGCAGGAACATCGCGAGCATGCCGAGCCCGATCAGGCCCAAGCGTGCCGCAGCCGTCAGCTTCGGCCGCTCGGGCTCGGGCGTGGCGGTCTCGGCCGCGGGCTGCGCGGCGGGGGCGGCCGATACGGACACGGGTGGCGGCGGCCAGGTGACGTCGCCGTCCCGTACCACGGTCTCGGCCCGCTGCACGACGTCGGCGAAGTCGATCACCAATCGGCCGTCCTTGCCGGGCGTGAGCAGCTTCAGCAGGTTCACCGGGTTGGTGCCGAAGAGCTGCGAGGCCTGCGCGGGCAGCCGGGAGGCCAGATCGGTGTAGCCGATGATGGTCACGCCGTTGTCGGTGACCACCGTGCGCTCCGGCACGGTGCCCTCGACGTTGCCCCCTTGGGCGGCCGCCATGTCGACGATCACGCTGCCCGGCTTCATGACGGCCACGTCCCGGGCGGTCAGCAGGCGCGGCGCCAGCCGGCCCGGGATCAGCGCGGTGGTGATCACGATGTCCACATCCTGCGCCTGCTCGTGGTAGAGCTCGGCGGCGGCTCGGTCGTAGTCGGCGGAGGTGGTCCTGGCGTACCCGTCGGTGCTCGTCTCCTGGGCCACGTTCACCGGAAGGTACTCACCGCCGAGCGACTTCACCTGGTCCGCGACCTCCGGCCGCGGGTCGGTGGCCCGTACGACCGCGCCGAGGCTGGAGGCGGCGCCGATCGCCGCCAGACCGGCGACACCCGCGCCCGCGACGAGCACCTTCGCCGGCGGCACGTTGCCCGCCGCGGTGACCTGCCCGGTGAAGAACCGGCCGAAGACGTGCGCGGCCTCGACGACCGCCCGGTACCCGGCGATGTTCGCCATCGACGACAGCACGTCCATCGACTGCGCGCGCGAGATGCGCGGCACCGCGTCCAGTGCCAGAGCGGTGATCCCGGCATCGGCGAGCGCCCGCAGCAACTCGGGCCGCCCGGCGGGAGCCAGCAGGCCCACCAGGGTCGCGCCCTGTCGCAATCGGGTGATCTACGAGTCGGCGGGGGCGTTCACCTTCAGGACGACATCCGCGGTCCACGCCTCGCCGATCTCGGCACCGGCATCGACGTAGGCCTGGTCGCTGAAACCGGAGGCCGCGCCGGCCTCCTGCTCCACCACGACCTCGTAACCGAGGCCCAGCAGCTGACGCACTGTCGCGGGGGTTGCGGCGACACGGGTCTCCCCGGAGGCGGACTCGGCCACGACGCCGACGCGCTGGGGAGGATGATGTGAGGATTCTTGAGCAGACATGTCCTGTATCTCTCGGCAGAGGAGGGTTCGAGAGGATCTGCGCTCGGGGAAGTCGTTCGATGTCCTTCTCCCTTGATCGCTGGAACCTACCTGCCAGACGGGTACGGGCCAACGCGAGCACACGGTGATGTGCTTCACCTTGCGGCCGGCCGCATGCGCTCGGACAGCGTGGGATCGAACCGGCCCCGCGGCCGCCGCATTGCTACTTGGCGGCCGCGCCGGCGTCGACCGGTCCGGTTACGGGTATGCCTCTGTCATCGACGGCCGCGACGCATGGCGTCGGCGATGAACTCGCCGATCAGGACGGCGGTCGCCGCAGGTCCTCGCTGCGGAGCGTCCGGCAGGATCGAGGTGTCGGCGACGCGAAGGGCCCGCACGCCGTGGACGCGCCCGAACTGGTCGACGGCGCCGCGTCCGGGATCGTCCAGGGGCCCCATGGGCACGGTGCCACAGGTGTGTTGGGCGGTGCCGAGGTGGTCGCGGATCCAGCGGTCCAGGGCTCGATCGTCGTTGAGGACTTCGGGACCGGGGTCGAGGAGTCCGTGGGAGATGTCCGCGAACGGTGGGGTGTCGATCAGAGCCGCGGTGACGCGGACGACCTCGCGCAGGCGGGAGAAGTCCTCTGCGGCGCTAAGGAAATTGTAGTCGATGTCCGGTGATGTGCCGGGATCAGCGGACCGGATGCGCAGCCGGCCGTTCGGCCTGGGCGTCTGGACGGAGGCGAGGAACGACAGGGGTGCTCCGGGGATGCTCACGGCACCGCTGACGAGCCCCGCCATGGGGACCAGTGACTGGAGGACCTCCAGGTCTCCTCGGGTGCCGGCTCCATCGGATCCGCCTTCGGCGCAAGGGAGATGGAGACAGCCGCCGAGCCAGGACTCGGCCGGGGCATCCAGGTCTTCGCGGGGCATCCAGTCCAGGACGACTTGCGGGTGGTCACTGAAGCTGGCGCCGACGGCGGGGGCGTCGCGGACGACAGGTATGCCGAGTCGTTCGAGGTCGGCGCGTGGTCCGATGCCCGAGAGCTGCAGCAGATGCGGGGTGGAGAGGGCGCCGGTGCTGAGCACGACGCTGCCGGCTTCGACGGTGGCGCGCCCACCGTCGCGTTCGACGACGACGCCGGTGGCACGGCCGTCCTCGATGACGACACGGCGGGCCTGCCAGCCGCCGAGGACGGTGAGATTGGGCCGGTCGAGGACCTCGGGTGGCAGATAGGTGAGCCCGGTGTTGAGGCGTATCCCATCGACCGCGTTGGAGGGCACGGGGCCGAAGCCCGGCGGTGCCTGGTCGTTCTTGTCGGGGTCGGCGGGGAAGCCGAGATGGCGGGCGGCGTCGCGGAAGGCCACGGCAGCCGGATGGGCGATGCGGCCGCGCCGGATTCGCATCGGCCCTTGACCACCGTGCAGTTGGCTCGGACCGAGGTCGAGATCGTTCTCCAGAGTGCGCAGGAACGGCAGCACTTCGTCGTAGGCCCAGGCCGGGTTGCTTGCGGCGGCCCAGCGGTCGAAGTCCTCACGCCGGGCCCGTATGAAGTAGCCGCCGTTCACGGTGGTCGAACCGCCGAGGACGCGTCCGCGCGTGACCAACCACGGCCGCTCCGGCGTGAGACGTACCGGATGAGCCGTTGTCGCGGGATGGTTCGGCAGTGCGCCCGGAACCAGCCGGGCGTCCAGCAGCGCGGGGCCGAATCCGTCCTTGCCGCGCGGTATGGGCCCCGCGTCGACGAGCAGCACGTTCCGGTCGGAATCCTCGGTCAGGCGCGCCGTGAGCACCGCACCGGCGGCTCCGGCGCCGACCACGACGACGTCCGGTCGGCGGCTCACGAAAGCCGTGCCGGGGCGATGCGACGGGGGAGAGGGACCTGTTCCATGGGCCGGGATCTTAAGTCGCCCCCGGTGGCGGAAGGCAAGCCCCTGCGATCGTCGCGAGAGGGACTGCAGCGGCTGCCCCTGCATGGGCATCACTTGGGTTCTCACTGTTCGCACCGGTTGGGAGAGGTGCGTGCACGGGGTGTGTGCCGCAGTCCGCGAAATTGCCGCTGCCCAACACCTTCCTTTTGGCACCCCATGCCAATATTCTCGCCGGTGTCTGAACGACGGGGTCGGCGATGCTCCTCACCCCGAGCGGGCTCGGCTTTCCTGCCCGCAGTCCGCTCCACGCACGCGGACTGTGTCGCACACACACTCCGCGATCGCTTCCTTCCGCACCCCGAGATCGACATCCGCCCGCACACCTGTGTACTCCGAGGGAGAACCGCATGAACGAGTTCAACTCCGCCGAGGCCGAACAGAACCTCGCCGACCAGGCCACGCCCTTCGATGCGCTCATCGAGGGCGATGCCCTGATCGAGGAGGTCTCGATCGACGGCATGTGCGGCGTCTACTAGGCCGCGCGATGGCCACATTGGACCTGGACCGTGCCTGGGACCTGCACCCGCAGGTCTCGGTACGGCCGGAACCCTTCGGTGCGCTGCTTTACCACTTCGGTACCCGCAAGCTCTCTTTCCTCAAGGACCGCAGGCTGCTCGCCGTCGTTCAGGCGCTCGCGACGGCGCCGACCGCGCGAGCGGCCTGCCTGGCCGCCGGCGTCGACGACCGGGAAGTGCCCCGGTACGGGCAGGCCCTGACCGCGCTCGTCCAGTCATCGATGGTCATCGAAAGGGCAACTCCATGACCACAGCTCCGCACATGTCGAGGCCCGCGCCGGCCGCGTCGCGCCTGGTGGACCTCTTCGAATACGGCCTCGACGCCCCGATCTGTCTCACGTGGGAACTCACCTACGCCTGCAACCTCTCCTGCTCGCACTGCCTGTCCAGTTCCGGCCGGCGCGACCCGCGCGAGCTGACCACTGCGGAGGCCAAGGCCGTCATCGACGAGCTGGAGGCCATGCAGGTCTTCTACGTCAACATCGGCGGGGGCGAGCCTACGGTCCGCCCCGACTTCTTCGAACTGCTCGACTACGCCACCGCGCACCACGTCGGCGTCAAGTTCTCCACGAACGGCGTGCGCATAACACCCGAGGTCGCGCAGCGGCTGGCCGCCAACGACTACGTGGACGTCCAGATCTCGCTGGACGGGGCGACCGCCGAGGTAAACGACCCGGTGCGCGGCCCAGGCTCCTACGACACGGCGCTGCGCGCGATGAGCAATCTGGCCGACGCCGGAATGAAGAACTTTAAACTCTCCGTCGTGTGCACCCGGCACAACATCCCGCAGATGGACGAGTTCAAGGCCATCGCCGACCGCTACGGTGCGCAGCTGCGGCTGACCCGGCTGCGCCCCTCCGGCCGTGGCGCGGACGTGTGGGACGAGCTCCATCCGCTGCCGGAGCAGCAACGGAAGCTGTACGACTGGCTGGTGGCACACGGCGACCACGTGCTCACCGGTGACTCCTTCTTCCACCTGTCGGCATACGGGAAGGCATTGCCAGGTCTGAACCTGTGCGGAGCCGGCCGAGTGGTGTGCCTGATCGACCCGGTCGGCGACGTGTACGCGTGCCCGTTCGCGATCCACGACGAGTTCCTCGCCGGCAACGTTCGCAGACCGGGCGGCTTCGCCAAGGTATGGCGGGAATCCGGACTGTTCCGGAGCCTGCGCGAACCGCAGAGCGGTGGCGCCTGCGCCTCATGCGGGTTCTACGACACCTGCAAGGGCGGCTGTATGGCGGCGAAGTTCTTCACCGGGCTGCCGTTGGACGGCCCCGACCCCGAATGCGTCCAGGGGTACGGCGAACAGCTGCTGGCTCAACGCCCGAAGGACCGCGGCCACCTTCCGAAACCGTCCGGCGACCACTCGCACCGCACTGCGCCCGCCCGGCGCCCCGGCACCGTGGACCTGGTGCTGACACGCCGCCCAGACCTGAACCGGCCGCCGGTCAGCGCCTGCGCCGAGGACCCACTGGCCGGGACGAGCTTCACCTAGGCCCTGTCGTCGCTCAGGCCGCCGTTTCGCCGCTGCCCTCGCACTCCCTCTACCGAGAAAGAGCCGCATCATGGGCCGTAATCCCTGGTTCGAAACCGTCGCGGAGGCTCAACGCCGCGCCAAGAAGTACCTGCCGAGCACCGTCTACGGGGCACTGGTGGCCGGCTCGGAACGGGGCCGTACCCTCGACGACAACACCGGCGCCTTCGCCGAACTCGGCTTCGCCCCGCGCGTCGTGGGCCACCACGCCCAGCGGGACCTCTCCACGACCGTGCTCGGGGTGGAGTCCGCGATACCAGTGGTGATCTCGCCGACCGGCGTGCAAGCCGTCCACCCCGACGGCGAGGTCGCGGTCGCCCGCGCCGCGGCGAACCGGGGCGTGATCATGGGCCTGAGCTCCTTCGCCAGCAAGCCGGTCGAAGAGGTCGCCGAGGCCAACCCGAACACCTTCTACCAGATGTACTGGACCGGTACCAGGGACGCCATGGCACAGCGCATGGAACGTGCGCGGGCCGCGGGGGCCAAAGCGCTCATCGCCACACTGGACTGGTCCTTCTCCCACGGCCGTGACTGGGGCAGCCCGGCCATCCCGGAGAAGATCGACCTCAAGACGATGGTCAAACTGGCCCCGAACGTCCTGCCCCACCCGCGCTGGCTGTGGACGTTCGCCAAGTCCGGCCGAATACCGGACCTGACCACGCCGAACCTCCAGCCGCCCGGCGGGACGGCGCCCACGTTCTTCGGCGCCTATGGCGAGTGGATGCAGACGACCCCGCCCACGTGGGACGACGTCAAGTGGATGCGTGAGGAGTGGGGCGGCCCGTTCATGCTCAAGGGCGTGTCCCGGGTCGACGACGCCAAACGGGCCGTCGACGTCGGCGTGTCCGGCATATCGGTGTCAAACCACGGCGGCAACAACCTGGACACCACGCCGGCGTCCATCCGCTTGCTGCCCTCCATCGCAGAGGCGGTCGGCGACGAGATCGAAGTACTCCTCGACGGCGGCGTCCGCCGCGGCGGCGACGTGGCGAAGGCACTGGCCCTGGGCGCGCGCGCGGTCCTGATCGGCCGCGCCTACCTGTGGGGCCTGGCCGCCAACGGACAGGCGGGCGTGGAGAACGTCCTGGACATCCTGCGCGGCGGACTCGACTCCGCCGTACTCGGCCTCGGGCACTCCTCGATCCACGAATTGACGCCGGACGACCTGGTCGTCCCGGACGGCTTCACGCGTACGGCCGGCGCTCCACGCACCGCAGGCTCCGCGGGCTGAGCATGCCGTCACACCGGAAACCGCCGGAAACCTCACGGCACTTGGCACGCTCGGTATGGCCGGCCATCCCAGCGGACGCGCTGGTGCTGGTTCCCGTCGGCTCGACTGAGCAACACGGGCCGCACCTGCCGCTGGACACCGACAGCGTCGTCGCCCACTCCGTGGCGCAGGCCGCGGCGGAACGGCTGACGGGCGGCCGGGATCGCCCCGTGCTGTCGGCGCCGACCATCGCCTACGGCGCCAGCGGCGAGCACGCGGACTTCCCAGGAACGGTCTCCATCGGGCACGACGCACTGCGCATCGTCCTGGTGGAGACCGTGAGGTCGCTGTCGCTGTGGGCCGGCCGCATCGTCTTCGTCAACGGCCACGGTGGAAACGTACCCACACTGGACGCGGCCGTCGGCCAACTCCGCGACGAAGGCCACGACGTGGCATGGCTCGGCTGCGAGACACCAGGCAGTGACGCGCACGCAGGCCGTACGGAGACCTCCGTGATGCTGCACCTGGCCCCCGGCGACGTCCGTCTTCCCGAAGCGGTCGTCGGCGACACCCGCCCTCTGGCTGTCCTCATGCCGGAGCTGATGACCCGTGGCGTCCGTGCCGTTTCCCCCTCCGGAGTACTCGGAGACCCCACCGGTGCCACGGCCATGGAGGGCCGCGCCTTGTTCGAGTCGATGGTGAGCACCGCCGTACGCCGGATCGCCGTAGGCCGACTGGACACCCGGGGTCGGCTCACCGACCCCGCATCCCCCCGCACACCACCTGGCGCTCCGGCCTCGCACACCCCCGCACCACCCGCTCCCTGCACGAAAGCCGCGCACCCATGACACTTCCCCACGGCTTCGTGGTCGGCCTCGACCGGCACACCCGTGTGCTCGACGACGGCAGGGCCCTCCTCGGTGGAAACCCGACCCGACTGATCCGGCTCAGCCCCCGAGCGCGACCGCTGCTGACCGGGCGCACGGTGTGCGTGAGGGATGCGGCAAGCGCGGTCCTCGCCGACCGCCTGCTGGAGACCGGCCTGGCCAACCCGGTCGTCCAGGCCCTTCCGCGCCACACCGCATGCGGCAAGGGCAACGAGCCGAGTTGCACATATGTGATCCCCGTGCGCGACCGCCCCCGCCAACTGGCCCGACTCCTTGAAAGCATCCCCTCGGGCAGCCCGGTCATCGTCGTGGACGACGCCTCACGCCGCCCCCACCTGATCAACGCCGTCGCCGTGCAGCACGGCGCACACCTGGTGCCGCTGGCGGCGAACGTGGGACCGGCCGGTGCCCGCAACGCCGGGCTACGCCATGTCACCACTCCCTATGTGGCCTTCGTCGACTCCGACATCGTGCTGACGGCCGAAACGGTGCCCACCCTGCTGCGGCACTTCTCCGACCCCCGTGTCGCCGTGGCCGTGCCCAAGATCACAGGGCTGGCCGTCACCGCAGCATCGGGCTGGCTCGGCCGCTACGAGAGCACCCGGTCATCCCTCGACCTGGGTGCACATCCAGCCGCTGTCCGTCCCGGCACGCCGGTCTCCTGGGCACCCAGCGCCTGCATGGTCGTACGCGTCGACGTCCTCACCAAGAGCGGCGGCTTCGACGAACGCATGCGCGTCGGTGAAGACGTCGACCTGTGCTGGCGCCTGGTCCGGGACGGCTGGCGCATCCGGTACGAGCCATCCGCAGAAGCCGCCCACGAACACCGGGCCGGTCTGGGCGACTGGTTCACACGCAAGGCCGTCTACGGCATCGGCGCCCACCCCCTCGCCCAACGCCATCCCCAGAACATCGCCCCCGCCGTGCTCGCCCCATGGAGCACCGCACTGGTCCTCGCACTGATCGCCCAGCGCCGCTGGTCCATACCCGTCGCCGGATCCATCTGGGCCCTCGCCACCGCCCGTATCGCCCGAAAGCTGAAGAACACCGACCATCCGGTCCGGCACGCGGCACGGCTCACTGCCGACGGCTCCGTGTCGGCCCTGGCCCAGGGATCGGCGCTGCTCACCCGCCACTGGTGGCCGCTCACCGCCATCGGCTGCCTGACCTCGCGCCGCATGCGCCGCGCCACAGCCCTGGCGGCGATCACCGACATCACGCTCGAATACCGCCGCGACACGACCCGTCTCGACCCGATCCGGTACGGCATCGCCCGCCGCCTCGACGATCTCGCTTACGGCACCGGAGTCTGGATCTCCGCCCTGAAGGGACGCTCCACAGCTGCGCTGCGTCCGCGCATGGTCCTGAGCCCCAGGCCGCCGCGACGGCGGACCGCACGGAAGGCCTTTCCCCTGGGGCGAATGGCGCCGGGGTGCGGCACCGGGCCCGATCGGACGCCGCCCACCTCGGCTGGGTCCGGCTCGCGGATAGATGAAACTCGGTAAGCTCCTGCTGGGCTTTCATCCCGCCGGTGGCCGGAAGACCTCACCCTGTCCGACTGCGGCCGCCGCGCGGCAGCTGGGACGCAGGGCGAGGCACGGGCGGTCATGCGACGCGTACGGGAGAGATCCCCCATGCTGGGAGGATGGCATCGGTTGCCGGATGCGAAGAGGCCTGGTGGAACGTGGTCAGAGGGGAAGCATCGGGATGGTTGCGTCAGAATCGACCACGAGAGCGGGTTCACCCGGGCCGCGGATCGGGCGGCCGTCCGCTACGTCGCGTGACCGGCTCGAGGGCCTGGCGTTCGAGCTGTTCGCAAGCAAGGGATTCGAGCAGACCACCGTCGACGACATCGCGGCAGCGGCCGGGATCAGCCGCCGCACCTTCTTCCGATACCACGCGTCCAAGAACGACCTGGTGTGGGGCGACTTCGACGGCCAACTGGTCCGCTTGCACGAACTGCTCGCCGCCTGCCCGCAGAAAGTTCCGATGATGGACGCCCTCCGCGAGGCGGTGGTCTCCTTCAACCGGTTCAACCCGGCCGACGTGCCCTGGCACCGCCGACGCATGGAACTCATCCTGCGCGTGCCGGCACTCCAAGCCGACTCCACGCTCCGGTACTCCTCCTGGCGGAGCGTCGTAACTGCCTTCGTAGCTGATCGGACCGGCCAGCCACAGGACGCACTGCTGCCGCGTCAGATCGGATACGCCACCCTGGCCACTTGCATCGCGGCCTACGAGCAGTGGCTCGCCGACCAGAACGCTGAACTGACCCAGCTGTTGGATGCGGCCATGCGCGAACTCCAAGGCGGCTTCAGCGGCCACGAGTCCACAGGCAGCTCCGCTGGGGATGCATCAGTCGCCAGATCTGGTCGTACAGGACAAGCCCCGATGTCCTGAGCAGCGCCATGCCGGGGTTGTAGCTGTGTCTGCGCCTTGCGCCGACCTACCCGGGCCCGGCATGACAGCAGTGCGTCCCGAGGGCGGCGGAGACCCAGGGCCACGGTGTACACCCCGGGATGAGCCACATGTGACGTGCGTCCTCGTCCTGAGGGACGGGACGGCCCGCAAGACTGCTGCCGAGGCCTCGTGCGGCCGCGGCGCTTCCGCCATATGGCGACGCATGAAGCGGAAGATGCCGCCATCTGATGGTTTCCCCTGCCACGGTCATGCCCCAAGGAAGTGAGCGCGGCCTTCGCCCCCTGTACCGGCACGAAACATGAGGGTCGCTGACCGATCCGCAGCGGAAGCAGCGAAGTGGGTTGAACGGCGTTCCACCCGGTACCGGCCCCTAAGCCTTGCGTTTAAGGTCCGCCCGTGGTCGGCTCGTTGAGCTGACCATGGGCTTCGTTGTTGTGCAGACAGCAGGGCGGCCTTTGCGTGATCATGTCTTCTCGCTGAAGTCGACGTTGATCACAACAAAGGCCGTGAGGGTGAGTCTGCTGGACGATGCTGCCCGCGTCGAGTCCCTGACCGTGTTGTCCCGGTTCCGGACCGACTTCTATGCCTGTCTGCCCGCCCGCGCGGATGCGTTGTTCGAGTACAACTCCGCCTCGCCCGGCCACTGGCCGAGGACCTCCGCAGGCCCTGGGAACGATCCGCCCGGCCCGGCCGCCTCACCCCCGCCCGCGTCCGCCGGGGATTCCGCGGCCTCCACGGGAAGACGCCTCAGCCAGCCGGCGCACCGAAATCCAGTACGGCAGGCCCCGGTCGGCCGGCGGGCTCGAAGAACAGGCGCCGGGCCCGCGAGCACCCCGTCGGAAAACAAAACAAAACGGACACTGCGAAGCCCGCCTCAAAGCGGCAGGCAGCATAAACGCCAAGCTAAGGGCTTGCAGATCATTAACACGTCGTCTTGATGTTGCTGTTGGAGTCGTCGCTCTGGGCGCGAACCCGAGCTTGGAGGACTGCAAGGGCAGCGGGCGGGGTGGCCGCTGGCGGGATGACGATGCCGTGCGCCGTGAGCAGTCTCCTGATCTTCAACAGGGTGCGATGCATGGCGGCTCTGCTGCTGCCGAACAGCACGGCGAGGGGTTCGGCAGCCAGGGCGACCCGCAGGTGGAGCACGGCCGCCAGGACTTGTTCGGGGAAGTCGAGCCGGGGTGGGCGGCCACGCTTGACGTCGCCGTCTGACGACAAGGTCTCGGTGAGATCGTTGAGTTGCCGGGTCATTCCGGTCAGGGCGGGATCGGAGAGCAGGCTCTGGTGCCACTCCTGCGCCGGTGGCTGCGGGGACCGGGCCGCCGGGATGGCCACGCACGGCCGGGGGTGCAAGGCATAGTTCCAGTCGCCGTGGAAGAGGTGTCGGGTCAGTGGCAGGGCCGCCATCTCCGCGTCATCGACGGCGACTCCGATCGGGTAGGTGTTGGTGTCCAGCTCGGCCATGACGCGCAGCCGGTGCGGGTGGTGGTCGAGGCGATGGACTGGACGATGACTTCGTGGCTGGTCAGCGAGCGTCCGCGCCAGCCCGCAGTGGCGGTCATGGCCGTCAGCAGCCAGCTCAGGGCGCGTGAGGCCCGCAGCCCGTAGCCGGACAGCGCCCAGTACGCGGTGAGCAAGCACCGCTCAGCGCGGGGTGTATCAGGGTTGTGGCGGCGCATCTCCATTTCGCCGTAGTAGAAGTCGGCTGCACCGGGTTCGTTCTTGCCGTACTCGAAGGCCTTGCGCAGCTGCCGGTACACCGGCGCCAGCGCAGCCGGCTCCAGGACCCCAGCCCGGTCCGGTGCGGGCATCCAGCCATCCGCAGCGGCGTGGCGGGCGGCACGCCAGTGCTGCTCTTCGGCTAACGTCCGGCGCGGTGTCCACCGCACCGGCCGCAGCCGGTGCCAATGCAGTCCGCGGGGAGCGGCGGGCAGCAGGCAGCGTCCCTCCAGCCGCAGCTGGTCGAGGTGGATGGTTCCGGCGAACCGGCAATGGGTGAGGTCGACATCGGTCAGGACGAGGTGCGCCGCGTCCGCTCCGCGCAGCGATACCGCTCGCACGCCGGGATCGTGCAGCCCGGGTTCGGGCATCTGCTGGCCGAGCACGGTGAGGGGCTGGGCGTGGGCGGTGACGCTTACGGGGGACCGCAAGACCGCGTCGCTCAGGTCTACGGCGGCATACCGCAGGCGCAGCGCGGCCGTGGAGGTCCAGAGCGTCCGTCGGCAGTGGACAAAGGGAGTTGCAGCCTCGATGGTCACGGCGGCGCCGAAGGCAGCCTCCGACAAAGTCAGCGTTCCTGCACACACCAGCGGCCCTATCGTCGCGGTGCGCTCGAACTCCGCTCCCAGAAACGAGAGGTGTCCGCCGGTCTTCGTCCCGCGCAGCCAGGCGTCGCCGCTGACCTTTGTCCGGTCGAAGACAGCATCGCCGGCGACGTCAGCGTGGTCGAAGGAGAGGAAACCGCCGATCTGCGCTCCGTAGAATCCGGCGTTCCCGCCGATCTCCACCCTATTGAACACGGCTCGGCCGGCCATCTTCGCGCGGTCGAATCTGGCGTCGCCGCCGATGTGTGCCCTGTCGAACACGGCGCGGCGGCTCACTTCCGCCCGGTCGAATCCGATGTCGCGGCCAATCTTTGCGCCGTCGAACAGGGCACGGCCGCCTATCTTGGCCCGATCGAATGAGATATGGCCGTCGATCTGTGCCCCGTTGAACCTGGCGTCTTTGCCGATCTCTGCCTCGCGGAATTCGGCATTGCCGCTGATCTTCACCTCGTCGAAGGTGGCGTCGTCGCGGAAAACCGCGGCGTCGAACCGGGCGTTGCCCAGGTGCGGCCGTTGGTTGCGGGGTTTGTGAGCGCGGCGAGCAGCTGGCTCAGCAGTTCCGCGGTGAAGGGGGTGCCGCGGTGGTCGAGGTCGGCGCCCGGCTGCAGAAGGGCGAGGTAGGTGCAGCGGTCGGCGTCGGTGAGGTGGGCCAGACACGCGGCGTGGGGCTCGACACTTCGGCCATGGCAGCCAACGCTGTCTGGTGCGGCGTCGCGCCCGCAGTACGGCCAGGAAGGTGCCCTGGGGAAGGTCTCCTGGGATGAGGTGGCGGTCATGCCTGTGGGACGCGGCGCAGCGCAGGGCTGGTTGCGGTCGCGTAACCGCTCACGCCGCGCGGGAGGTGTTCGCCCAGCTTCGTGCCAGCCACCGGGCTGGCACGTGGGTGCCGGCCTTCGGACAGGACTGGGCGCGCGCCCTGGAGGACTCCCGGCGCAGTTACAGCCTCACCCCGCTTCAGGATGTGGTGCGCTCCTGGCAGGCCCGCCTCACCGCTGCTCTGTCTGTCGAGGCGTTTCTCGCCTTGGGCAGGGACGACTCCGACGGCGTCGACCTGGCCGACGCGCTGGCGGACGCTGGTGAGGACATGCCCTGGCCCGCGCGTCTGTCGCCCGGGTCTCTGGCCACCCTGCGGGTGCTGCCTGAGCACGCGTGTGAGATGTTCCGCGATGTGCTGGACATCGCAGGCCGCGACCCCTGGTCGTTTCCCGCCTATTTCGACAGCCGGAACCCAGAGGGCGAGGACGTCCGCTCCGCCTCGGTCGGGCAGCTGACTGCCGTGTACTGCATCAACCGCCTGGCCGGACGCCTGTACGTCCTTGACATCGTCTGGCTCGGCTAGCTGCCCGAACACCATCGCCACGCTGCCGACGAGCCTTGCAGCGCAAGGATGCGCACTGCAATCAGGCCGTTTGCACTACCCTGTCGAGCCCTCCATGCTGCATCTGAGGCGCCCATTCAGCCGGAGGGCATACCGGGTCGGCGCCAATCCTGCAACGAGATCTGCAGCGCAGGGCGCTACGTGCCCTGCAACGGGGAGGGCAACGAGTATCGGCATCGTGTTGCGGCTCTCTGCGTCAGGGCAACTGGGTCCTCGCCGGGTCGCCGGTGTCCCCGTGCCGTTCCCTGGCGTTGCCGGTACGGATCCTCGGTGGTGGGCGGGCGGCTGTCGGCGCCTTGTTGCCAGAATGCCTCATACTCAGCATTTCTGATGCAAGCTGGCTACTCGTCAGGGTCGCTAGCTCCGATTCTCCTCCAACCGGCCCTGGTCGCCGCCGAACTGCGGCGCACGCCGGCCCGACCCGGGTGGTGCCACCCTCACCGACCGTGGACTAAACCATCTCCCTGGCCGAGACGGCCCTGGTCGGCCTGGCCGCCGCCGGCATTGACGAGCCGCCGATCCATTTCACCCAGGGTAGGTGCGCGCCGCTCCGGCCGTCGTAACCCCGGCTGAAGCGTCCCATGCCATTGTCCGCCGACCGCGATCACATCGCAGTTGAGAGGAAATTCATGGACGCGAGATAGATTACTTGCATCTACCAACGTTCTGTGCCGCCGCCCCGCGGGGGTCCGGCGAGCGCGTGAAGAGGGGCGGAGACATTGTGGGTATGAGCCGAACAACCCCGGAGGGGCAGTCGTCGGCGGCCACCTCCGGGGATGACCGATACAAGTGGATCGCGCTGTCGAACACCACCCTCGGTGTGCTGATGGTGACGATCAATCAGTCGATCGTGATGATCGCGCTGCCCGACGTCTTCCGGGGAATCAATCTCGACCCGCTCGACCCGGCGAACACCAGCTATCTGCTGTGGATGCTCATGGGCTTCATGGTGGTCACCGCGGTGCTCGTCGTGACGTTCGGCAGGCTCGGCGACATGTTCGGCCGGGTCCGCATGTACAACATGGGCTTCGCCGCCTTCACCATATGTTCCATAGCCCTCTCGCTGACGTACTTCGACGGCAGGGCGGGGGCGCTGTGGCTGATCGGCTGGCGTATCGCGCAGGGAATCGGCGGTGCGCTGCTGTTCGCCAACTCGACGGCGATCCTCACCGACGCCTTCCCCACGCACCAGCGCGGCACCGCGCTCGGCATCAACTCCATCGCCGCCATCGCGGGCTCCTTCATCGGCCTGATCCTGGGCGGTGTGCTGGCACCGGTCAGCTGGAAGCTGATCTTCCTGGTGTCGGTGCCGTTCGGTCTGTTCGGCACCGTCTGGGCCTACTTGAAGCTGCGGGACACCGGGATACGCCGCAAGGCCCGGATGGACTGGTGGGGCAACGTCACCTTCGCGGTCGGCCTGATCGCCATCCTCGTCGGCATCACCTATGGCATCCAGCCGTACGGTGACAGCACCATGGGCTGGGCGAATCCGATGGTGCTGACCGCGCTCATCGGCGGCGCCGTCGTCCTTGTCGCGTTCGTGGTGATCGAGAAGCGGGTCGACGAGCCGCTGTTCAGACTGTCGCTGTTCAAGTTGCGGGCGTACTCCGCGGGCAACATCGCCTCCCTGATGATGGCGCTCGGCCGCGGTGGCCTCCAGTTCATGCTGATCATGTGGCTCCAGGGTATCTGGCTGCCACTGCACGGCTACAGCTTCGAGAAGACCCCGCTGTGGGCCGGTATCTACATGATTCCGCTCACCGTCGGCTTCCTCCTGTCCGCGCCCCTGTCCGGCTGGCTGTCGGACAAGATGGGGGCGCGGGCGTTCACCGTCGGCGGCTCGGTGATCACAGCAGCCGGATTCGTGGCGCTGATGGTGCTACCGATCGACTTCAACTACTGGCTCTTCGCCCTGCTGCTCTTCATCAACGGCCTCGGCTCCGGCCTGTTCGCCTCGCCCAACCGGGCCGAGATCATGAACGCCCTGCCCGCCGAGTCCCGCGGCGTGGGCGCCGGTATGGGCGCCACCTTCCAGAACTCCGCGTCGGTGCTGTCCATCGGCATCTTCTTCAGCCTGATGATCACCGGGCTCTCCAGCACCCTGCCCAGCGCCATGCACGACGGGCTGATCCAGCAGGGCGTGCCGAGCGGCACGGCCCAGGACGTATCGCAGCTACCCCCGATAGCGGTGCTCTTCGCCGCGTTCCTCGGCTACAACCCGTTCAAGCAACTGCTGGGCGACCAGCTGTCGAAGCTGCCGGGCCATGGCGCCAACATCACCAGCAAGGAGTTCTTCCCGCACCTCATCTCCGGTCCCTTCCACTCGGGGCTGGTCGTGGCGTTCTGGTTCGCGGTCGGCGCCTGTGCCATCGCAGCGATCTCCTCCCTGCTCACCGGTCGTCCGGCTCGCCCGTATACGGCGGTCGCCTCAGAACCCCTCGGTGAGGAACTCGCGGCCGTCTCGGGACAGGCCGGGGTCTCCCAGACGGAACTGGTGATCCCCAAGGACGACGGCCCGGCGGACGGGGACGACGCCCCCCGCTCCCAGGCGCCTTCCCCGGGCCGCCCCGGATAGCCCGCCGATGGTGGCGGCCAGGCAGTGTCTCGGCCGCCACCACGCCAGCCGCTGTTGATCTCAGCAGGACTCGTCGTCGGCCGGCTCGACCGGCTCACACACTGAAGACATCCGGCATCTGATCCGGGACAGCGCCGGTTACTTCACCGACGACTTCGATGCGGCCTTCACAGTCCTCGGCGCCCGCGCGGTGCCCGTCCTGCAGGGCGCGCCCCGGATGAACATGGCATTCTCGGCAGGCACAGTGGCGACACAGACGGAGGCCAACTGACAGCCATGCTCCCGCCGCTCCCTGCATCCGGCATGCCGCCGGGCGGTATGGGTTATGGAGAGGGAAGGCCTGCAGCTCGGGATCTTTGCGGAAGGTGCGCCTGACCGGGGCCACTTCCCGGCCGCCTTGGCCGTCAGATGACCGTGCTGGGCAGGACAGCGGCGAATACCCTCCGGGTCACCTCTTCGATCAGCCCGGTGGCGGTTACCCGGGTCAGCAGCCATCGGCTGGCGTACCAGTCGAGCAGTGGCGCGGTCTGCTCGGTGTAGAGGGCCAAGCGCTTGCGGACGGTTTCCTCTCGGTCGTCGTCACGTCGTTGGAGGGAGCCTCCGCATGCCTGGCACGCATTCTCTTCGCCGCTGTCGGCTGGGTCCGTGCGCTGCGTCAGCCGGCAATCGCCGCAGATGCGCCGGCTTGCCAGGCGTCGAATGATCTGGTCGTCGGGGACGTGGAAGGCGAGAACTTGGTCCAGCGCGGTGCCCTGCTCGACCAGGGCCTGGTGGAGCAGTTCGGCCTGTCGCACCGTGCGGGGGAAGCCGTCGAGGATGAAGCCGGAAGAGGTGTCTTTTTCAGCGAGGCGGGAGGTTGTCATCGCTGTCGTCACCTCGTCTGGTACGAGGGCGCCGGTGTCCATGTATTCCCGGGCTCTGCGGCCCAGCGTGGTTCCTTCCGCGACGTGGGCGCGGAACAGGTCGCCGGTGGAGATCACCGGAATGGACAGGCGCTCGGCGAGGAAGCGGGCCTGGGTCCCCTTTCCTGCTCCGGGCGGGCCGATGAGTACGATGCGCATGGGTTCGTTCTCCTGTATGTGAATGGGAACGTGCATGGTGAAGGGGCAGCTCGTGGTTGTGCGGTTGGCGGGTAGCCTGGCCCCGGTCCGCGATGCCAGGGCATGTACTGCGGGGAGTCTCGACATCACGTTCGGGGATGGTGACGTGATCGCGGACCCCACGGCTCATTCCTTGATCTCGCAGATGACGGCGCCGGAGGTGATGGAGGCGCCGGCGCCCGCGGTGAGGCCCTTGATGGTGCCTTTCTTGTGGGCGTTGAGGGCCTGTTCCATCTTCATGGCTTCCAGGACGGCGACCGGGTCCCCCTCCTCGGAGTCGTAGCCCATCTGCGTCGGCAGGTCGAAGGCCACGCTCAGACCGCCCGTCCCGGCGCCGAGCAGCTCGTGGTAGCGCTCGTTGGACTCCTTCGCCGTGCCGAACCCGGCGTACCGCCGGATCGTCCACGGCCGGCCGGTGTAGATCGTCGGATACGCGCCACGGGTGAACGGGAACTTCCCCGGGGTGCCAGGTTGGCGTCCGTGTCGAAGTCCGTCAGTACCTAGCCGTCGTAGAGCGGCTGGATCGGCAGACCGGGCTCGCTCGGTGCAACGGAAGCCACTCCACATCACCTCTTTACCGGTACTAGATATCTTGGGGACGGTACTGAGTCCCATCGGCGGGTGCAAGTGGCATCTGCACTGTGAGACCGGGAAAGGTGAGCACTCAACTCTGCTTCGCTGATCGGCACCTGCGCTGGCACCCGAAGCACCGTCTCTGAGCAGGGCAAGAGCCGTCGTCGACTGTCGTCATCTGTCATCGTTGAGCACCCCGCACGGCCCAGGGACGGCCCGAGCGGGGGTGCCGCGGTGCGCCCCTCGATGCGAACTACGGGCGGGATGGTCGCTGGGGCCTCCACGGCTGGTCAATCAGCCACTGAAGGGCACCGGTAGTCGGCTGTGGCCATGGTGGTTGCTGTACTTCGCTGCTGTACAACACCGCCCTACTGGTCACTGCCCTGCAAGTGCGTATGCGCCGGTCAGGGGCAGATGGTGGTACTTTCCCGCGCGTTGGTCCGTGAATGCGCCCGCATCCGGGCATGCATCCTGTGCACGCGTCGCTCAGCGCTGCCTGGGCTTTACGCAAGGGGTGCGGTATTACCGCCGTCACTATCATGGACGGGGGGAGGCCAGGGACGAGGTGGTTCCGGTGGGCGTTCCCAAAGTCGCCGGGGATCTCGGCGCAGAATCGGAAGACTCGCTGCGGGGCCCGTACACGGCCACCGCAGTGGTGGAGGGCACCGGCAAGATCTCCCTGTGGAGCCCACAGGCGCAGGCCCTGCTCGGCTACTCGGCGGATGAGGTCTGCGACAGTCCCGCGACAGATCTGCTGGCCACTCGAGAGGACCGGGAAGCGGCAGCGGCTGCCCGCGACCTGCAGGGCGCCGTGCAGGGCCGGGACGGCGTGCTGGGCTTGCGGCACCGCGACGGACATGAGGTGCGGGTGGCACTGCGCGTGCGCCCGGTGCTGGGCCGGGAAGGTCCGGCCGGCTGGTCGGTCAGCGCCGACGATGCCCAGTATGCGGAGCGGGAGGAGGTCGACCGGGCGATCCTTCAGGCACTGTTCCAGCAGTCTCCGATCCCGATCACCGTCATGGACAGCGAGTTGCGGTACCAATGGGTGAACGCCGCGACCGAGCACGTCCTCGCCATTCCCGCCGAGCGGCTCATCGGTCGGGGGATCGGCGAGGACACGCCAGACGCAGCCGAGGCGATGGAGGAGGTACTGCGCCGGGTGCGGGACACCGGCGAGCCGGTAGTCGACTTCCAGGTGCGCAGTCGGGTTCCGTCGGATCCGGACCGCGAACATGTGTTCTCCGGGGTCCTCCTTCCGGCTGACCCATCCGGCCGGCCGGGTTCTGGGAATGTGCCAGACGTTCGTCGATGTCACCGAGGGGGATCGGGCCCAGCGGCGGCTCGCCCTGCTGGCCGAGGCCAGCGCACGCATCGGCACCACACTGGCCGTGGTGCGTACCGCGCAGGAGTTGGCGGACGTGGCCGTTCCCAGGCTTGCGGACGTCGTCGCCGTCGACCTGCTGGAGGCGACGGTGCGGGGCGAGGAGCCGACCCCCGTGCCGGTGGATGAGATGGTATTGCTTCGCCGGGCGGGAGTCCGTTCGGTCCGCGAAGGCGCCCCGGAGGTCGCGCACACGGTGGGCGAGACGATGGCGCACCCCCCAGGGGCTCCCCACGCCCGGTGCCTGGTCACCGGGCAGTCGGTTTTGGTGCGGCGGCTGAATGCCGATGATTTCGCCTACGCTCCACGAGCGGCCGAGAAGATCCGCGAGTTCCTTACCCACTCGGTCATGCTGGTGCCGCTGCGGGCCCGCGGAATCGCGCTGGGTGTGGCCGGCTTCGGCCGCTACCGGGATCCTGAGCCCTACGATGAGGGGGACCTGGCCCTGGCCGACGACTTCTGCTCCCGCGCCGCGGTGTGCATCGGCAACGCCCGCCGCTACACCCGCGAGCACACCACCGCCCTGGCCCTGCAGCGCAGCCTGCTGCCGCACGATCTTCCCGACTTCCCGGCCGTCGAGACCGCCCACCGGTATCTGCCCGCCGCCGCTCACGCCGGAGCGGGCGGGGACTGGTTCGACGTCCTGCCGCTGTCCGGAGCCCGCGTCGCCCTGGTCGTCGGCGACGTCACCGGCCACGGCCTGCACGCCGCGGCCGTCATGGGACGGCTGCGCACCGCCGTCCACGCCATAGCCGACCTCGACCTCGACCCCGACGAGGTCCTCACCCACCTCGACGACCTCGTCATCCGCCTCACCGAGGAGGACCCCGACTGCCAGGGAGCCACCTGCCTGTACGCCGTC
>NZ_MUBM01000819.1 GCF_002154505.1 Streptomyces carpinensis | reverse complement strand
GTGACGGCAACACGCACCCGACCGTCTGCTTCGACGCGCAGAATCCCGACGAGTCCCGGCGCGCCCGCGAGTCCTTCGACGAGATCATGGCCCTCGGCCTGCGGCTCGGCGGCACGATCACCGGCGAGCACGGGGTGGGCGTGCTGAAGAAGGAGTGGCTGGCACGCGAGATCGGCCCGGTGGGGGTCGAGATGCAGCGGGCGGTCAAGCAGGTCTTCGACCCGCTGGGCATCCTCAACCCCGGCAAGCTGTTCTGACCCGCGCGCCTCCGCCTCCCTCCGTTCACGCTCCCGCTCCCGTTCCCGCTCTGCGTGATCGCGCTGTGCGCGCTCACCGGGCGAGCAGCTCGGCCCGCCCGTCGTCGAAGCCGGGCTGCTCCCCCTCACTGCCCGGCGGCACCACGCGCAGCGTGCGCTCCAGCCACGCCGACACCGGCGCGGCCGGTGCCTCCAGCAGGGCCTCGCCGCCCGGTGAGCTCAGCGCCACGAGCGCTGCGACCGTTCGCCTTCGACG
>NZ_MUBM01000818.1 GCF_002154505.1 Streptomyces carpinensis | reverse complement strand
CCTGCCCGCCCCGCTGCCGCCGCCCGCGCACCCCGAGCAGCCCCCGGCGTATCCGGCGGCCCCGGGCGGGCCGGACCCGTTCGCCCTGGACCAGCTGGCGACCGACGCGGCGGCCCGCGCCCACGCCCTGCTCACCACCGGGCGTGACCCCGTCGGCGGGCTGACGCTGTGGCAGGACGCGGTGCGCCTCGCCGCGGCCCGCCCGGGTTCCGGACTGACCGCCGCGACCCGTGCCCTGTACTCCTCGCTGACCTCCGCCACCGGCCGCACCCCGGCGGACCTGGCGCGTGCGGTGGCCGCCTGGCGGCAGGGCGGCCTGGAAGGACTCGCCGTCCTGGAGGAGCCCTGGGATCCGCCGGCCGGCCGGTTCGACCGGGCCCGTCCGCTTCTCCTCGCCGCCGACCTGCCCGCCTTCCGTCCTTCGCGCAACCGGCTCACCCACCCCCAGGGCCACCTGCAGCTCCGCCTGGGCCGGGACGGTCTGTGGTACGCGTACGAGTCGGAGCCCGGCCGCGACGACTGGTGGCCCCGCGGCACCCCCGACCTGGACCCGGTGGGCGCCCTGACCGGCCTGGCCACACCCGGCGACCTCTGACCCTCCCGG
>NZ_MUBM01000817.1 GCF_002154505.1 Streptomyces carpinensis | reverse complement strand
GTTCTCTGATGCGGCACTAGGTCGAGGTGGGTGATGGTCAGGTGGCCGACCGTCAGGTTCGTGTCGTGGAGCTCGATGGTGTCTTTGGCTTCCAGGGCCACTTCTTCCCGGGCCGCTGCCTCGGAAGGGGCGTTGGTGTAGACGGTGATCAGGCCGGGGACGATGAGCGCGTATGTGGCGCTCGCGGGGACTTCTTCGGTCGCGTCGGCGGGGGGCTGGGAAGGGCTGGTGTCGATGCGGGCGGTGACGGTCGGGGTGCGCTGGGCGTGCGTGGTCATGGGGCTCCTCGTGTGCGCAGTGCTGGGTGTGCCGGCGCGAGGGCGCGGCGGGCCACACGGTGGGGGGCTGCGGAGTTAGGGCGGCAAGAACGCCGGAAGGGGTGCAGTCCCTCCGGCTCTGCTCGGGTGCGGTCGGCTGGCCGAGACGGGCCGCGGTACGCGGGACGGCCCCTGGGCCGGGACAGGTGTCCCGGCCCAGGGGCCGTGGGGGTGGTCAGCCGTTGGGGTCAATGGCGGCTGGTGGCGCGGGTGCCAGCGAGGGTGGTCAGGTGAGGGGCCGGGGGTGGTGGTTCGGTGCCAGGGGGGCAGTCGAGGAGGCCGGTGACGGTCGTGAGGCCCCGCTGGGAGGTGAACGTGATGGTGGGGTCAAGTGGCTTGATTGCGTGCTTCCAGCCCGGGTCGTGCTGGGTGAACAGTCCAGTGGGCGGAAGGTCCACGGCCAGGCGAGGGAGGCTGGTGTAGCCGTGGGCCGTGAAGAAGTGCCTCTTGTAGTGCTCGTGGCGCAGTGTCAGGGCCCGGAATCCGGCTCGGCGGAAGTCGGTCTCGACGCGGGCCAGGATGCGGGCCGCGATGCCTTGGCGACGATGCTCGGGATGGACGCGATGGTGTCGATGTTGCTGACCCGGTCGGTGAGGGTGCGCCGCACGCGGGCGGGGATCTGCCGGTTGAGCATCCACCGGGCCGGGCCGACGTGGACGGCACCGACAGGGGTGCCGTCGGCGGTTTCGGCGAACAGGAAGTGGTTCAGGCCATGGGAGAACGGCCCCCTCTCGTCACGCAGGGCCAACGCGATGGTGTTCTTCAGGGCGGGGAGTTCGTCGGCGGGGAGGTGGAGGTCGACGAGCAGGGTGAGGGCGAAGTACGTGTCGATCTCGTCGGCCCGCACGGGGCGGATCGTGATGCTGGGGGGCGTGAGGGTGGTCATGCGGGTGCCTTCCGGTCCGGATGGTGGGGCCGGGCTCACGTCTGGGATGGGGAGCCCGGGCGGCACGGGGACCGTGG
>NZ_MUBM01000816.1 GCF_002154505.1 Streptomyces carpinensis | reverse complement strand
TCCTGCACCGCCTACCGGTTCCCCGAGGAGATCGCCGACTGGCCGCACACCCCCAACGGCACCGCGCCGATCGGGACCGGCTACCCGGTCCTGGACCTGCTGCTGCTCGACGAGGACGGCCGGCCGAGCGACACCGGAGAGCTGTGCGTGAGGGGCCCGCTGCGCTTCGCCGGATACCTGGACCCGGCGCACAACGCGGGCCGCTTCCTCACCGAGGACCACCGGCCGGCCGGCGACGGCCCTCCGCAGCAGGGGCACTGGTACCGGACGGGGGACCGGGTCACCGTGCGGGACGGCCGGCTCGTCCATCTCGGGCGCACCGACCACCAGGTCAAGATCCGCGGTCACCGCATCGAACTGGGCGAGATCGAGGCCGCCCTGCGCGGGCAGCCCGGGGTGCGGGACGCGATCGTCGTCACCGTGCCCGCCGCCGACGGCGAGCCGGAGTTGCGGGCCGCGGTCAGCGGCCCGGGCTGCGTGCCCGACCGGCTGTACACGGCACTGGGCGACCGGTTGCCGCCGTACATGATGCCCAGCCGGATCGCCGTCCTGGACCGGCTGCCCCTCAACCCCAACGGCAAGATCGACCGCCGGGCCCTGCTCACCGAACTCGGGCGCCCACGCTGACCATCGGCGTCCGCAGGTTCCCCTGCCCCCCTGCTCCCCCTGGTCCCCTTCCTGTTTTCTCTGCCTTCTTCTCCCTCCTTCTTGTCTTCTTCCTTCTTCCCCCTTCTCCCCCCGTTTTCCGACTC
>NZ_MUBM01000815.1 GCF_002154505.1 Streptomyces carpinensis | reverse complement strand
CCGCAGGTGCCCCCTGCGGCTCCTCCGGGTTCTCCGCGTCCAGCAGCTGCACCGCGTGCCGGCCGAGCTGCGCCACCAGGGCCCCCGGCAGCCACGGTTCGCGCAGACGGCCGTCGGCCAGCGTGTCCTCGGCGCCGGTGCGCTCCAGGATCCAGTCGAGGGTGGGGCGCGCCGCCGGGTCCTTCTTCAGGCAGGTGCGGACCAGGTCGGCGATGCCCTCGGGCAGCGTCTGGAGGTCGGGTTCCTCCTCGGCGATGCGGTACATCAACGCGTGCACCCCGCTGTCGGAGGTGCCGAAGGGCAGGGCGCCGGTCGCCGCGTAGGCGAGCACGGAGCCGAGGCAGAAGACGTCGCAGGCGGGCGTGACCCGGTCGCCGCGCACCTGTTCGGGCGCCATGAAGCCGGGCGAGCCGACCAGCGCGCCGGTCCGGGTGAGCCCGCCGTCCGTGACGGTCTCCAGGGCCCGCGCGATGCCGAAGTCGATGACGCGCGGGCCGTCGATCGTGACCAGCACGTTGGAGGGCTTGAGGTCACGGTGGATGAGCCCGGCCGCGTGGATGTCCTTCAGGGCGCCCGCCAGTCCGGCCGCGAGGATCCGCACCGAACGCTCGGGCAGCGCGCCGTGGTCGTGTCCGACGACCTGTTGCAGGCTGGGCCCGGCGACGTATCCGGTGGCGACCCACGGCACGGCTGCCTCGGTGTCCGCGTCCAGCACGGGTGCCGTCCAGTGGCCGCCGACCCGCCGGGCGGCCTGCACCTCCTGCCGGAAGCGCGCCCGGAACTCCTCCTGCTGCGCCAGCTCCCGCCGGACCAGCTTCACGGCGACCGTCCGCCCCCGGTCCGAGCGGGCCAGGTAGACCTGCCCCATGC
>NZ_MUBM01000814.1 GCF_002154505.1 Streptomyces carpinensis | reverse complement strand
CAGCCCGCATACGGCGGGCTGGGGCCGCCCACGCTGCCCCGCTACCGCCAGACCGCGCGGCCCCTGACCATGTTCATCCAGGCCGACACCCGTTTCCAGGACGTCGCCTGGCGACAGGGCAGCAAGGGCGTGATGACCTCGCGTTTCGCCGTGCTGCAGGTGCGGCCGTCGGCCAAGGAAGCCTCCCGCACGGCCCAGGAACAGGCCGGCGGACGCAACCCCTGGAACGGGGTGCTGCCGCTGCGGACCCTGCTGGTCGAACAACCTGCAGGAGCCGACGAGCCGACCGGTTACTGGATGAGCAACCTGCCCGCCACCACGCCGATCGTCGACCTGGTGCGGTGGGCGAAGATGCGCTGGCGGATCGAGCACGACTACCGCGAACTCAAGCACGGCCTGGGCCTGGACCACTTCGAGGGCCGCACCTGGCGCGGCTGGCACCATCACGTCACCCTCGTCACCGCCGCTCAGGCCTTCCTCACCCTGCGGCGGCTCGACCCAAAAGTACTCACGCTGGCCTGACCCTCTACCAGGTCCTGGACACACTCCAGGACCTGCTGAGGTGTTGGACCGGCACCTGCACCACCTGCGGCCGACCACTCACCACCAGCAGAACCAGAGCC
>NZ_MUBM01000813.1 GCF_002154505.1 Streptomyces carpinensis | reverse complement strand
GCCGGGCTGGACCGGGCGGCGCTGCACAGCCAGTTGGCGGCGGCGCTTTCGGTGGTGGTGCACCTCGTGCGGGACCGCTCCGGACGGCGGCGGATCGCCGAGGTGCGGGTGCTGGAGCGGGACGCCTCAGGCCTGGTGCGGACGGTACCGGCGCTGCGCTGGGCCCCGGACGCGTTCGTCGCGGAACCGGGGTGGGAGCGGCTGAGGGGGCTTCTCCGCCTGGACAGTCCACAGCGTCCTGGGGACTCCAGAGAGGTCGGAGAGGGCGAAGGGACCGGAGAGCCCATAGACATCCGAGAGACCGGAGAGCACTGAGGAAACGACCAGCACAGAGGCTCAGGAGGCTCGTGAAAAACCAGAAATCTCATGAACCCAGAGCGCGCGGGGCGTACGGCGAGTGTCGAGAGGAAGTGATGGGCGGTATGGGGGAGTTGTTCTCCGGATCGGCAGCCTCGGGGCCGGTGTCCATGGCGGCGGCCGTGGCGTGTGCCGGGGCGGCCGTGTGGCTGTTGGGCGGGCGGCACTCCGCGGCGCGGCGG
>NZ_MUBM01000812.1 GCF_002154505.1 Streptomyces carpinensis | reverse complement strand
CGCCGGCTGTGGGCCGGCCGTCGGGTCCTGCGCTCCGGCGGGGCGCGGCGGGTACGGGGGCTGCTGCGGTCCGCATGCCGGATACGGCGACTGCGGTGCCGGCTGCGCGGGGATGCCGGCGGCCTGGCCGTCGAACGGCGGCGCGGGCTGCGTCGGTGCCGTGTCCGGCGCGGCCTGGGGAACGACCGGGTTCGTCTGGTCCCCGCCCGGTACCGGGGCGGCGGGCTGCCGGGAACGGTCGGCGTCCGCCGTGCGCGGCGGAGGCGCGCAGACCGAGCGCGCGAGTCCCTGGGTCACGGCCTCTTCGACGGCGCAGGCCAGGTCGTGGGCCCTGGGCAGTCCCTGGTCGGTGAGGAGCTCGGCGAGGCCGCCGGCGTATCCCTGGCCGACGGCTCGTACTTTCCAGTCGCCCTGTCTGCGGTAGAGCTCCAGGGCGATCACGGCCGACTCGGCGTCCAGGCCGGTGAGCGTGTAGCTGACCAGTTCGGTGCCGTCCAGGCCGGTGACGGTCACGAAGGGGGCG
>NZ_MUBM01000811.1 GCF_002154505.1 Streptomyces carpinensis | reverse complement strand
CGCATCCACGACATCCAGGGCTCCAGCCGCATTTCACCGCAAAACGGCAAGACCGTCACCAGCGTGCCCGGTGTGGTGACCGGTGTGCGCAGCACCGGGTCGAAGGGCTACTGGATCCAGGACCCCGAACCGGACGGCAACCCGGCCACCAGCGAGGGCCTCTTCGTCTTCACGGGCTCCGCCACGCCGCTGGTCAAGGTCGGCGACTCGGTACTCGTCTCGGGCAAGGTGAGCGAGTACTACCCCGGTGGCAAGAGCAGCGGCTCGCAGTCCGTCACCGAACTGACCGGTCCGACGGCCGCCGTGCTCTCGACGGGCAACACGGTGCCTGCCGCCGAGGTCATCGACTCCTCGACGCTCCCCGACGCCTACGCCCCGCAGGCGCAGGGAGGGAGCATCGAGTCCTTGGAACTTCAGCCCGGCGCCTACGCGCTGGACTGGCTGGAGGCCCACGAGGGCATGCTGGTGCAGATCGGCGACTCCCGCGTGGTGGGCGCCACCAACGCCTACAACGAGACGTGGATCACCACCAAGCCCGCCCAGAACCCCACTCCGCGGGGCGGCACGGTCCTCACCGGCTACGACAACCCCAACTCCGGGCGGCTGCTGGTCACC
>NZ_MUBM01000810.1 GCF_002154505.1 Streptomyces carpinensis | reverse complement strand
GGCCGCCGGGCTGCTGCTGGCGGTGCTGGGCAGCTCGCTGTTGCCGGTCGTCGCGGGGGCGGCCGGGGTGCCGGTGCTGCGCCGGGCCAGGCTCGCGCGCGCCGCGCGCCGGGAACGGGAGCAGCGGGCCGATGCGGTGATCGCTCTGTGCGCGGCGCTCGCCGGAGAGGTGCGGGCCGGGCGGCAGCCGGGCGAGGCGCTGCTGTACGCCGCGCGGGACTCGGGCGGTCTGGGGGAGGCCCAGGCGGCGGTGCTGGCGGCGGCGCGGTTCGGCGGTGACGTACCCCGCGCTCTCGCCGCGGCGGCCCGGCAACCGGGCGCCGAAGGGCTGCGAGGGCTCGCCGCCTGCTGGCGGGTGGCCGTGGACCAGGGCNNGCGGGACCAACGCGCCGACCTACGAGCACAGTTGGCCGGATCACGGGCCACCGCGGCGATGCTCGCCGGCCTGCCGGCTCTCGGGCTCCTGCTCGGCACGGCCATGGGCGCCGACCCCCTGCACGTGCTGCTGCACACGGGGGCGGGCCTGGGTTGCCTGGTCGTCGGCGGGGTGCTGGAGGCC
>NZ_MUBM01000081.1 GCF_002154505.1 Streptomyces carpinensis | reverse complement strand
GTTCGACGTCGTCCCCCAGCTGACGGCCGAAATCAGCAGCAGAGGCTGACCGAGTCCGCAAGCACGACAAGCGACAAAAATGATGCAGTCGGCCACCACCGTCGCGGTGCGGCCGACACTTCGCAAAGACTTGCCCTATCCAAAGAGCCTCACTGCCTGGTATCGCCTCATCGGTCAGACGCCGGGCCAGATTTCCCGCCGAAGATGCGCGCCTCTCAACGTGGCCATGGTCGACACAGCCGGGAAGTGGCCGTAATCGTCATGACCGCAACCCGAGCCGCTGACAGGCGTCCTTTCGAGAATGGAAGATCTCGTGATGATGGACACCCCTGCAGAGCGATCTGCGCCGTCCCAGGGAATCGCTGATGAGCTGAAGACGACCCCGGGGACGGACCCATGGAAGCAGCCCGACGTGTCAGACCTGGTGGTGGGCGTGCTCGGCGGCACCGGTGACCAGGGCCGCGGACTGGCCTACCGGCTGGCCCGGGCCGGCCAGAAAGTGATCATCGGCTCGCGCGCCGCCGAGCGCGCACAGGCCATCGCCGACGACCTGGCCCTCAGTATTGAGGGCGCTGAAAACGCCGAGTGCGCACGACGCAGCGACGTCGTGATCGTCGCCGTACCGTGGGAGGGCCACGCCAAGACCCTGGACGTCCTGCGCGATGATCTCGCTGGCAAGTTGGTGATCGACTGTGTCAACCCGCTGGGCTTCGACAAGAAGGGCGCGTACGCGATTCGCCCGGAGGAGGGCAGTGCCGCGGAGCAGGCGGCCGTGCTGCTCCCGGACTCGCGGGTCACGGCGGCCTTCCACCACCTGTCGGCCGTCCTGCTGCAAGACCCGGAGATCAACGAGATCGACACGGACGTGATGGTGCTCGGCGACACCCGCGCGGACACCGATATCGTACAAGCGTTGGCATCCCGCATCCCCGGCATGCGCGGCATCTACGCGGGACGGTTGCGCAATGCCCACCAGGTGGAGTCCCTGGTCGCGAACCTGATCTCGGTGAACCGCCGCTACAAGGCCCACGCGGGACTGCGCATGACCGACGTGTGAGCCCCGTCTCTCGGGTACTGTCGAACGCCAAGATCCAGCGCTGACGGTCGATCACTCCTACCGATCACGCCTCGATCGGCACGAACACCCGCCCGCGACCCACGCCAACCTCCCACCTCAGTTGGTCGATGCTCATTGCTGACCTTATTCGGAGTGTTGTCGGATGGTGGGTGAGGGTGAGTCCGGTGCCGGCAAGGCAGCTGTCGATGAGGTCGAGGCGAATATGGCGCAGGCCTCAACGGAGGGTGCGTTCGAGGTGTTTGTCGTCGGCGAACGCGACGTTGGCCAGTAAGCCGCGCCGTAACCATCCATGACCTTCAAATGGGGCCCGACTGTCCCTGCCTGTGGACGCCAAGGGCGGCAAGCAAGGACCAGGGGTTGCCGAAGCGGTACGGCAACGAGACCATCCGCGTCGCCCCGGACGGCGAGGTGAGCGTCAACTCCCCGCCCAGTTGGCGTATCTGGCGAACGCCCCGCACGGGGGTACGTGCTCACCGCGCGGCGCGCCGGGGGGCCGCAGCGGCGCGACCGCATCACCGCCAACCGTGCCGTGGCCTACCGCATCCACGAAGACGTGCTCCGGGGCCGCTGGTACCTCACCGCCTCCTGGATCATCCCGCGACCATCACCGTGCCGCTGGCGGCGGCCCGCGCGAAGGGGATGGTCGGGGGTCGGCACAGGCCCCGACCACCTCACCGCCTGGCGCCTCGATGCCCACGGCAACCCCCTCGGCGCGCCGCCGCGGTTCGCCTTCGACCTGTCCAGCACCGCCGAGCACCGTGACGCCCGGGTCCGCCACGCCCTCATTCACCTGCTGCACATCGCCAAGCGGCACGGCCTGGCGATCGCGGTCGAAGATCTCGACTTCGCGGCGGAGAAGACCCGCGAAGAGCACGGACGACGCAAGCGGTTCCGCAAGCTGATCTCCGGCATGCCCACCTCTCGGCTCCGGGCATGGCTGGTGTCGATGGCCGCCGAACTTCCCTCTCGTCGCTGTCGCCCCGCCTACACCTCGAAGTAGGGTACCTAGCACTGGCAGAAACCCCTCACCGGCCCGACACGCTGTGGCGAGCATCGCGATCGGCAGGCGCGCCCTCGGGTATCCGATCCGGCGACGGACGTCACCGCCCCTCGACGACCGGAGTGATCGTCGGAGGCACGGACCGCCCAGGCCCGACCAGATACCCGAGGGCGTGAGGGAACCCGCCCCCGCATCCCCGGACCACGGACACGATCCGTGTCACCGGACGCGGAGAAAAGCGGGCGCCCAGGACATCCAAACCGTTCGGGATGCCCCCAGTGACCAGGGACGGGTCCAAGATCCACCCTGCTCACTGATGAGGAACGGTGTCTGATCAGCCCAGGGCTCGGTCCCAGGGGATGACCTCTTCGAGTGCTTCGGGGAACTTTCGCTCCGCGTAGCGCATGCCTTCCAGAATGTGCTGGTACATGCGCTCCTGAGCCGCGTCGGGATCACGGGCCTGCAGCGCGTCGAAGATGTTCTCGTGCGCCTTCAGGGTCGCTTTGCGGCGGTTGCTCGGATAATTGATGCCGAGGATCGTGCCGTCCATGATGCCGGCCAGGGAGTCGAGCATGTAGCCGAACAGCGGGTTGCCCGACGACCACGCGATGATGTCGTGGAACCGCTTGTTGGCCTCGAGGAACGAATGCTGGTCGTCAGTGCGCATCTGCTCGATCGTCTCGTGCAGCTCGGCGAGCGATTCGTCACTCATGCGCTGGGCGGCGAGGTTGCTGATCATCGGCTCGAGCGCGGTACGGGCCTCCATGATGGCCCGGAACGGCGCGTCCTTCAGCTGCATCAGCAGGACCAGCGTGCTGGCCAGATGTGAGGCATCGGGGTCCAGCAGCACCGGCCCGCCGCCCGGGCCGGGCTTCAGGGCGATGACGCCTTGGAACTCCAGCAGGCGCAGGGCCTCGCGCAACGTGCCGCGCCCGGCCTCGTACTTCTCGAGCATCACACGCTCCGGCGGGAGCAGATCCCCCGGTTTGAGGTGCGTGCGCACCACGTCCCGCATGATCTGCTGCGCCACCAACATGGCCGCCTTCGGCGCCCGGTTCGCCCCCGCGATCACGCTGCACCGCCAAGACGAGCATCTGCGATGTCCGGCATGCCTGTCGGCCCTCCGATAACTCGTGAATGATGTATAAGAACATCAAGTATAGGCGAGCGGAACTGCTTCAGCGGTCGTTACACGGATACCGTCCAGCTGCCGGAGCTGCACAGCAGGGCAGCCAGGTCGCCAGGGCCGCGCTCGGCAACGGCGGCCTCCATCTGCTCGGCCGTGAGGGTGTCGTAGACCGGCCACTCCGCGGACCGGAACACCCCGATGGGCGTGTGGTGGAGGGTGTCCGGATCGGCCAGCCGGGACAGGGCGAACGCCGTCGTGAGCGAGGCGGAGTGCGCGTCGTGGACCAGGACGTCGGCCTCGTTCTCCGCAGACGCCGTGACCACCTTCAGATCTGCGCTGGCCGGGTCCCGCACCGCGCCCCGGCGCCCCGCCGCAGCGGATCGGCTGCCCGTGCTCGAGGCGGATCAGGACCTCACAGCGCGATGACGTAGTAGAGGGCAAAGGGCAACGCGGGCCGACAGCAAAGGGGCCCGCTTCTCGGACCGCCACACCGACAGCGGCCTCGGCCCCGTCCGCTACGGCATCGCCCCGCCGTCTCGACGACGTTGCCTACGGCACCGGCGTCTGGGTCTCCGCCGTCAGGGGACGTTCCGCCGCCGCCCTGCGCCCCCGCATGGTCGCCCGTGCCCGCCGCAAGTCCCGGAGCACGCCGGCCACAACGTCCGAGCGAGGGTCCTGACACGACATGCCGGAAGCGAGACCACGATCGTGGTCTCGCTTCCCTGAACCGGAGTCTGCCGCGCCGTCACTTCAGCGCTTACAGCGTTCCCCGTCCGGCGGCCGTAGTCGAAAAGCGCTCGGTCATTGCCGCCGTATGCTCGGCCGACTACATGTCGTCGGTTCCCCGTGGGCCGCGCAGCGAGTGGAACTCACCGCATCCTCCTGAAGAGCGCGGCTAGCGCCTGCCCTCCGCCAATGCACATCGTGACGACCCCGAGCTCGAGGTCTCGGCGGATCAGGTCCTTGGCCACCCGCAGGGACAGGATCGCGCCGGTCGCACCCACCGGGTGGCCGAGCGCGATCGCGCCGCCATAGGGGTTGGTCTTTTCCGGGTCCAGCTTGGCGTCGCGGATCACCGCCACCGCCTGGGAGGCGAACGCCTCGTTCAGTTCGATCGTGTCGATGTCACGGGGTGTGGTGCCGGTCTGCGCGAACAGTTTCCGCAGCGCCAGCACCGGCGCATATCCCATCAGCTCGGGCTCCATCGCCGCGGTCGCCACGGCCTCGAGCGATACCAGGCCGGTCAGACCGCGGTCCCTGGCCACCGACTCCCGAGCCAGCACCACCGCGGCGGCACCGTCGTTGATGCCTGAGGCGTTGCCCGCGGTGACCGTACCGTCCTTGGCGAACGCCGGCCGCAGCTTCGCCAGGGTCTCCGACGTCGTACCAGGCCTGGGGTGCTCGTCCTCGGTCACCGTGAACGGCTTGCGGCCCCCGACCTCGACCGGGACGATTTCCTCGGTGAATGCCTCCTTCGCCGCCTGCGTCGCCGCCCGCCGCTGGGACTCCGCCGCGAACTCGTCCTGCTGCTGGCGCGACACGTCGTACTTCGCGGCCACGTTCTCCGCAGTGACACCCATGTGGATCTCGTGGAACGGATCGGTGAGCATCATCACCGTGCCGTCCACCAGCTTGCGGTCGCCGAGCCGGTAACCCGAGCGCGCGTCGAAGTCGTAGAACGGCATCCGGGTCATCGACTCGTCCCCGCCGGCCAGGGCGAAGTCCACCCCGCCCCAACGCATCTGCATCGCCGCAGACCAGATCGCCTGCAGGCCGCTTCCGCAGAGCCGGTTCACCGTGTACGCCGGCACGTTCTTCGGCAGCCCCGCCGCGATCGCCACCCGCCGGGCGTTGTAGGCATCCGGGCCGGCCTGGCCGATACAGCCCATCACGACCTCGTCGATGTCCTCGGCGGCGACACCGGCACGCTTGAGCGCCTCCTTCGATGCGGTCGCGCCCAGCTCGAAGCCGGGCACGTCCTTGAACACCCCGCCGAAACTCCCGATCGGAGTCCGGGCCCCGTCGACAACGACGATCTTCTCTGCGTCAGCCATGTCCGTATCCCATCCTGTTGCGTGCGCTGTCCGGCATGAACCGTCAGCAAAGAGAGTCGACGACCGCGTGCAGGTCATCGAGGATCGTAGGGCGCCACCAGCCGGCCTTCGTGACGGAATCCGTCACACCGAAGGCGGCGAACATGCGCCGTCATCACCCGCTACCGCGGCGGGAGGGGTGCGAAGCCCGGAGTGCGCTTCTCGGCCCGGGCGGCGAGTGCCTCAGCCAGGTCGTCGCCGCCGAAGGAGGCGTTCATCAGGGCGAGGGTGTGGTCGAGCGCCTCGGCGCGTGGCCGCTCCAGATCGCCCCAGACCTGGGACTTGATGGCGGCGAGCGAGGCCGGTGAGCAGTGCGCGGCCAGGTCTGCGGCGTGGTCCACCGCCCGGGCCAGCAGTTCCTCCGGTTCGGTGACCTGGTGGACCAGGCCGATCCGGGCTGCCTCCCCCGCGTCGATGGTGCGGCCGGAAAGCAGGAGGTCGAGGGCGTGCTGGGTACCGATGACCCTTGGCAGCAGCCAGGACGTACCGTACTCGGCGACCAGCCCCAGCCGGGCGAAGCTGGTGCTGATGGAGGCGGTCCGCGAGGCATAGCGGATATCGCTGCCGAGCATGTAGGCGAAGCCGATGCCGGCGACGGGGCCGTTGATGGCGGCGATCACCGGCTTGCGCAGCCGCAGCGCGAGGTCGGGAAGGTCCTCGGTGGCGGGAATGAAGTCGCGGATGGCGTCCGCGCCCTGACGTAGGACGCCGAGATCGGCTCCGGCGCAGAAACCTCGCCCGGCCCCGGTGACGACGATGGCACGGACGTCCGGATCGGCGTCGGCCTCGCGCAGTGCGGCAGCGTAGGCAACGGCCATCGAGCGGGTCACGGCGTTGAGTACCTGGGGGCGGTTGAGGGTGATGACCGCCACCCCCCGCTCGTGGTGGACCAGGACGGTCTCCTCGTCGGTGGCCGTGGTCTCGGCCGCGGTGCTCTGGACAGTGGTCATCGGGGCGCCTCCCTGGCAGTGCAGACACGTCAACTACCCGGCCCCGGATTCACGAAGGGCCCTCGTCGTCCACGCCACAGACTTCGGGCATAGACAGAAGATGTTGACATGATAGTGTTAATGATACGCATCAATATATGGGACGGAGGATCGATGAGCACCAGCGAAACGCCTGTCAAGCAGCTCGACCGCGTGGTCATCCGCTTCGCCGGAGACTCCGGCGACGGCATGCAGCTCACCGGTGACCGGTTCACCCAGGAGTCGGCCGTCTTCGGCAACGACCTGGTCACGCTGCCCAACTTCCCCGCGGAGATCCGCGCCCCGCAGGGCACGTTGCCGGGGGTTTCGTCGTTCCAGGTGCACGTCGCCGACCACAACATCCTCACGCCTGGCGACGCCCCCGACGTACTGGTGGCGATGAATCCGGCGGCGCTCAGGGCCAACCTCGCCGACCTTCGACCAGGTGCGACGATCATCGTCGACACGCATGAATTCACCGCGCGCAACCTGCAGAAGGCGGGGTACGCCGCCGACCCGCTCGCGACGCTCGAGGAGCCGGGCAACGCGCTCGAGGCGTTCCAGGTCCACCCGGTCAACCTGACCGGCATGACCGTCGAGGCGGTCAAGGAGTTCGGGATCTCACGCAAGGACGCCGCCCGAGCGAAGAACATGTTCGCCCTCGGCCTGCTCTCGTGGCTCTATGGCCGCCCCACGGAACCGACCGTCACCTTCCTTGAGCGTCGTTTCGCGAAGGCACCCGCGATCCGTGACGCCAACCTCACCGCCTTCCGGGCCGGGTGGAACTTCGGCGAGACGACCGAGACCTTCGCGATCACCTACGCCGTCAAGCCTGCGCCGATGCAGCCTGGCCGCTATCGCAACATCACCGGCAACCTCGCTCTGGCCTACGGACTCGTCGCCGCTGGCGTGCGCTCCGGCCTGCCTGTTTTCCTCGGCTCCTACCCGATCACACCGGCGTCGGACATCCTCCACGAGTTGAGCAAGCACAAGGCCCTGGGGGTCACGACCTTCCAGGCCGAGGACGAGATCGCCGGCGTCGGATCGGCGATCGGCGCCTCCTTCGCCGGCGCGCTCGGGGTCACCACGACCTCCGGCCCCGGCGTCGCGCTGAAGTCCGAGGCGATCGGCCTCGCCGTGATGACCGAACTGCCGCTGGTCGTCGTCGACGTCCAGCGCGGTGGCCCCTCGACCGGCCTGCCGACCAAGACCGAGCAGTCCGACCTGCTCCAGGCCATGTTCGGCCGCAACGGCGACGCACCGGTACCGGTCATCGCTCCGCAGTCGCCGGGCGACTGCTTCGACGCGGCCATCGAGGCTGCACGGATCGCGGTGACGTACCGGACGCCGGTGATGCTGCTCTCCGACGGCTACCTGGCCAACGGCTCGGCACCGTGGCGCATCCCCGCGGTCGACGGCCTGCCCGCGATCGAGCCCGGCTTCGCCACCGGACCCAACCACACGAAGGCCGACGGAACCGAGGAGTTCTGGCCCTACCTCCGCGACGATGAGACGTTGGCCCGCCCCTGGGCGATCCCGGGCACCGCGGGCCTGGAGCATCGCATCGGCGGGCTGGAGAAGGGCGACGGCCACGGGGACATCTCCTACGATCCGGCCAATCATGACCTGATGACCCGCACCCGCGCGGCGAAGATCGCGCGGATCGCCGACTCGTTGCCGCCGCTCGTCGTCGACGATCCCTCCGGATGCTCGAACGTTCTCGTGGTCGGCTGGGGCTCGACGTACGGACCCATCGGCGCCGCGGTCCGCCAGGTCCGTGCGGCCGGAGGCAAGGTGGCGCAAGTCCACCTTCGCCACCTGAACCCCTTTCCGAAGGACCTCGGCGAGATCCTGCGCTCGTACGACAGGGTGCTGGTGCCGGAGATGAACATGGGCCAGCTCTCGCTCCTGCTGCGCGGCACCTACCTCGTCGACGCGATCGGTTTCAACGTCGTACGGGGCCTGCCCATCAAGGCCGCCGAACTCGCCGACACCATCCACGAACTCATCGACGCCGCGTCCGACACCCCCTCCCGCCGAGAGGCCCTCCGATGACCTACGTGATTGCCCAGCCCTGCGTGGACGTCCGCGACCGCGCCTGCGTCGACGAGTGCCCCGTCGACTGCATCTACCAGGGTGAGCGCATGCTCTACATCCAGCCCGACGAGTGCGTCGACTGCGGTGCCTGCGAGCCGGTCTGCCCGGCGGAGGCGATCTTCTACGCCGACGACGTCCCCGACGAGTGGACCGACTACATCGCGATCAACGCCGAGGTCTTCGACGGCCTCGGGCAGCCCGGCGGCGCCGGCAACCACGGCCCGCTGGGCGCCGACCACCCGCGGATCCAGGCGCTGGAGACGGAAGGAGCAGGAGCATGACCCTGCAGGACCTCGACATCCCGCGGCTCCGCGGTCTCGACCTGGTCCCCACCTCGTCGGACAAGCAGACCGCCCGGGACTACTCCTCCGACCAGGAGGTGCGCTGGTGCCCCGGCTGTGGTGACTACGCCGTGCTCAAGGCCGTCCAGAGCTTCCTGCCCGACCTCGGGCTGCGCCGGGAGAACATCGTCTTCGTCTCCGGCATCGGCTGCTCCTCGCGCTTCCCGTACTACCTCGACACCTACGGAATGCACTCGATCCACGGCCGCGCCCCGTCGATCGCAACCGGCATCGCCACCGCACGCGAGGACCTCTCGGTGTGGGTCGTCACCGGTGACGGCGACGCGCTCTCGATCGGCGGCAACCACCTGGTCCACGCGCTGCGCCGCAACGTCAACATGACGATCCTGCTGTTCAACAACCGGATCTACGGCCTGACCAAGGGGCAGTACTCCCCCACCTCGGAGGCCGGCAAGGTCACCAAGTCGACCCCGGTCGGCTCGATCGACCACCCGTTCAACCCGGTCTCACTGGCCCTGGGCGCCGAGGCGACCTTCGTGGCCCGCACGATCGACTCCGACCGCAAGCACCTCACCTCGGTGCTCTCGGCCGCGGCAGCCCACCGCGGCACCGCCCTGGTGGAGATCTACCAGAACTGCCCGATCTTCAACGACGGCGCCTTCGACGCCGTCAAGGACGGTGACACCAAGGCCGACGCGATCGTCCCGCTGGTCCATGGCGAGCCGATCGCCTTCGGGACCGGCGGTTCGAAGGGACTCGTCCGCGACTCGCTGACCGGTGGCGTGAAGGTAGCCCTCGTCGCCGAAGTCGGGATCGAGAACGTGCTGGTCCACGACGCGCACAACTCCGACCCGACGATGGCCTTCGCGATCTCGCGACTCACCGACGGCGGCGTGCTGCGCCAGGCGCCCATCGGGATCTTCCGGCAGGTCGAGCGTCCGACCTACGACGACCAGGCCCGGGCGCAGGTTGCGGCCACGCGGGCGGCGACGGCGCCGGACCAGACGCCCGAGGCCCAGCTGGCCGCGCTGCTCGGCGGTGGTGACACCTGGACGGTCGGCTGAGACGACGGCGGGCAGGGGCCGTCAGGAGCGGCCCCGCGATCAACCTGCTGCCCCACGTCATCACGCCCGCCCCGGCCTGTGTCATAGGGCGGCGCTGACACCAACGGCCCGGCCGGACTGTGCGACAAATCCGGTCCGGCCGGGCGTCCAAGCCCGATCCGACGCCGGCCCGTACGGGCCGGCGTCGGATCGACACCACGAAAAGCGGCGTGGGACGCCGATGCATCGGTGTCCCACGCCGCTTTCGTCGGTCTCAGTCCAGGAGGGACTTTGCGAGCGCGTAGGCCTGCCGGGTCGCGAAGACGAGGCGCCTGGGGGCGTAGGCGTCCCCGAGCACGTGCAGATGCGGCACTCTGCCCAGGAGCTCGGCGTGGAGCGAGGCGTCCGAGTCGCCTCCGCAGGACAGTACGACGCTGTCGTAACCGGAGAGCTCTTCGCTGAGGCGGGAGTAGATGTTGCGCACCGTCACCGAGTCGGCCGAGATCCGCACCACCTCCTCGTGGTGCCGGAACACCACTTCCTGACGGTAGAGCCGGGCCAGGATCCCCCCAGTGATGTAGCGACCGAGCAGCTGCGCCGGCTGTGCGGGTCCATAGACGAGCGTCACCTCGTGACCGCGGGCACTGAGGGTGTCGGCAAGGCTCAGCGGCGGCAGGTGGTCGTCCTGGGCGACGACCAGCACCCGCCGGCCGACGTCGGCCGCTCCGCGCAGCACCTCCCGGCTCTGCACCACGTGCGGCAGATCGACGCCGTCGATCCGGGGCCGGTGTGCGGTCGCGCCGGTGGCGATCGCGACCAGGTCCACGCCCGCGGCGATCACGTCGTCGGCCGTCGCCCGGTGGCCCAGCCGGACCTCGACCCCGCTCCGCTCCAGCCGGGCCGCCTGCCAGCCGAGGTAGCGGGAGTACTGCTCGTAGCTGCGCGCCTGAGCGGCGATCCGCAGCTGGCCGCCGAGTTCCTGGTCGGCTTCCCACAGCTCCACGGAGTGACCGCTCTCGGCGGCCAGGCCGGCGAGTTCCATACCGGCGGGTCCGCCGCCGACGACCAGGAGCCGCCGCGGACGCGCCGCCCTCCCCCATCGTCCGTTCACCTCGCTGCCGACGTGCGGGTTCACCGCGCAACCGAAGGGCAGTCCCTCGGCGTACTGCCTGCTGATGCAGTCGTTCCCGCCGACGCACGGCCGGATCTCCTCGCGCCGTCCCGCACGCGCCTTGGTCAGCAGGTCCCGTTCCGCGATGTAGGCGCGGGCCATGCCGACCACGTCCGCGTGGCCGGAGGCGAGCACCTGCTCCGCCACGTCGATGGAGTTGACCCGCCCGGCGTAGACGACGGGGAGGGACACCGCCTTGCGGACCTGACCGGCCAGTTCGGCCCACTGGGCGGGTTCGTAGAACTGCGGCTGGATGTAGCTGGGGTCGCCCCACGGCGAGCCGATGACCGCGTGGAGGAAGTCGATGAGCCCGGTCGACTCGAGGTACTGCGCGATCACCAGCCCGTCGCCGGTGTCGAAGCCGCCCGGCACCTCCTGGCGCATGTTGAGACGGACACCGAGCGTCATGTCGGTGCCGATCTCGTCACGGACGGCGGCGAGGGTCTCCACCGCGAACCGGGCGCGGTTCTCCAGCGAACCGCCGTACTCGTCGTCCCGGTCGTTGGTGTACGGCGACAGGAACCACTCGAGCAGGTCGTCGTGGTTGAGGTGCAGTTCGATGCCGTCCAGCCCGGCCTTGCGGGCCTGACGGGCGGAGAACCGGTACTCGTCGACGTACTCCTTGATGTCGCCGCGTGTCATCACGTGCGGACGGGAGTTGTAGATCGGCGCGCTCAGCCGGCTGCCGGGGGAATGCGGGACACCGCCGATCACGGTTAGCTGGGAGGTCACCACCGCGCCGGCGTCGTGCAGCACCTTGACCAGCTGCTGGACGCGTTCGACGTAGTTCGGCTGCCGGTAGCTGCCGATCGTCTCCGCGCCGTACCCGTGCGTCTCGAAGCCGGGGATGACCGGGTTCCGCACCCGGCCGCGGACACCGTCGATCCAGGACGCACCGTCCCGTGCCCGTGACTCCCAGTAGGCGATGTGCCGGGCCGCCTGTTCCTCGGTACCCCACAGGTTTCCGATCGCAGACCCGTGCGGCGGCACCATGATCCTGTTGCGTAGGTGCATCGTGCCGATGCGGATCGGCCGGAACACGTGCGGGTATGCCGAGTCCGTGCCGTCGGCCTCGTTCGAGGGTCGGTCGGGAAGAAGGGTCATCGTTGAGCCTCCCTGGTTCGAGCTTGTCCACAGGCGTGACACGTGGGAAATCGGTTGCGCTCCGTCAACCGGAGCGCGGGGCTCTGCTCCGGGAAGCGCGGGCACGCCGGGTCGATCCGGCCTACCCGCGCTCCGCGCCGGGCGCCGCCGGTCAGGGGCGCGCATGCTCGGGTTCGCCGGCGGGCAGGCCTGCGGCCTGCCACCCGCCGTCGACGGGGACGACGGCTCCGTTGACGTAGCTCGCGCCGGGTGAAGCCAGGAACTCCACCACGTCGGCGATCTCCTCGGGGCGGCCCGTACGCGCCATCGGAATGCGGTCGAGGTACTGTGCCGCGGACGCGTGCCCGGAGGCGATCATGTCCTGCTGCAGCTGCGTCGAGATGGCGCCGGGGGCCACCGCGTTCACCCGGACCCCGGAACTCGCCCACTCCACGGCCAGGGCCCGGACCAACCCCTCGACTCCCGCCTTGGCCGCGCAGTACGCGGCGCGACCGCCGAAACCGAACCTGGCGTTGATCGACGAGACCGCGACCACGCTGCCGCCCGGAGCCAGGTACCGGTAGGCGGTCCGCGCCCCCAGGAAGACGGCCGTCAGGTCGACGCTCAGCAGCCGGTCCCACTGCTCCACCGGAAACTCCGCCGAGGCGCCGGGGCCGGTAATGCCCGCGTTGGCGACGAAGGCGTGCAGCCTGCCGCCGACGGCGACCTGCTCGCACGCGGCGGCCACCACCGACTCGTCGCCGACGTCTCCGACGACGGCGCGGTGGCCCTCTCCGGGCAGCGACTCGATCGTGGCCCGGAGTCCGTCCGCGTCGCGGTCGATCCCGGCCACAGGATGTCCGGCGGCCGCGAAGTGGTGCGCGATCGCCGCGCCGATGCCGCGGCCGGCCCCGGTCACGACTACCCCCGGGCGGTCGCCGTCCCGGCTCCCGGAGCCGCCCCACGCGGTGTCCGAGGCCGGGAGGGGCACCACCCGGTCCACTGAGATCCGCTTGTGGCAGATGAGCAGGCCTGTATCGGCTCGGACCAGGCTGTCACGGTAGCGTCCGACCACCATCCGGGTGCCTGCGCGGTCGAACATCAACGCCGTGAAGTACGCGCGGACGACGGTCTCGTCGTGCTCCTCGGCCACCAGCACGTTCGTGACGCTGTGCTGGCTGCCTTCCATGTCCTGCCCGCCGAACTCCCGGTAGACGTCGAGGAATCCCTCGCGCCCCTGCCGGACGCCGTCGACGCGGGTCATCAGCACATCGTCGGTGACCAGGGCGGCCAGGGTGTCGAGGTCTCGCTCGTCGACGGCCCGGGCGTAGCGGTTGAGCACTTCGGCGGCCTCAGCGGCCGATATGGGCGCGCCGCTCACTTGGCCTCCAGTCGACGGGTCATGTGTACGTCCTCCCTGTTCAAGGTCCTGCTCGCTTCGAGCGATGACGCTGTACCGGGCTCCCGGTGACCGGGGGCTCGGCGGTGCTCTGCCGGCTACTGCGCCCGGCTCCTCGACTGTTCGGGTCGGTGCCGTCGGATCACTGCGTCCGGAACTCCGGCGGTCAGCTCAATCCGGTTCCGGCTCGCGGGTGGGTGCGACCCATTTCAAGATCTATTATATTGTTTAGTATAGATTCGCTGCGGACTTGTTGGCCGGTCCGCAGCCCGGGGGTTGCCCCGAGCCGCGGACCGGACTTCCCGGCCCGGATTGCCTGCCCTCAGGATCGCTGCGCTAGGGCTGCCCAGCCTTGGACAGCATCACTTCCTTGCTGCCGTCCCACTGCACGAGCACCCCGGGCAACCGCAGGTCACGGTTGACGAAGCTCAGGGTGCCCTGCGCGCCCTCGAAGCCAGCCTGGGCGACCTTGTCGAGAGCCTTCTGCAGCTCCTGCCGGTCGGCGCTTCCGGCCTCCTTGAGGGCCCGCGCGATCAGCCAGACCGAGTCATAGGCCTCGGCCGCGTAGTCGAGCGGTTCCTCACCGTACTTCTTCTTGTACGCGGCGACGAACTTCTGCGAGCCGGGATCGTCCTGCGCGGGGTTGAAGTCGGTCGCCCAGACCACGCCCACGCCGTCCTTGCCCGCCGACTTCAGGTTGTTGCCGCCGGACGACTGGTTGCCGAACACCTCACCGGTGAAACCGGCCTGGCGCAGCTGGGTCATGGCGGCGGGGTTCTGCGAGCCGACCAGCAGCAGTACTGCCGCGTCCGGCTTCGTGGCGACCAGCTTGGAGATCGGCGAGGCAAAGTCTTGCGTCGAGAGCTGAACGGAGCTGGTGGCCTTGATCTTGAAGCCGTACTTGGCCGCCATGTCCGGGATCGTCTTGGTCGCGAGTTCGGCGATGGTCGGCGAACCCGCGTTGTAGAGGATCGAGACGGACTTGACGTTCTTCTTCTGCATGTACGGCCCGACGTTGGCCGCATAGAACGAGGGCTGGGGCGCCGTGACCCGGTAGATGTAGTCCCCCACCAGGATGCCGTCGCTCGCCGCCTGCACGAACACGGTCGGCGTCTTGCCCTTCTGTGCAAGCGGGGCGACGGCCGCTGCCTGCTGGCTCGACAGCGGTCCGGAGATCACGGAGTACTTCTTGTTCGCGATTCCCTGCGAGGCCAGGCTCGCCGCGGTCTGCGCGTTGTAACCGCTGTCCTGCGTGTCCACCTTGATGGTCGTGGACCCCAGGAACTTCTGCTTGTTGACCTCCTCGACAGCTAGCTGCAGCCCCTTCTCGCCGGAGGTACCGGCGAACGCCACCGCACCGGTCATCTCCTTGATCGACAGAATGTGCACTGTTGCCGGAAGCCCCCCTCCCGCGACCGCTCCTCCCGAATCGGAGCCGCAGGCGGACATCGTCAGAGCGATCACCGCAGCCACTGCCCCTGCGGCCATACCTCTGCGCTTGAACATCAAACCTCCCAGGTTATGGAGCCCAGGTACTTTTCATGATGTTGCTGATATTTCCGCGGGACGCTTTCGCGCCCCGCGGACTGTCGGCAGCGCTCGGCGCCGTCAACGGCGCTGGTCGAGCCCGCGGCCGAGCAGTTCTGAGACGATGCGAACGCGCCGCATCGTGGGGGTGTCACCGGCGAGTTGCCGGCCGTGCGCGTCGCGGAGCAGGCGCTCGAGGCCGTATTCCTCGGTGCAGCCGTTTCCGCCGTGCAGCTGGATGGCCAGGTCGGTGACCCGCGTGGCCATCTCATTGGCCCGGCACTTGGTCGGCGACACCTCGAGCGGATCGGGGAGCCCGGTGCCCACGTTCCCGGCCGCCCTCCGGATCAGCAGCCGGGCAGCCTCGACCTCCGGCACCATGTCGGCCAACGTCGGCTGGATGGCCGGCAACTCGGCAAGCGGCTTGCCGAACCGCATGCGCTCCTGCACGTAGTGCAGCCTGTGGTCCTCCGCCGTCTGTCCGATGGCCGGGCTCATCGTGGCGTCGCCGAGGCGCTCGACGGAGAATCCCTGGAACAGCTTGCGGAACCCGCCCCCTGATCGGCGGGTTCCCCTCCGGCACGTACGCCGGCTACCGGGAGGGGAAGTTCTCCCAGATCCTGTACCAGGTCATGCCCAGGGACCGCATGCTGAGCTGAGTGACATGCTCACTGGCTGAGAGCTGCCTCGCCGAGGAAGGCCCGGACGACCGAAGCGTCCGAGCGGGCCTGCTCGGCCTCCCCGCTGAACACGACCTCTCCACGGGCCACGACCACGACGTCGTCGGCGATCTCCAGGCCCAGTTCCGCGTTCTGTTCCACGACGAGCAGCGCGATGCCGGCGTCGGCGATCTCGCGCACCGCACCGAACACCGACTCCACCATCGCCGGGGCCAGACCCATCGAAGGCTCGTCCATCAGCATCACGCGCGGTGAGGACATCAGCGCCCGGCCGAAGGCGAGCATCTGCTGCTCGCCCCCGCTGAGCAGACCCGCGGCGCCGCGTCGGCGCTGCGCCAAGATCGGGAACATTTCGTAGACCCGGTCCAGTGTCTCGGCGGACTTGGCACGCGGCGCGACGTACCCGCCGAGGAGGAGGTTCTCCTCGACGGTCAGGGGGGCGAACACCCGCCGCCCCTCGGGGACGAGGACCAGGCCGTCACGCACGATCGTGTGGCCGGGACGGCCGGTGATCACCTTGCCGTCGAGCACGACCTCGCCGGAGACGGCCGGCACCAGGCCGGCGACCGTCCGCAGAGTGGTGCTCTTCCCCGCCCCGTTCGCGCCGAGCACCAGGGTGATCCGCCCCGGTGCGGCCGACGCGCTGACCCCGCGCACGGCCTCGACTTTGCCATAGCTGACGTGCAGATCCCGGATCTCAAGCATGGTTGCGCCCCCTCTTCCCCAAATACGCCTCCTGCACGGCGGGGTCGCGGACGACCTCGGCGGGAGCGCCCTCCGTCACCAGCTCGCCGGACTTCATCGCCACCAGGCGGTCGCAGGTGTCCACCATCATCGGCACGTCGTGCTCGACCAGCAGTTGCGTGAGGCCCTCGTCGCGCAGCTTCTGCATCAGCTGCGAAACCTCCCTGCGCTCGGCCTGGTTCATGCCCGCGGTGGGCTCGTCGAGCAGCAGGACCCGCGGCCGCGTCGCGAGGGCACGGGCGATCTCCACTCTTCGCGCCATGCCGTACGACAGCTCTCCCGGCCGCGCCGAGCGGACCGCGCCCAGCCCCGTGCGCTCGATCGCCTCCTCCACCGCCTCCGGCACCGCGGTGCGGCGGAACCACTGTTTCACGCCGCCTCCACCGGCTCGCAGGTCCGCGCCCAGCTGGATGTTCTCCAGTACCGTCAGGTCGGGCAGTAGCCGCACGGTCTGAAAGGTCCGGGCGACACCGCGGTGGGCGAGCGATGCCGCCGGGGTGTTGTGGTACTCCTCGCCGTCCAGCATGAGCCGGCCGCGGGTGAGCGGCACCAGGCGGGTGACGGCTGCGAGGAAGGTGCTCTTGCCTGAGCCGTTGGGGCCGAGGATGCCGCAGATCCGACCGGCCTCCAGCTTCAGCCCGAAGCCGTCGACGGCTTTCACGCCGCCGTAGTGCACCGCGACGTCCTGTGCTTCGAGGACCGCGGGCGGTGCCGCGTCTTCCGGGGTGTTCATCGGGTGCCTCCCGTCGGTACGTCCTCGCTGAGCGGCTCGAGCGGTGCGCTGTCGCCGCCGGGCTCCTCGCTGCCGGTCGCCTTCTCGGTGGCGCCGGCCACCGGCCCGCTCCGGCGCCGCATGCGGCGGTACCCGTTCTGTGCCACGCCCAGCAGTCCGCTCGGCACGTAGACCGCGGTGAGGGCGACGATGACTCCGTAGACCACGGTCTGCCAGTCGCCGACGGCCTGCAGCACCTGCGGCAGCCAGGTGAAGATGACGGAGCCGATCAGCGCGCCGGCCCACGACCTCGACCCACCGACGATGATCATCGTCAGCGCCAGGACGACGAGGGAGAAGCCCACGTCGTCCGGGGACACCGTGGTGCGCAGCAGGGCGTTCATGCCGCCGGCGCACGCTCCGAGCGCCCCACTGACCACGAAGGCCATCCGCCGCATACGGATAACCCGGATGCCGACGGACACGGCGAGCTCGGGATCCTCGCGGACCGCGTCGATGCGTCTGCCCATCCGGCCGCGCTCGGAGAGTGCGAGCAGCACGACCACCACGGCGCACACGAGGATCACCTGGCCGGTCTGCAGGGTGCTGATGGCCCCGTACAGCCCCTGCGCCCCGCCGGTCAGGGACCCGCCGTTGATGGCGACCACCGTCAGGATCAGAGTGAACGCGATCGTGGCCATGCCGAGGTAGAGCCCGTCCAGGCGGGAGACAAGCAGCGCGAGCAGGTACCCGGCCACCATCGCCACCACCATTCCGGCGCCGATCGCGGCGAAGGCGGGCCAGGAGTACCTGATGGTCATGATCGCCGCGGCGTAGGCGCCGATGCCGTAACTGCCGATGCCGGCGAACGAGAACACGCCCATGCGCAGCGGGAACTGAATGCTCAGCGCGAGCAGCAGGCTGACGAAGGTGGACTGGATCAGGATCAGATGGGCGTCGTACCAGTAGCTCACGTCCGCCGCACCTCCTTCCGGCCGAAGATGCCGCGGGGACGCACGAGCAGCATCAGGAAGATGAGGCCGAACGAGACGGCATCGACCCAGGTACCGGATGTCTGGACGAGGACGATCGTCTCGACCACGGCGAGGATCGCCGCGCCGACGGCGGCACCGCCGACCGACCCGACACCACCGAGCACGATGGCCGCGAAGGCCTTGAGGAGGAAAGCGTCACCGCTTTCCGCGGCGATCGACCCCAGGTAGTACGTCAGCAGGACGCCTGCCACACCGGCCAGGCCGCCGGAAGCGGCCATGATGGCGACCGCGAGTTTGCGGCGGTCGACCCCCATCATGGTGGCGACCTCGGGGTCCACGCCGATCGCGCGCAGGGCGAGGCCGGAGCGGGACGACCGCAGCCACCAGCCCGCGAGCCCTGCCAGGAGGCAGGCCGCAACCACGATCACGATCTGCACATTCGACAGCCGTACGAATCCCAGGTCGTAGACGTGGACCCGGAACGTGCTCTCGGAGAAGCCGAACGGCACGCTTTTGGTGACCCGCTGCGCGATGGCGAGCAGAACGCCCGCCATGCCGATGCCGCCGACCAGAATCTGCAGTTCCGCCCGCCGGTGGTCGGCCGCCCGGCGCTGGATCGGTTCGAACGCCAGCACCTGGACGAGCACCGAGATCACCGCGCCCACGACCAGTCCGATCAGGACCGCCACCGGCATGGGCAGCGCTGCCTCACGGACGATGAGATGGCAGACGAACGCGGAGAACATGAAGATCGACCCGTGGGCGAAGTTCAGGATCCCGATGGTGCCCCATGCCAGGCTCATCCCCAGCGCGAAGAGCAGATAGAGCGATCCGAGCGTGGCCGCGTTGATCACATCCTGTGCCATCGCGGCCCTCCCATTCCTGGCTCCCGGTGCCGGGAAGCGTTGTCATAGCTGCGCAGCACGAAGCTCGCACTCCTCACGGTCGTGGTGGGTCGTCGGCGGACCGGATCAGGACGAGCCGAGCGGGACCAGCGTCTCGTTGGTTCCGTCCCAGCCGGCCAGGACACCGGTGACGCGCACGTCGGTGCCGTCGAAGGTCATGGCGCCCTGGGCTCCTTCGAACCCGCTTGCGGCGACCTTCGCGAGACCCTTCTGGATCTCGGTGCGGGAGGCACTGCCCGCTTCCTTGATGCCGCGGGCGAGGAACCAGGCCGCGTCGTAGGCCTCGGCGGCGTAGTTGTTCGGCACCTCGCCGTACTTCGCCTTGTAGGCCTCGACGAACTTCTTGGTGCTCTCATTGGTGTCCAGCGCGCTGAAGTTGCTGGGCCACACCACGCCCGCGGCCGTCTTGCCGGCCGTCTTGAGGTTCCCGGCGCCCATCGAGGTCATCCCCACGATCTCGCCGCGGTAGCCGTCCTGCCGCAGCTGGGTGACGGCAACCGGGTCCTGCGGTCCGGTCAGCAGCAGAAACACCGCGTCGGGCTTGGCTTGGGCGATCTTGGACGCGTTGGAGGTGAAGTCCTGTGCGGTGACCTGGACGCCGTCGGAGCTCCGGACCTTGAACCCGTACTTGTCCGCGAGTGCCGGCACCGTCTTCTGCCCGAGCTGGGTCAGGGTGGGGTTGCCGCTGTTGAAGAGCACGGCAGCGGTCTTGACGTGCTTGCTCTTCAGGTACTGGCCGGCCAGCTGGTAGTAGGACTCCGCCGGGGCGGTGACCCGGTAGGTGTAGTTGCCCACCAGGACGCCGTCGCTGCCCGCCTGGGTGTAGACGACCGGCAGCCCGGACTTCTGGGCGATCGGGGAGATCGCCGTGGCCTGGGCGCTGGAGGCGGGCCCGAGGATGGCCGCGTACGACTTGTCCGAGATCGCCTGCGTGGCCAGGCTCGCGGCCTGCTGGGCGCTCGCGGCGCTGTCCTTGAGGTCGATCTCCAGCTTCGAGTCGCCGAGGAACTTCTGCTGGTTGATCTGCTCGACGGCCAGGTCGATGCCCTTGGTGGCGTTCGTACCCGCGAACGCCACAGCGCCGGACATCTCCTTGATGGACATGATCTTGACGGTCGACGGCAGGCCCTTGACCGAGCCGGCGTCCGTCGACGTGGGTCCACCGCACGCGGTGAGACCGGCGATCAGGACCGACGCGCCGACGGCGGCGATTCCGCCGTACCAGGTTCTGCTGTGCATGCTCATGAGTTTCTCCTAATGTACATACTAATGATATGCATCAATATCCGGGATGAGGTCACACCGTAGGGCGCGGCACGGCACTTGTCCAGATCTGCAGAGGGCACAGAACGGCGACGGTGAGTCGGCAGCAATGACCGGTTGTCCCTGTCCCGCCCTCGGGGGTCCGGAACCACCACAGTGATCGTCTGGCCAAGGCTTGCGATCACCGCTGCTCCACGTCGAGTTCGGGCCCGACGGGATCCCCGTCGGCGTCGGTGAGCCGGTGCGGCACCGCCCGTCCGGCCTCGTACACCACGAAGCTTTCGGTGCGGGACTGGTCGTTGATGCTCCGACCCGGTCGGAGCACCGGGAGCACCAGCAGGCTCAGCACTCCGAGCCCCAGCAGGACGGCGTAGCCCGCGGTGAACCCGCCGGTCAGATCCCGCAGCGCGCCCAGCAACAGGGGACCCGTGCCACCGGCGAGGAGGGACACGAGCAGGACCATGGCACTCAGGCGGCCCGCCTCGTCCCGGGTGGCCGTCGCGTCCTGCACCAGCACGAGAGCGAGGGACGAGCCTCCACCCGCACCGGTGCCGAACAGCAGGACCGCCGGAAGCGCCAGCGATGTGGGCGCCAGCACCATGACCGAGAGCCCCGCGCAGGTGCAGACAACGGTGATGGCCAGCAGCGGACGCCGATCCCGCGTGATGTCGGTCAGAGGCGGGAGGGTCACCATCGCGATGAGCTGGATGATCTGGAAAAGGGCGAACAGGCCCGCCGCCCGCTGCGCCTCGAACCCGTGCTGGACGAACGTCGGCGCGATCCATGCGACCCCGCCGTACCCGATCAGCATGTTGAGCGTGGTGAAGGCCGTCACCCAGCGAGCCGTGGGACTCCGCCAGGGGAGCCGGCCCCGCGCCCCGGACGTCCCGGACCGCGCCGCCTCCGGACGGGAGGACGGGGCGGAGGAAAACCAGGGCAGCAGAGCCGACCAGCAGACGGCGGTCAGGCATGCGGCCAGACCCCACAGCGCCAGCGCCGGACGCCAGCCGCCGAACAGCTCGGCGCTGGGTCCGGCGATCCAGGCGGCCAGCGCTATACCGCCGGCCATGGCCATGGAGTAGACACCCGTGGCGGTGCCCGGAATACGGGGCAGGTGGTGTGCGACGAGCCCCGGTATGAGCGCGGAGACACCGCCCATACCGGCCCCCGAGATCGCCGTCGAGACGAGCAGCAGCCAGGTCGACCCGATGCCGAGCCGCATGAGACCGCCGACCGCCAGCACACCGAGTAGGACGGCGGTGGCCGCCTCGGGGCCGATCCATGCGGCTAGTCGTTGCGCCACCGGCGCGAACAACCCCATGCAGATGACCGGTACCGAGGTCAGCAGTGCCGAGATCGTCCCGTTGAGCGCGAGATCGCGGCCGATGCTGTCGAGCAGGGCCGGGACAGCCCCGAAGCCGGCCCTCAGGTTGATCCCGATCGCGGTGATCGCCACCAGGAGCAGCCAGGTGGGCAGCGGCCGCCTCCGGACGGCCGCCGGCTGCCTGCTCCGTCTCACGGGTGCACGGGCACGGGCCGGCCGGCCACCTCGTGGCCGATCAGGTAGGCCAGCGTGATGCCTCGTCCGAGCGCGATGCCGGAGTTGTAGGCGGTGCCGGTGGTGGTGAGAGCCGCGACCGAACCGGCGGCGTACAGACCCGGAATCGGACGGCGTTCGGCGTCGACGACGTGACCGTCGCCGTCGATGCGAACGCCACTGGTGCCGATGCCGGTGCCGACGAAGCGGAGCCGGATGCCGTGGAACGGCGCCTTGTTTATCTCGCCGAGGACCGGCGAAGGCTTGTTCTCCGGGTCACCGGCGAACTTGTTGACGTAGTCGACGGTGCCGCGGCCGAAGTCGGGGTCGACGCCCTCGCGAGCGAAGGCGCTGAAGCGCTCGGCGGTCCTCGCCAGCTGCTCGCCGTCGATGCCGAGCTTGTCGCCCAGCTCCTGCAGGGTCGGCGCCGACTCCACCCAGCCCTCGGGGTACTCGCCGCCCGGAGCGGTGGCGGCCAGGCCGTACTTCTGCCGGTGCTGGTCGTCCCAGATGAGGAAGAAGGGCAGGTGCCGGTCGTCGGCGTCGAGCGTGCGGCGGCAGATGTCGACCCAGTAGGAGTCGTTGCAGTAGCGGTTGCCGGTGCGGTCGACGATCATCGAGTGCGGCATGGCGTACTCCGGGCCGTAGCCGAAACCGGTGCCGACCTGCGATCGCCACCCCGGCAGGATCGGCGTGGCGTTGGCCGGGATGCGGGCGAGCTCGCCGCCGACCGATCGCGCGAGCTTCAGGCCGTCGCCGCGGAGTGTCTCCGGGGCGACCGAGCCCCAGTCCTCCTCCGAGAGGCCGAGGACCTCGTGGACGAGCTCGGTGTCCCAGTCGTAAGTACTCGTCGCGAGGACGACGGGCCCGTGCAGTTCCACCACGCCGTCGGGCGTCTCCGCACGGACACCGGTCACGGCCCCGTCGTTCTGAATGAGCTCGATCACGCGGTGCTGGGTCCGGATCTCGATGTCGGGCTGCTGGAGGACTCGGCGAAGGAACGAGGCGACGACGCCGGTGCCGTAGGTCAGCGGGTCCGCCGACGAGGCCCGCTCGAACTCGGTGCCGTCGGAGAGACCGAAAGCCGGCAGACCCGCATGCGACTGCTTGGTCGCGTTTTTCTCCTCGCCCTGGTCGTCGACGTACGTCGCGCGACGGCCCTTCTCCAGCAGGTCGCGGTAGGTGGTGCCGACCGGGAAGTACGGGCTGTACCGCAGCCGCTGACGCCACTCCCCCAGCTCGGAGCCGTCGATCACCTCGTTGGTGAGGTAGCGCCCCTGGGGAAGGGCTCCGGCTGCCTCGTTGTGGTAGTCGGCGAGGCCGGGGATGACCGTCCACCGGATGGCCCCGTTGTCCTCCCAGTAGCGCATCGCGTCCGGCGAGGTGGTGAGCCAGCGCCGGAACGCCTGCTCGTCCAGGGTTTCGGGAGCGTGGTGGGATGCGACGTCCCGGATGTACGTCTCGGTGCGCTCGAGCGAATCCTCGATGCCCTCGCGGGCGGCCACATGGTTGGCGCCGCACCAGACCTGGCCGCCGGAGTACGCCGCCGCGCCGCCCACCAGGTCGGCGGCCTCGAGGACGACGGCCGGTCGGCCGTTGAGCGAGGAGGCCAGCGCAGTGGCAAGGCCGGACAGGCCTGCACCGACGATGAGCACCGGGCTCGTGGACGTGGTCATGAGATGAGACCTCCTGGCTCGAAGTCAGCATTCGATGAGCACAGTGCATATGTTGATAATCAATGTGTCAAGGTTCACAGGAGGCGTTGACCTTAACGTAATTCAATGCTCATCATTATCAGCGCGGTTGACCGAGGCCCGCTCAACGCCCACAGCCCCCTTGGAGGAGTCAATGAAGATCCCTGGCGCTCTCATCTGGGAGCCCGGTACCCGCTCCGGCTGGTCCGTGGAAGAGATCGAGCTCGACGATCCCAAGCCCAACGAGGTCAAGGTCAAGCTCGCCGCCTCCGGTATCTGCCACTCCGACGACCACGTCGACACCGGTGACATTCCGCTCGGCTGGGGCCCGATCCTCGGCGGCCACGAGGGCGCCGGCGAGGTCGTCCAGGTCGGCAGCCACGTCACCGACCTGGAGGTCGGTGACCATGTCGTCCTCTCGTTCCTGCCGTCGTGCGGCAAGTGCAGCATGTGCGTGCGCGGCCGCTCCAACATGTGCGTCCTGGGCGCCGGCACGCTCGGCGGCTTCGCCGCCGATGGCACCCACCGCGTCCACGCCCGCGGCGTCGGAGTCGGCCCGTTCTCCTACCTCGGCACGTTCGCGCCGTACGTCACCGTGTCGGTCGACTCGGCGGTGAAGATCCCGAAGGACGTCCCGCTGGAGAAGGCCGCCCTCATCGGCTGCGGCGTGCCGACCGGTTGGGGCTCCTCGGTCTACGCAGCCGACATCGACCTGGGTGCGACCGTGGTCGTCTTCGGCGTCGGCGGCGTGGGCATGAACGCTGTCCAGGGTGCTCGCCACCGCGGGGCGCGCAACATCATCGCCGTCGACCCGGTGGCCTTCAAGCGCGACGAGGCGAAGACCTTCGGTGCCACGCACACGTGCAAGAACGAGGACGAGGCCGCCGAGCTGGTCGCGCAGCTGACCAACGGCCAGGGTGCCGACGCGGTGATCATCACTATGGGCGTCGCCGACCCGAAGCTGATGCAGCCGGCCGGCAACATGGTCCACCGTGGTGGCACGCTGGTGCTCACCTCGGCCGCGAAGGTCGGCGTCCAGGAGATGGACTTCGACTTGTTCACCTTCGCCATGTCGGGCAAGCGGCTGCAGGGTTCGCTCTACGGCTCGACCAATTCGCGATACGACATTCCCCTCCTCGCCGACCTGTACCAGCGCGGCGAGCTCAAGCTCGACGAGCTCATCACCAGGACGTACAAGCTTGAGGGCATCAACACCGCGGTCCAGGACATGCGTGAGGGCCGCAACATCCGCGGCGTCATTATGTTCGACTGAGTCTGAAAAGCGCGCCAAGGAGGGGCCCGGCCGATCGGCCGGGCCCCTCCTTGGCGTCGCTGCTACCTGGAGTTATCCGTAGTGCGCAGGCCTTAGGCCGGTGGTGAAGCGGTTCTGCTGTTCGATGTACTGCCGCAGCACGGTAATCGGCGCGCCGCCCACCGGCCGGCGAAGCACGAGCCGGATCACAGCCTCTTGGCGCAATGCCGCTGGCTTAAGTTGATCTTGACGGCGTGCTCACGAGCCTACCTGGTCCCTGGGGTAGGTTGCTGATTGTGGGTCAGCGTGCGGTGTCGAGTGGACGGAAAATCTCGCGAATTCCAGTCGTAAGCCACGTATCCTCGCGGTGCAGCTGAGGTACAGCTTCCGTATCGAGCCGACGGCAGGTCAGCGGATCGCTGGCAAAGGCGTTCGGTGGCGCCGGGGTCGTCTACAACGGCGCTCTGGTGATCCGGAAGGCCCCACATGAGGCCGGGCAGCCGTGGCCGAAGAGCAGGGACCTGTCCCGGCGGCTGATCACGGAGGCGAAGAAGAGCCCGGAGCGTGTCTAGCTCGGCGAGGTCTCCGCGGTGGTGCTCCAGCAGTCCCTGCGGGACCTGGGCGCCGCCTACCGGAACTTCTTGGACTCGCTGTCCGGGAAGCGCAAGGGGCCGAAGGTCGAGGAGCCGCGGCTGAAGTCCAAGCGCGACACCCGGCAGTCCGTCCGGTTCACCGCCAACGCCCGGTGGAAGATCACCGGTGACGGGCGACTACGGCTGCCCGGGATCGGCCCCGTGCGGGTGCGCTGGTCCCGCGAACTGCCCTCCGCGCTGTCCACGGTACTCCGCTCCTGTGTCGAGGACTTGTTCAGGTCGATGGTCAAGTTCGCTTCCTCGTCACGGAGCCGGAGTCGGGCAAGCGCGAACTGACCGCGCATGCAGTTCGCGGTCTTGGGAGGTGGCGGGCGTCGCAGCGCGCTCGCTCAGTCGAACGTGATGACCGTGCGGGCGATCTTTCCGCCCGCCAGTTCCTCGTATCCTTCATTGATCTCGTCGAGCTGGATCCGTCGGGAGACGAGGTCGTCCAGGTTCAGTCGGCCCTGCACGTACAGGTCGGCGTAGAACGGGATGTCGACCTGTGGGTTCGTGGACCCCATGTCCACACCCCTCACTCCCTTCTGCTGCATCAGGATGTCGGCGAAGAGATCGAGTGACAGTCGAGATTCCGGCTGCTGCATCCCGACGACGTATGCAGTTCCGCCGAGACCCAGGACCTTGACGGCCAGCTCGAGTGTGGGAAGCAGTCCGATCATCTCGAAGGCGTGCTGGACGCCACGACCACCAGTGATCTCGAGAACTCGTTCGACGACGTCTTCTTCGTGCGAGTTGATGACGTCGGTGGCGCCGAACTTGGTGGCGAGCTCGAGCTTCTCCGGCTGGACGTCGATGGCGATGATCTTGTGGGCGCCGGCGATCCTCGCCCCCTGGACCCCGTTCAGACCGACGCCACCGCATCCGATCACGGCCACGGACTCGCCTGGTTGCACCTTCGCCGCGTGCAGCACGCTACCCACCCCGGTCGCTACCCCGCACCCCAGCAGACAGGCTCGGTCGAACGGGATCTCCTCGTTGATCTTCACGACTTGGTTCTCGTGGATGAGGACCTGCTGCGCGAAAGCGCCGAGACCCTCGAACTGTTCGATGGGCACGTCGTCGTCGGCACGCAGCCGCGGCTCCGCCTCCGGGCCGCGCACCGTGAAGCCCTTGTTGCGACACCGGATTGGTGCGCCCATGCGGCACTCGACGCAGCGACCGCAGTACAGGACCGGGCATGCGGTGACGTGGTCTCCAGGGCGGAGCCCGGTGACGTCGTGTCCCACGGCCTGAACAACGCCGGCGAGCTCGTGCCCGAGCACCAGTGGCATCGGGAAACCGAAGTCGTGCGTGCGGATGTGGTCGTCGGAGTGGCACAGTCCGCTCGCCTTGACGGCGATGAGGACTTCACGGCCATCGGGTGCGTCGATCTTGACGTCGCGGACCTCGAACTGCCCGCCGACTCGTGCCAGTACTGCAGCCTTCATTGCTCTTCTCGCTCCTGGCTCTATGCGCTTCGCTGGATGAACTTGGGTTCGAGGTATGCGGTCAGGCCTTCGACCCCACCCTCGCGACCGATCCCTGACTGCTTGAAGCCACCGAAGGGCTGGAACATGCAGGCGAACCAGCCATTGATGGACATCTGACCGGTGCGGATCCGCCGAGCGATGCGTTCGGCGAGCTGCGTGTCCTTCGCGTAGACGGCGCCAGACAGCCCGTACGGCGAGTCGTTCGCCATGTCGATGGCCTCTTCGAGCGTGTCGTACGGGATCACGCAGACCACCGGACCGAAGATCTCCTCCTGGGCGATACGCATGTCGTTGGCAACATCCGCGAAGATGGTGGGCGCCACGAACCACCCCTTGTCGAAACCCGCCGGGCGGCCCCCACCGGTGATGAGCCGAGCGCCTTCGGCCTTGCCGATCTCGATGTATTCGAGCACTCGGTCGAGCTGCCGCCGGGCGACGAGCGGTCCCAGGTCGGTCTCCGGGTCACTCGGGTCGCCGACCTTGAGGTTCTCGTAGAAGGGCACAAGCACGTCGAGCAGCTCCTGCTGGCGCTCCCGCGGAACGATGACCCGCGTGATGGCCGCGCACACCTGACCGGAACTCACCACGCCCGCGAAGCCCAGCGTTTCCACGACCTCCGTCATCGCGATGTCATCGGCGATGATCCCCGCGGACTTCCCACCGAGCTCGAGCGAGACCCGCGCGATGCGTTCGCTGCAGATGCTCATGATGCGACGGCCGGTTGCCGTGCTGCCCGTGAACGAGACCTTGTCCACTGCCGGGTGGCTGACGAGGTACTCGCTCACCTCGCGATCTGCCGGCAGCAGGCTGACGACGCCCTCGGGCAAGCCTGCGGCCTCGAGCGCCTCCGCAAGCAGCATCATCGCGACCGGGCCCTCAGGAGCCGCCTTGATGACGACCGTGCAACCCGCCGCGAGCGCGGGCGCCGACTTGAGGCAGGCGATGTCGACCGGGCCGTTCCACGGCACGACCGCGGCCACCACGCCAACCGGTTCGTGCACCAGCGTGCCGCTCCCCCCGGCGAAGGGACGCTCTTGTTCGAACTCGAACGTCTCCAGCAGCTTGGCCGCCTCGGTCCAGGCATCCATCGCCTCGGTGTTGAACTCGTGGCTGATCGCCGTCGGCGCGCCGATCTCGGCCGAGAACGCAGCGACCATGGCGTCGTACCGCTTCTCGATCTCGGCCCGGACACGCAGCAGCGCTTCCGCACGCTCGGCCGGTCGCATCCGGGGCCAAGGACCCTCGTCAAAAGCCCGCCGCGCGGCCGCAGCCGCCGCATCAACGTCTTGCACGGATGCCTCAGGGACGCTCGCCAGCCACTCTTCGGTGCTCGGCGAGACCACGTCGATCACCTTGTCAGTTGCGGGTTTCACCCACTCGCCACCGATGAACAGGCGGTCGAAGCTCCTGAGTCGCGGCGAGCCGATCTTGGTCACAGTCATCTCATCTCTCCCAACAGCGACTGGGCTCAGGCCAGTCGGTAGCCCCGGTAGTTGTCCTCGGCGACGTCGTTGCACCGTTCGCGGTAGGCGTCGAGCCCGCCGGCGTAGGGCATGAACACGCGCGGCTTACCCGGGACATTGGCGCCGAGGTACCACGAGCTGCCCTTGGTCAGGAGGGTCTGGTCAGCCACCTCGTTCACGTGCTGGATCCACTCCTCCTCGAACTCAGGAAGTGCCTCGGCAGTCTCGAAGCCCCGGCTGCGGAGGTAGGCGATGTGCTCATCGATCCACTCCACGTGCTGCTCGATCGACATGACCACGTTGGTGAGAACGCTGGGGCTACCAGGCCCGGCGATCGAGAACAGGTTCGGGAATCCCGCGATGGACACTCCGAGGTATGTGCGCGGGCCCGCCTCCCAGTGGTCGCGGAGACTGGCACCGCCACGGCCGCGGATGTCGATCTTGAGGATCGCGCCGGTCATCGCGTCGAAGCCAGTGGCAAAGACGATCGCGTCGAGTTCGTACTCCCCCTGGGTGGTCGCGACGCCGTGCCTCGTGATCCGGCTGATCGGTGTCTCACGAACGTCGACCAGGTGGACGTGCGACAGATTGAAGGTCTCGTAGTAGTTGCTGTCGACGCACATCCGCTTGCTCCCCACCGGGTAACCACGCGGCTTCAGCCTCTCGGCAACCTCTGGATCGGCGACGATCTCTTCGATCTTGTCGTGGATGTAGTGGGCCAGCTTGTCGTTGGCCTCCTGGGAGGTCGCGAGGTCGGCGAACGCGTCCTGTATCGCGAAGCTGCCGAGCGTCCAGTGCTCGTCGAAGATCTTCTTGACGTGCGCGGCGTCAGCACCGACTGCCAGTTCGTCCCGACCATCGGTCGGCAGACCCGACGCGGTGCGTCGCATGCGCTCTCGGATCGCGGGGAATCTTGCCTTGACCTCGGAGAGGTACTCGTCGTCCAGCTCATGGTTGTTCGCTGGAACGCTGAAGTTGGGCGTGCGCTGGAAGACCAGGAGCTCCTTGGCGTGCTTCGCGATCTCGGGGATGACCTGGATCCCCGACGAACCAGTGCCGATCACGCCGATCCGTAGGTTGGTGAAGTCGACGTACTCGTGGGGCCAGTTGCCCGTGTGGTAGGTCGGGCCGGCGAAGTCGCCGATGCCCTCGAACTTCGGGGTCGTCGACTCGGAGAGGCTGCCGGTGGCGAGGATGCAGAAACGCGCGTGCGTCGTCTGCACGCCGTCCGGTCCTGTGGAGGTGATCTGCCACTCGTTGGCCTGCTCATCGAACGTCGCGGAGTTCACCGTCGTGTTCAGGTGGACGTCGGGACGCAGCTCGAAGCGGTCGGCGACGTGGTTGAGGTAGGCCAGGATCTCGCCTTGGGCCGGGTAGCGCGTCGTCCAGTTCCACTCCTGGTCGAGCTCGGGGTCGAACGAGTAGGAGTAGTACGGGCTCTCGACGTCGCACTTCGCCCCTGGATACCTGTTCCAGTACCACGTGCCGCCGACTCCGTCCCCGCGTTCGAGGACGATGGCAGTGAGTCCCTGGTCCCGGAGCCGCTTCAGCATGTACAGGCCGGCGAATCCGGCGCCGACGATGACGGCGTCTGCTCGTCGTGGTGCAGTCATTTCTTCCGCTTTCTCCATTCCGTGGGCGTCGCCGCGTGATCCAGTGACGACGAGGTTCTGACTCAGCGATCAGTCGTGAGGAGAGGCGTGACCGTCCGACTGGTGAACTGCCATTTCCCGTTGGTCCGCGCGTACGAGTCCTCGTAGCAGACGAAGACCTCGGGTTTGGTGCCGTCAGGCATGAGGGAGAAGGAGTGGCAGTAGACGCGCCCGGTTGCACGGTCCCCAGCGAGGTCGACCAGATGATTCATCATCAGGTGGATGCACCCGTCCATCTCGTCGATCATTCCCGCGAACATCTTGCGGAGAGCGTCAGTTCCGGCAACCGCCTCCGGGGCGCCGAGGGGGCGCATGTCGAACACGCCGTCGCGGGTGAAGAAGGTGAGCAGGTCATCGAGTCTGAAGTTGTCGATGGCCCACGCGTACTCGTGGTTGAGTCGCCTGATCTGCTCCAGGTCTGAAGCCTGCGTCGTGGTCATCGCAGGACCTTCTTCCCCGCCGTCTGCTGCTCGTCGCCGGCGTCGTGCGCAGCGGCGAACGTCCCCAGGTGTGCGTACGCCTCCGGACGCTTGAGCTTCAGCACCATTCCGTAGACGAGCCCAGCCCCGAAGAGGCCCAGCATGGCGAAGCCGATCACCAACGCGGCGGTCTTCCCGGAGACCAGCAGGGGGAAGTTGATGACCACGAGGACGAGCAGCGCGAGCAGCGCGAGTGCGGTGAGGGTGGGAGCGATACGGCTGTTCCACACCCGCGTGTCGAGCTTCGTGCGGGCGAAGAACATCACGATCGAGACCGACGTGAGCGCCATGAGGGCGATGATGCCGAGCGCGCCGGCGCCCGACATCCACACGTAGAAGTCCAGGTAGGGGTCGACGCCCGTGAACAGCGGGATGGCGATGAGGGCGAGGCAGGTCACACTCACCACGAGCGAAGAGCGCGACGGCGACCCGAGGACAGGGTGCGCCTTGCCAAGCCACTTGGGGGCGACGCCGGACTTGCCGAGGTTGAACTGGCAGCGAGCGGTGACGTTGTGGAATGCGAGCGCACAGGCGAACAGGCTGGTGATGATGAGGACCTGCAGCAGGTCGCCGAACACGGCCCCCACGAAGGTCGCCGCCTGATGGATGATCACGAACTCCGGGTCAGCCAGTGCGGCGGCGATGGCGCCGTCCGGCCCGGTGCCCATGACGACGACCCAGCTCGTGAAGATGTAGAAGATCGCGACACCGACGAGCGCCGTGTAGGTCGCACGCGGCACGGTGCGCTCCGGGTCCTTGGACTCCCCGCGGAAGACAGTGATGGCCTCGAATCCGAAGAACCCAATCGCCGCGAACATCACGCCGATGCCGAGGGTGTCGCCATGGATCAGCGTGGCATGGAACGGACGCGCGCTCAGCCCCTGTGCTCCGCCTTGGACCAGGGTGAAGACGTTCATGATCAGGATGAAGGCGATCTCGATCCCCACCAGGATGAAGAGCACCTTCACCCCGAGGTCGATGTTCCGGAAGCCGATGGATCCGATGATCGCCACCTGGAGCAGCGACCAGGCCCACCACGGCGAGTCCAGGTCGGTGTAGCTCTGGACGAGGTTGCTGATCAGCAGGCCGCTGTACACGTGGATCGAAGCGACCATCACGACGTACGAGCAGACCGTCAGGATCGCGGACGCCACTCCGGGGACTCGGCCCAGTCCGGCCTGGATGTAGGTGTAGAAGGCTGCGGCTCGTGGCACGAACTTGCTGACGGCCACGAAGCCGACGGAGAACAGGATGAAGAACGCGCCTGCGAGGACGTAGTACACCGGGAGGATGTAGGTCTCGGTGAGCAGCAGCATGATGGGCATGCTGGAGGCGATGACGCCCAGCGGCGCGGCTCCTGCGACCACGATCATGACGATGGCCGCGACGCCCAGGTTGCCCTTGAGCTCGTCCTGCTCCTCGTCCAGTCCGCCCGCAAGAGGCGCCAGCGCCGTGGCGCTGCTGTGTTTCATGACTGAGTCCTTAGGTGGTCGGGCGGTTCCGGCTCACCACCTCGTTCGTGGCTGCAAGATCCACTTGTTTTTCGGCCGAAGGTGGCCATGGATGTTTCGCGTCAGTCCGAGAATGAGCAGCGACCTCAGCCGGGAAGCTGCGTGAACACGTGCCGCTCGATCTCCTCGGCGACGAAGTCCATTGCCTGGACGCTGCCGGGCAGGACGTTCACCATCGTGAAGAAGCCGTGCATCTGATCGAGGAACTCGCGGTGGCTCACCGGCACCCCAGCGTCCTGGAGGGCGCGGGCGTAGGCGGTCCCTTCGTCCCGCAGCACGTCGTGGCCCGCCGTGACCACGACGGTCGGCGGAAGACCGGACAGGTCCTCCGCCCGCAGGGGAGAGACCTCCGGGTCCCGCCGGATCTCGGGAGGCGCGTAGTGGTCGAAGAACCACTGCATGTCAGCCCTCGTCGGCTCCAGCTGATTTTCCGGGGACGTGTAGGACGGCGTGTCGAAGTCGCAGTCGGTCACCGGGTACAGCAGCACTTGCATCGCGATCGCCGGCCCGGAGCGACGGGCCCGCTGGCAGACGACGGCCGCCAGGTTGCCGCCTGCGCTGTCCCCCGCGAGGATGAGCGGCACGTCGGCCCCTGCGATGCCGTCCAGGTTCGCCGCGACCCAGGTCGTCGCCTCCCAGGCGTCCTCGAGCGCTGCGGGGAACGGGTGCTCCGGCGCGAGCCGATAGTCAACGAGGACGACCGCACACCCGGTGGCGCGGGCCAGTTCCCGCCCCAGTGTCTCGAACTCGTCGATCCGGCCCACGACCCATCCGCCCCCGTGCAGGTAGACGATGACGGCTCGTGGGTTCTCGTTCGGAACCAGGACGTGGACCGGGATCTCCCGCCCCGCGGCGCAGACCTCGCGCCGCTCCGCTCGGAGCATCTGGGGACCGGCGCCGAACATCTGCTTCATGTCCGCCATGAGCCCGCGCGCCTCAGCCGGCTCCAACTCGTGCAGCGCCGGCGCACCGCTCGCCGCCATGTCCGCGACGAGCGCCGCTGTCGCTTCGTCAAGTGCCATGAGGAGGCCCCCCTTCGCCCTGGTCCCGGCATCTCCGCCGGCGACTCGTGGGAGCGACTATGACTGCCGTCACATGGGCCGTACCATCGGGAAGGGATACGTATCTACGTACGTAGAAGCCCTCGGAAACCGGAGTAGGGGGCGGTCACAGCCCTGAGTACGGGCGGCGGGGCCGGCTCGCCTCGTCCCGTCCGTCGTCAACTCGCTCGAACAGGGTCGCCACCTGGGTTCGCGACGTGAATCCGAGCTTCTTCAGGATGTTCTCCACGTGTGTGTCCGCCGTACGGTGGGCTATGACGAGTTGTGCGGCGATCTGTCGGTTGGTTCTGCCCTGGGCCACCAGAAGGGCGACCTCTCGCTCACGAGGGGTGAGCGGCCAGCGGGCGAGCGGATCCGTGACGTCCCTGACTGTCGGGTCCTGCTCGACCAGAGCGTAGGAGACGGCTTCATCCGGAGACATGCGGCGACCGATCTCGAAAGAGCTCTCGAAGGCCGCTGGGCCGACGCGTTCGCGTGCCCGGGCCACGTACTCGGAATGCCAGCCGAGCATGCGCTGGTAGTTGACCAGGTGTGGGACCAGCGGCTCAGGCATGGCTTCACTCGCACCCAGGAGCTGGGCCGCTCTGTCGGCATCGCCCTGGTCCAGGGCGGCCCATGAGAGAAGCTCGACCGCTACGTTCATGCCGAGGTGGTCCTGGATCGACCGCTTCCTCGCCAGAGCGTCTCTGAGGACAATCGCCGCGTCGTGCGGACGTCCGTCGAGGAGTGCCGCCAGCCCGAGGTGTGTGAGCGCCCAGGAGAGGAGCAACTGCTCGTCGCCCGCCTCCGAGAGTGCCCTCGCCTCTTCGAGGATCGGCGCCGCGTGTGCGGGGTTCTGGGCGTGGCACAGCGCCGAGCCGAGCTCTCCCAACGCCGTGGCCAGGTGCGGACTGGGTTCGCTGAGCTGCCGCTGAAGTGTCACGGCCTCCTGCAGGTCTGAGATGCCGTCGTCGATCTGGCCGGCCACCACCTCGGCGAAACCTCTCGCCATCACGGCGTGGGCCAAGCCCGGTCTGTCCTCGAAACGTAGGGCCAGATCGCAGCCCTCCTGGGCGAGGGCCAGGCTCCGCGAGACGTCGCCGTCGACGGCTGTGACGACGGCGTTGACCCACAGGGCACCGACTCGTTCGGGACCGGAGAGCTGGTCGGCCGCCAGCAACCGGTCCAGCCAGCGTCTCCCCTCGCCGGGCAGTCCCCGGCTGACCCAGTGCGCCCACAACGCGCTCGCCAGCCGCAGCCCGGCGCCCACTTCTTCCGGTGACTCCAGACAGAACTCGAGCGCGGCCCGTAGGTTGGCCTGCTCGCTGGCCACGCGCTCGATCAGAGCAGGCTGTTCCGGGCCGAACCAGCCCTCCTCCAGCGAGATGGCCAGCTCCAGGTAGTGGTCGCGGTGGGCGAGACGGACGGACTGTGCTGCGTCGCCCAGCACCAGGAGGCCGTACCGGCGAATCGTCTCGAGCATGCGGTATCGGATGCCGTCGAACGTCACGACCGACCTGTCGACGAGCTCGGCCAAAGCCGCGTGCAACTGGTCTTGCGGGAGTCCCTCGGACCGGCACACTTGTTCGACGGCGTCGAAGTCCGCTCCGCCACGGAAGACCGACATGCTGCCCCACAGCTCCCTGGCGCTCGTCGAGCAGAACTCGTAGCTGTGGTCCAGGCTGGCTCGCAGCGAGCGTTGGCGCTCTGGCGCGGCTCTGCTGCCAGACGTAGGGACCTGCAATCGTTCCTGGACCTGCCGCAGCAACACGTCGATCGGGAAGTGACGGGTCCCCGCAGCGGCCAGCTCGATGGCCAAGGGCAGACCATCGAGCTGCCGGCAGAGGTCGATCACCTTCTCCTCGTCCGCCAGGCGTACGCCAGTCCCAGGCGACGCCGACTCCGCCCGATCGACGAAGAGCGCTACTGCCTCGTACACCGTGGCAGCAACGCTCGGCTTCGGGTACTGACCCGGCTCAGGCAGCGACAGTGGCGGCACGGCGAACCGCGACTCCCCCCTGACTCCGAGAGGGGTCTGGCTGGTGGCCAGGACACTGACGTGCGGACATCTTCCGAGCAGCTCCGCTGCCAAGGAGGCGCACTCGTGAGCCATGTGCTCGCAATTGTCGAGGACGAGCAGCACCCGCCGGTCCCCGAGAAACTCCACCAGGTCGTCGACCCGGGTACCCGACCGACCCGCGCTCCCCATGACCGCCAGGACAACAGCAGGCAGCAGGTCGGGTTGGGTCAGCTCGTCCAGGGCCGTCACCCAGACGCCGTCGGTGAAACCCACGCGCGCCCTCCGCGCGACCTCGAGCGCGAGCCGGGTCTTCCCGACGCCGCCCGGCCCGGTCAGGGTCACGAGTCGGGAGGAACCGAGCAGGCCACGGACCTCCGCGCTCTCCGCTCGTCGGCCTATCAGCCTCGACGTCTCCTCCGGGAGGTTGCCCGCTCGCCTGCGGTCAGACCTGCTCGCGGGAAGCCCTTCGAGGGTGCGGATCGCGGTTCTCGGTGGGGAGGAGTTGCCAGTGGTCATGCTCATGCCCCTAGTTCTCTGGTTCGGCCCCACTCCCCCGCGGTGAACGACCTGGTCAAACTGCAGACCCTAGCGGAGCACCAGCCGCCGAGAGGCCGCAACGGTAGCCGAAGACTATGGCGGGCCCGAGCGTGCCGCCAGCCCCTCCGTAGACCATGCCGGTGGGCGCGGCCATGGCGTTTCCTACGGCCCACAGACCCGGGATCACTGCGTCGTCCACGTCGAGCACCTCGCAGTCCACTGTGGTTCGCGGGCCTCCCTTGGTGCCGAGCGCGCGCAGTTCCTTCCACCGTTTGATCGTCGCGTTGAGCTCGTCGGCGGGCAGCCCGAGCATCTCTGCGAGCTCGGAGACGGTATCGGCACGCTGGATCCACGAGGGAACCTGGTCGCCCGCCTGGAAGCCGTAACCGCCGTACTGGTCGGCAAAACCTTGGTCGAAGACCGAGGCAGCGTGCGCTTGCGCTGGACGAGCTGGACGCCGTGCCCGAAGTACTGCTCCCCTCCGAAGCCGGGGATCGTCACGACTGGGACCCACCAGGCCTCGCGCATCGCGCCGAGGCGGGCCCCGACCTTCATCGCCATCCGCAGGCCGTCACCTGTGTTCGTGGGTGCGCCGGGCGGGGGTGGTGAAGGGGTCCGCGCAGGAAGTCACGCACCAGACCGGGGTCGCGCTCGAAGCCGCCAGTCGCGATGACCACCCCGCGCCTGGCACGTACCTCGGTGCCTCCCTCGAACCGGACGCCGACCACGCGACCATGCACGACCAGTCGACCGGGTGGAGCGTCGACGCGAGACACCCGTCAGCGGCGGCACCGGCCCTCACAGCATCAGTGAGTCACGACGGCGAGAGCCTGGAGCTCGACACGTGCTCCGGGATGGGCCAGCCCATTCACGCCGATCGCCGTCCACGTCGGCGGCGTCTCGGCGTCGAAGGGCTCACCCCGGCCGTCCGCGAACAAGCGCACTTCGGACAGGTCGGTGTGATACGTGATGACCTGCACCACGTTCCGTAGTGCGGCTCCACCCTCCGCCAGGACCTGCTCGAGGCTGTCGAGGATGAGGGCGGTCTGCTCCTCGACACTCTCGGGGACATTTCCGTCCGGGCCTCTGCCGATCAGTCCAGAGACGAAGATCAGGTCCCCCACCCTGATGCCCGGCGAGTAACCGAAGGAACGGGCGGACTCGTCCATCCAGGACGGCGACAACCGAGTGAACATTGCGCCTCCTCCTAGCCGCGCTGGGCGAGCTCGGCCGCGACCTCTGCAGCGGCGCGCTCGCCGGCCTGCACCGCGCCGTTCAGGTGGTTGGACCAGGTGTCGGCGGACTCGGATCCGGCCCAGTGAATGGGACCGATCGGAGCGCGCAGAGCCTCACCGCACTGGGTCAGAAGGCCCGGGGGCGCCCAGCCGAGGCAGCCACTGATGTATGGCTCGTGGAACCAATGGGTCTCCCCGACCCCGAGCGGGATAGCGGCCTCGGGCCCGTACATCCGGACGAGGTTCTCGAGCAACCGCGCCCGACGGGCCTCCGGGTCGTCGAGGACGTCGTGGGAGATGTTGAAGCGCTGACCCTCGCCCAGCAGACGTATCATGGCGCCCAGGACCCCGACGCTGCCGTCGGGGGGTGACGCGTCGACGACGGTGTGCGGGCCTCCCTCATCGCTCGACGCGAATCCCGTCAGCGCCGGACGGTCCGACGTGGACTCCCTCCAGAAGGGACGCTCGTAGACGAGCATCGTCTTGATGATCGAGGCGCTGAACCACGCCCGGTGCAGCTGTTCGCGTCTGGTGGTCAGTCCCGGGGCGAAGTGGATGCGTCGCGCGTCCGCGGGACTCATCGCGATGATGGCCCTGCGCGCGGTCACCACCTCATTTGCGCCTTCGACCCTGACCCCCTCTGCATCCCAGCTGATCCGGTTGACCGGCCAGCCGAGGCGGACCCTGGATCCCAGCTCCTCCGCCACGCGGGCAGGGATCTGACCGGCACCACCGACGAACAGCTCATCCAGCTCGGTCTCGAAGACACCCCACCCTCCGCAGCTGCTCACGAAGGCCGCCATCGCGAGCATCGACAACTGACTGGCTGCTGCCGCCGAGGTCTTGAAGCGCCGCGCCAACGCCAGCCGCACCGCTGGGTCCGCGGTCTGCTCGTCGATCCAGTTCTCCACACTCATGGCATCGAGCCTGCCCGCCTCGGCGGAGGACCACGGCGCCGACGGATCCACGTGGTCGCAGAGCGACTCGAACTTCTTGAGTGCGCGGGCGAGCTCGTCTTGGGCAGCACCCTCGAGCTCGGGCTCGTGCGGCTCCGAGTACCGCATCTCCCCCTCGAAGTAGCGCACGATGCTGCCGGGGGCGCCTGTCGGGTAGGTCGAGATTCCGTAGGCCTCTGCCAGTCCCTTGAGGTGGTGCTGCCCCGGCCCGGTGAACATGCCTCCGGCGTCAACAGGCACGCCCGCCACCGATCGGAGATGGCACTTCCCACCGGGCTCGTCGCGGGCCTCCAAGACGATGGTGCTGTCGACCCCACTCGCCACCAGACTGCGCGCGGCAGCCAGACCCGACAATCCGCCGCCGATCACCACGACGTCACATTCGTTCCCCACCGGAGACCCTCTGCTTCCTTCTGGATTCCGGGCCCTTGCGGCCCGAACCGGACGCTAGTGGCGTGCTCACGAAGGGTCAAGATTTTTCTTCGTATCTATGCACAGGAGTTCGTATATACGAACTAGCTGATCTGGATACGTGGCACCCGAACGCAGGGTTGTGAGCTGTTGGCTCACGAGTGTGCAGGAGAGCGCGTTGGCGTGCGTGAGTGAGTGCAACGCCCCGCACGGACGGGACGTCCTCGCCGCCCGGGTGGCGTTCGCGCACCAGGGCGAGCAGTGGCGCGACCGCGTGTGCGCGCACCGGGCCATCGCCTACCGCATCCACGAAGACGTGGTGCAGGGCCGCTGGTACCTGACCGCCTCCTGGACCATCCCACCCGCCACGTCCTGCCCTTGGAGGCGGTCCGGGCGGGCGGGATGGTCGGGGTGGACATGAACGCCGACCACCTCGCCGCCTGGCGTCTGGACCGGTACGGCAACCCCCTTGGTGCCCCCGCACCTTCGCCTACGACCTGACCGGCATCGCCCCACACCGCGATGCCCAGGTCCGCCACGCTCTCATCCGCCTCCCGCACTGGGCCAGGACGCAGGGTGGGGCGATCGTCGTGTAGGACCTCGACCTCACGGCGGAGACGACCCGAGAGAAGCACGGGCGGCGTAAAGGCTTCCGCAAGCTGATCTCCGGCATGCCCGTCGCCCGGCTGCGATCCCGGCTGGTGTCGATGGCGGCCAAACTCGGCATTCCCCTGGTCGCGGTCGACCCCGCCTACACCTCCCGCTGGAGTGCCCAGCACTGGCAGAAACCCCTCACCAGCACCACCCGCAAGCCCACCCGCCACCAGGCTGCCGCCGTGGCCATCGCACGACGCGCCCTGGGTTTTTCGATCATGCGTCGGACGGCACCGCCCCCACCCGACCGGAGTGATCGTGCGGGGCATCGGACCGTCCAGGCCCGACCGGACATCCCGTGGCGTGAGGGACACCGCCCTCGTATCCCCGGACCACGGACACGATCCGCCGGCGCCGGACACGGAGAGAACGCGGTCGACCAGGACGCCCAACACCGTTCGGGGCGCCCGGCTGAGCACACGTCCTGGCAACAGGACTCACTCACGCTCAGTCCCTAGGAACGTCGCAAACCCACGCGTGGCTTGTGTGCAGGCAGCGCCGCGGTCTGGCGGTTGCTCGGCGTCCGGGATCGCTCGTTCGGCGGGTGTTACAGAGTTAGACCAAGCATTCGGTCTTACCGGTGCCCGCCATCGGTCGAGCACATCGCATGGAGGAACCTCAGTCCTCCGACCACCTGAGCTCAGAGATCCGAGACACCAGGAGGTCCGCCAACTTCTTGGCGTTCGGCTTCATACGGCTGGCAGGACCGACCAGGGTGACGGCAGCGATCGGTGAGCCGGCGCGATCGAGAATCGGCGCGGAGATGGCGTGTTGCCCCGGCTCCTCGTGAGGAGTGAGTTCCGCATACCCCAGCTTGCGGATCCGTCGGAGTCTGCGGGCGAAGGCTTGCTTATCGACGTCGCCGAAGGGGCCAGAGGTGTGCTGCTCGTGGCCCTCGATGTCGCCCAAGCCGCGCTCAGAGAAGGCGAGAAGCACCAGGCCCCCGGGTGCATGGTGCATCGGAATGCGCTCGCCGACCTGCGCGACGAAGCGCACGCGATTCGCGCCCTCGGCAGCGTCTACGATCATGACCACGCCCTCGCCGGGCAGTTCCACCGTCAGCACGGCCGTCTCCCCGGTGGCCCGCGCGAGAGACGCCAGGACGGGCGCGACGATTGCGCGCAAGCGCGCAGACGGGCGCACCTGACTGGCGAAGGCGAACGCGCTGGCACCTAGCCGATACTCGTCTTCAACACAGTCGACCCAGCCCAGCCCGCGCAATTGTCGCAGAAGCTCAGTGAGCGTGCTTGGAGCGATGCCCAACTGCTTGACGAGCGCCGTGTGGGTGGTTCGTCCGTTCGGGTTCGCGAGGTACTCCAGAGTTCGCATGGCCCTGTCGACTGCGGTCATCAGCCCCAGACTCTCCGTGTCGTCCCGCGTACCGGCGGAACGTTAGCACGCACCCGCGGCGCCTCTGCGAGCAACCATGTGCCCGCGTACCTGCTCGTTGAGATAGCGGAACTGGGCATCGCGGTCCGCATGCTGGCCGCCCTCCAGCGTCTTGGCGTTCGCATGCAGGCTGAACTCTTCCTCCCGCAACAGGTCGGCGACGGTGTCTGCACTGACTTTGTGCCCGGCCCGGGCCAGCTCCCGCGCGAGTGTGCGGGTCGACTTCACCGTCCACCGCAGCGGCGACATCGGATCACCCCGCTCGTCCGGCTCGACCAGCGCCAGCAGCGCGGGCCGTAGCCCGGGATCGAGGTCCGCGACCCGCTTGCGGCCCCCGCCCGGCCGCCGCACCCGGCCCAACGGCTCCTCTCCGGCCTCCAGCTCGAACACGCCCTTGCGGACCGTCGTCTCACTCACCGCAGCCGCCCGCGCGACTCCCCTGATACCGCCATACCCCAGCACCCGGGCCTCGGCACCCATCAGCAGTCGCCGCTGCCGCTCGTCCAGATGCCGGAACAACACTGCGAACTTCTCGGCGAGTTGGCCGCAGGCCTCATCCTGGATGCGCATACCACGTCAACGAGCCCCGGAACGGGAAGCAACACGTTGATTCTCTGCAAGCCCTTAGCTTGGCGTTTAAGGTCCGCCCGTGGTCAGCTTGTTGAGGTGATCACGGTCTTCGTTGTTGTGCAGACAGCAGGGCGGCCTTTGCGTGATCATGTCTTCTCGCTGAAGTCGACGTTGATCACAACAAAGGCCGTGAGAGTGAGTCTGCTGGACGATGCCGCCCACGTCGAGTCCCTGACCGTGTTGTCCCGGTTCCGGACCGACTTCTATGCCTGTCTGCCTGCCCGCGCGGATGCGCTGTTCGAGTTGACCGACGCGT
>NZ_MUBM01000809.1 GCF_002154505.1 Streptomyces carpinensis | reverse complement strand
CCGCTCGCCTGCGCGGTGGAGGGGGCTCGCCTGCTCGCCTTGGTGGCTTGGACGGGGCCGGGGACCGGGCGCGCGCAGTCGTGGGCGCGGCTGGAGGGCCGTCCGTCCGTCTCGGCGGCTCGGACGGCGCCGGGCGGGCGCGCGCAGCCGTGGGCTCGGGCGAGGCCGGTCGCCAGGCAGGCGCAGTCGCGGGCTCGGGTGGGGCCGGCGTGCCGGTGGCCGGCGGCGAATCCGCGGGCGGGGCCGGGTCCGAGGCGGCCGGTGTGCGCCGGCTGCTGGTGCTCCGGGCGCTCGGGCTGGGGGATCTGCTGGCTGGGGTTCCGGCGCTACGGGCCCTTCGGCGGGCCTTCCCCGAGCACGAGATCGTGCTCGCCGCGCCCGCCGAACTCGGGCCGCTCGCCGCGGCGACGGGCGCCGTCGACCGGCTGCTGCCCGCCTCCGCGCCCGGCCGCGCAGTACCGGCCGCCCTCCACTGGACCGGCCCGCCCCCGGACGTCGCCGTCGACCTGCACGGCAACGGGCCGCCCAGCCACCGGCTCCTCGCGGAGCTCGGCCCCCGGCGGCTGTTCGCCTTCGCGCACCGGGAGACCCCCGGCATCGACGGGCCGCCCTGGTACGCCGACGAGCACGAGCGGGACCGCTGGTGCCGGCTGCTGCGCTGGTACGGCGTCCCCGCCGAC
>NZ_MUBM01000808.1 GCF_002154505.1 Streptomyces carpinensis | reverse complement strand
CCCCACACCCCCGGCCCCCCCGACAGAGCCAATCCGTCCTCCGCATCGAGGACCACTACGACGTCGCCACACCACCCGAAGACCTCGCACGACCAGCCGACGGCCGAACCGAGACACGGACAGCCCGAGGGCCAGGACCCGTCGAGCTCAGGAGCGGAGCCACTGGGGGCCGAGGGCGCGGGCCCGGAGTCCCGGGGACGGAGCCGTCAGGGAGCGGCAGCCCCGGCGGGCATCCGGGGACGATGGCACTGGGGGTCGGGGCGCAGCCCCGGCGTGACCAGGGGACGGAGCCCCAAGCGGGGCCCAGCTATGGAGTCACCGGATTCAGAAGCGGATGTACGAAGCCACCTGGGTCCGGGGACGGAGCCGCCCTGTCCCAGGGACGGAGCCCCAGCGAGTTCCGGAGACGGGCCCACAGCAGGACCCGAGGACACAGCCCCGACATGAACCAAACGCGCAGCCCCGCCCGAAACCAGGTGGGGAACCACAGGGGTCCAGGGCGCAGCCCGGCGAGGTCCAGGGCGCAGCCCCGGCAGGGTCCAGGGGCGCAGCCCAGCGGAGTCCAGGGGCGCAGCCCGGCGGGGTCCAGAGGCGGAGCCCCGGCGGGGGCTGGGGCGGAGCCCCGGCAGGCCTCAGGCCGGAAATCACCGGGGCCCCAGGGCGCAGCCCAGCGGAGTCCAGGGGCGCAGCCCGGCGAGGTCCAGGGGCGGAGCCCCGGCGGGGGCTGAGGTGGGGCCCCGGCGCTGGCTGGGGCGCAGCCCCGGCGGGCCTCAGGCCGGGAATCCCCGGGGCCCCAGGGCGCAGCCCGGCGGGGTCCAG
>NZ_MUBM01000807.1 GCF_002154505.1 Streptomyces carpinensis | reverse complement strand
GCCGGGCCCGGCCGGGACGCAGGGGCGAGTCCAGGGACAAGGGTCGGTGCAGGGCCAGGACCGGGCGCAGGGGGTCCGCCCCGAACCGGCGTCGGCCTGGGGTGCCGACCGCGCGCTGCAGTCCGGCTTCGGCGGCGACCAGGACCGCCGCGTCTCCTGGGGCACCCCGGCGACGGGCGACCCTCGCCTGCCCCGCACGTCCGAGCCGACCGCCCAGCACGCGGGAGACCCTGCCGCGGAGGAAGGCCACCCGGACCATCCGGATCGTGCCGGGCAGGGGCAGTGGCAGGGCCAGGCCGAGGCCGGCAGCACGTTCGTGTTCCGGCGTCCGGCGACGGCGGACGGAGCCACCGGGGCGCCGGGCGGCCCGCCACCGTCCGGCATTCCGGCACCGGGCCGCCCTCCGGCCGACGAGGGCACCATGATGTTCCGCCCGATGCGCCCCGGGCAGCCGGCCGACCCGTCGGGAGGCCCGGGACCGGCGCAGGTGCCCACCCAGGGCTCACCCGGCGCGACGGGCGGTCCAGGGTTCACCGCCGGACAGGAAGCGACCGCGCGCGCGTCAGCCGCGCAGGGACAGGGTCCCGCCCAAGGCCGGACAGGCCCGGCTCAGGACCTGCAAGGCACCCCGCAGGGCAGCACCCCGCAGGGCAGCGCACAGGGCCACGCGCATCCCGCGCAGGGTCCGGCGGCCGGGGCCCGGACGGCGGACCCTGCGCGGGATGCGC
>NZ_MUBM01000806.1 GCF_002154505.1 Streptomyces carpinensis | reverse complement strand
TCACCGGTGAGGCGGGCGGCGGTGGGCGGCAGGTCGTGGGTGGTGGCCGTGGCCAGGCAGTCGGCCCGCCAGCGGGCGGGGGGCAGCGGGCGGCCGTCGCCCTCCCAGTCCCGTTCGAACCACAGCACCGACGTGCCGAGGACGCCGCGCCGGTCCAGGGTCTCGCGCACCCCGGGCTCGACGGTGCCCAGGTCCTCGCCGATCACCAAGGATCCCGCACGCGATGCCTCCAGCACCAGGACCGCGAGCATGGCCTCGGCGTCGTAGCGGACGTACGTGCCCTCCGTGGGCGGCCGGCCCTGCGGCACCCACCAGAGCCGGAACAGGCCCATGACGTGGTCGATGCGCAGGGCGCCCGCGTAGTGGAACAGGGCGCGCAGCAGGCGCCGGAACGGGGCGTAGCCGGACTCGGCCAGGCGGTCGGGGCGCCAGGGCGGCAGGCCCCAGTCCTGGCCGCGCGCGTTGAAGGCGTCCGGCGGGGCGCCGACCGACATGCCGGCGGCGAAGTGGTCCTGCTGCGCCCAGGCGTCGGCCCCGCCGGGGTGCACGCCGACGGCGAGGTCGTGCACGATCCCGATCGGCATGCCGGCCTCGCGGGCGGTGCGCTGGGCGGCGGTGAGCTGTGCGTCGGTGAGCCAGGCGAGGCGGGAGTGGAAGTCGACGCGGTCCATGACTTCGGCGCGGGCCCGGGCGGTCTCGGCCGAGCGCGGGTCCCTGAGCCCCTCGGGCCACCGGCTCCAGTCCGAGCCGTGCACCTCCGCCAGGGCGCACCAGGTGGCGTGGTCCTCCAGGGCCTGGCCCTCGCGGGCGAGGAAGTCGGCGTAGGCGGCACGGCGGCCGGGGCCGAGCGGCACCCGGAGCACCGGCTCCAGCGCCGCGCGCTTGAGCTCCCACACCGTGTCCCGGTCGATCAGCGAGCCTTTGTCGAGTACGGCGGCGCGCAGCCGTTCGGCC
>NZ_MUBM01000805.1 GCF_002154505.1 Streptomyces carpinensis | reverse complement strand
CCGCTCGGTGACCGCCTACGCCGGTTACCTCGCCATCCTGCGGGCCGGCGCGGCCGTCGTCCCGCTCAACCCCGAGCACCCCGCCGCACGGACGGGGGGCGTCGTCGAGGCGGCCGGCCTCGACCTGATCCTGGCCGAGACCGCCGACGCCACGGCGGACCTGGGCGTGCCCGTCCACGTGGCCGACCCGGGAGAACCCGGCCCGGACACCGCGGCCACCACCGGGGGCGACCCGGAGGCCGTAGCGGCCCCGTCCGGTTTTTTGGGCGGTGAGCCGTTCCGGCACGTCGGGCCGGCGACCTGGAGCAGGTCGCCGGCCGGTACGAGATCGCCCCGGGCAGCCGGCTGTCGCAGACCTTCGAGCTGACCTTCGACGGCTCTGTGCACGACCTGTTCGTCGCCTGGGCGGGCGGGGGAACGCTCGTCGTCCCGGCGCGCAGCCAGCTGCTGTCCCCGGTCAAGACCATCAACAGCCTGCGGCTGACGCACTGGTTCTCGGTGCCGTCGCTGATCACCTTCGCCTCCCGTCTGGGCACCCTCGCCCAGGGCAGCATGCCGACCCTGCGGTGGAGCGTCTTCGGCGGCGAGCCGCTCACCCTCCAGGCGGCCCGCGAATGGCGCACCGCCGCGCCGGACAGCCGTCTCGAAGTCCTCTACGGCCCCACCGAACTGAC
>NZ_MUBM01000804.1 GCF_002154505.1 Streptomyces carpinensis | reverse complement strand
GGCTGAGCGCGGGGCAGCCGGCGATCGCCGGCGTGGTGGGCTGGTTCGACCTCGCCTCACCCGCCCTGGCGGACGACCTGACCGCCGCCCGCGCCATGCCCGGAGGCCGGCATCTGGTCGGTGCGCGGCACCAGCTCCAGGAAGAGCCCGACCCCCAGTGGCTCGACCAACCTGCCGTCCGGCGCGGACTGCGCACCCTGGCCGAACATCGGCTGGCCTACGACATCGTCGTCTCACCCGAGCGACTGCCGACGGTCGTGCGGGCCGTCACCGATAATCCGGAGCTCCGGTTCGTCCTCGACCACGCGGGAAAGCCGCCTCTGCGCACCGGCGCTCTCGACTCCTGGAACCGTGACCTTACGCGTCTGGCGCTGCTGGACAACGTCACCGTGAAGCTGTCCGGCCTGGTGACGGAGGCGGACTGGGAACGGTGGACCGTCGCGGATCTGCGCCCTGCGGCGTCGACGGTTATCGACCTCTTCGGTCCCGGACGCACGATGTTCGGCTCCGACTGGCCCGTATGTCTGGCCGCCGGTGCCGACTACGCGCGCGTGGCGGGCACCTTCGAAGAACTGGTCAGCGGCCTCG
>NZ_MUBM01000803.1:406-1215 GCF_002154505.1 Streptomyces carpinensis | reverse complement strand
GGGCGAGGTTGCTCAGATCGAACGGGATACCGCCGCCCGCGGTGTCCATGGGAGCCTCGTCGGAACCGGTCGGCACGAACATGCCCCGGAACATCTGCCGCTCGTCGTTGATGAAGTTGACCATGGCCAGCGGGGCCTGGGTGAAGGTGGCCGCGAGACGCGCGACGCGGTCGAACGTGGCCTCGGCCTCGACCGTGTTGAGGCCGAGAATTCTCAGCCGGTGCGTCCGCTGCTCGCCGGCGGCACGCTGTTGTTCGGGTGACAGGGAATCCATGGGGTCAGATCAAAGCAGAGATCCCGGCCCCTGTGGATCACCCCTCCCGGTCATTCCCGTCCCACCGATCCCAGGGTCAACGCCGGGACGGACTGCAGGACTTGGCCGCACCACCGGTCACGGCGGTCCGCGCCGCGCGCACCGGTCAGGACCGGCACGTGCCCATTCGGGAAGTCTGTCCAAACTTTTCGATGTTTCAACACCCAGCGATCACTTCCCGTCATTCTTGGGACCCCCGGCGAACCGAAACGATTTTCCACCGGACAATCATGCGGTGGACTTGCTGTCGACACTGGCGCGTTCAGTCCGGCACGACACCAGACGATCGAATACTAGTTCGGAATTGGGGAGGGTGAGGCGGGTGCACGGTCCCCGGTCCGGGCCCGAGCAATGGGTAGGTCGAGACCGTTGGACCCGTTTTCCCGGGCGGGTGTTACACCGTTGGCCCCGTTTCCCCGGGTGGGTTTTACGCCACGACTCATGCCGTCTGCCATGACCGCGCGGCACTGACGGGGCGGCCGCCCTTGGCCTGTAT
>NZ_MUBM01000803.1:0-355 GCF_002154505.1 Streptomyces carpinensis | reverse complement strand
GCCACGGCGTAGGGGCCGTGGTGACGTATGAACGGAGTTCTCTCATGAACAGGTCCGACGTGGACCCTCGGTCGGTCGCGGTGATCGGCATGGCCTGCCGGCTGCCCGGAGCGTCCGCGCCCGACGAACTGTGGGCTCTGCTGCGGGACGCCGTGGACGCCACGAGCGAGACGCCTCCTGAACGCTACGACGTGGACGCCCTCCACTCCCCCGACGCCGGGCAGGGCCGAATAGCCGCCCGCCGCGGCGGATATGTGGACCAGGTGGCGGAGTTCGACGCGGAGTTCTTCGGCATGTCCCCCACCGAGGCCACCGAACTCGACCCGCAGCAGCGGCTGTTGCTCATGACGGCCTG
>NZ_MUBM01000802.1 GCF_002154505.1 Streptomyces carpinensis | reverse complement strand
CGGTGGAGCCGGAGACGGTGATCCCGGAGAGCTGGCGGCAGGAAGTGTACGCGCGGACCCGGCAGTTGGGGCCGATGCGGATGACGGACGGGCGGTGGCCGGTCTCGTGGGCGGACTGGGAGGCGGGCTACGACCCGGCGGACCGGCTGGACCAGGCGATCCTGGCCACTCGGCGGGCGGTGTTCCCGTTGCGAGGGTTGCTGGCGTGACCGGGGCGAGCCCCTCGCGGTCGTCTCGGCGTTAGGCCGACCGTGGGGTGTTCCGTGGTTCTCGGGACGCCCCGGCTTCCCGTCCGTCACCATCGCACCCGTGTCGAACACCGCCGCACTGCGTGCCCATCTGCTGGGTGCCGGCCTCGCCGGGGTCGTGGCCACCACCCGGGAGGCGAGTCTGCGCAGCTACCGGCTGTTCGCGGCCCGGGATCCCCGGATGCTGATCGGGATCGATCCGGAACGGGCCTGGGACCAGCGGGACTTGATCGACTTGATGGCGCGGAGCTGCGGGGTCTCGGCCGATCCGCGGCACACCGTCGGCCGTGACGTGATCGACCCGGAGCTGACCCTCGCCGCTCTGGGGGCTTTCGCGGACCGGCTCGGCGAGGTCGCCCGGCGCGGTGCGTCCGTGCTCCTGGGCACCGGGCACCCGCATCGGCTGCTGGATTTCTACGCCGCGCTGGCGGACGCGTTGTCGGCGGCGGGATGTACCGTCC
>NZ_MUBM01000801.1 GCF_002154505.1 Streptomyces carpinensis | reverse complement strand
GAAATCGCCGGACTCTGCGCCGCCCACGGCGCACGCCTCCACATCGACGCCGCCCACGGCGGGGGCCTCCTCTTCAGCGACCGCCACCGCGAGAGACTCACCGGCCTGGAAGCCGCCCACACCCTCACCCTCGACCTGCACAAACTCGGCTGGCAGCCGGTCCCCGCCGGACTCCTCGCCGTCCGCCACCCCCGCGACCTCACCGTCCTGCACCAGCACGCCGACTACCTCAACGCCGACGACGACACCGAAGCAGGCTTCCCCGACCTCCTCGGCCGCTCCCTGCGCACCACCCGCCGACCCGACATCCTCAAGATCGCCGTGACCCTGAGGACCCTCGGCCGCAGCGGCCTCGGCACCCTCGTCGACCAGGTCTGCGCCCGCGCCCGCGAGTTCGCCGACCTCATCCACGACCACCCCGGCTTCGAGCTCTACGACCGGCCCACCATCAGCACGGTCCTCTTCCGGCCCACCGGCGCCGGCGACGACACCGTGGCCGCCGTACGCCGCACGCTCCTCACCGACGGCCGCGCCGTCCTCGGCCGCGCCCGCCTGAGCGGCCGGCTCTGGCTCAAAGCCACCCTCCTCAACCCCGACACCCGGCCCGAAGACCTGGCCACCCTCCTGAAACTGGTGGAAGGACTGTTCCTTATACACATCT
>NZ_MUBM01000800.1 GCF_002154505.1 Streptomyces carpinensis | reverse complement strand
TCCGGCGGTCCGGCAGGGAGGTGGCCCACGATGCTCTCACCGAGGGGTCTGTTCCAGGAGATCCTCGACCACGACGAGTCCTTCCGGCTGTTCTGCTCCATCGCGGCCGGCGGAGAGGCACAGGGCGGCTGGGAGAACGGGCGGATCGCCGCGCTCGTGCCGGAGGGCGCGCGCGAGCTCGCCCCNNCCGGTCGCGGTGCCTCCGGAGACCGACTACACCATGCTTCTGGAACGCCAGGGCATCGGCCTCGCGCACGACCGGCTCAGGTCGGACGAGCCGCTCACCGAAGCCGACATCGTCGTCTACCTCGCGCACAGCCGGGTCACCGAACAGCGCGCCTCCGAACAGATGGACCTGCTGCGCCGGCACTTCGGCGACCACCCGGACCTGGGCCGTGCCGTGAAGATGATCGCCGGCGACGAGGACAACCACCTCGCGTACTGCCACGAGGAACTGCTTCGCCTCGCCGCCGCCGGACACGGCCGCACCATCCAGCGGACGCTGCGCGCCTGCGCGCTCGCCGAGATCCGGGTGCACCGCGACGTGAGCCTGGCGGTCATGGCCCGCATGGGCCGCATCCTCGGCTGGTCACGGACGCGGTCCGCCCTCCTGGCGGCCGGCATCCACGCCGTGTACGCCTACGAACGCCTCGCCGGCTGGCATCGCATGGTCACCCTCTCGATGCCCGAGCGGCGCAACGCCCTCGGCGGCCCCCAGGCCCCGGCCCCCGAGTTCGCCTGAGCACGGCCCGCGCAGCTCTTCCCCCGCAAACCGGCCCCCTGGCAC
>NZ_MUBM01000080.1 GCF_002154505.1 Streptomyces carpinensis | reverse complement strand
TAGTGCCGCATCAGAGAACCTTTGCCCTGTTGTGATGTGACGCGCTGTTCGGGTGTTGGTCCGGACGGCGCGGTGTTGCCAGGCTGTGCGGGTGGCAGAACGAGTACGCGTTCGCGAGATCGATGACGACGAGGGGCAGCGTCTGCTGCGGATCGTCCGTAGGGGCACCGGGTCGGTGGTGACGTGGCGGCGGGCCCAGATGGTGCTGCTGTCCGCGCAGGGCATGGCTGTGGCGAAAATCGCGGAGGTGACGTTCACCAGCGCGGACCGGGTCCGGGATGTGATCCACAACTTCAATGCCGACGGCTTCGACTCCCTCTATCCGAAGTACAAGGGCGGCAGGCCGAAGAAGTTCACGCTGCCCGAGCGCCGGGAGATCAAGAAGATCGCCAAGTCCAAGCCGGCCGAGCACGGCCTGCCGTTCTCGACCTGGAGCCTGGCCAAGCTGGCCGACTTCCTGGTCGCCGAGGGGGTGGTCGACGACATCAGCCACGAGGGCCTTCGGGTCCTGCTCCGCGAGGAGGGCGTGTCCTTTCAACGCATAAAGACGTGGAAGTTCTCCCGCGACCCGAACTACGCGGCCAAGAAGGCTCGCGTTGAGCACCTCTATGCGATGGCCGACGGCGAGGTCATACCCGAGGAAGGCGAGCCCGATGTCGTCTTCTGCCTGGACGAGTTCGGGCCGCTCAACCTCCAGCCCCACCCGGGGCGGCAGTGGGCCGAGCGCGGCGGGAAACACAAGGACCCCGACCGCGAGCCCCGCCCGCGGCGGCGGGCGACCTACACCCGCCCGCACGGGGTCCGCCACCTGTTCGCCGCCTACGACCTGGGCAAAGACCAGCTTTACGGCCACATCAAGCCGAGAAAGCACCGCACAAGGTTCCTGGAATTCTGCCGCTACCTGCGCAGCCTCTACCCACCCGAGGCCCGCATCGCGATCGTCCTGGACAACTTCTCCCCGCACCTGACCACGAAGAAGGACACCCGGGTCGGCGACTGGGCCGCGGACAACAACGTCGAGTTCGCCTACACGCCGACGAACAGTTCCTGGCTGAACCGCATCGAGGCCCAGTTCACCGCCCTGCGCTACTTCGCCCTGGACGGCACCGACCACGCCACCCACAAGGAGCAGGGCAGCATGATCCGCCGCTACATCATCTGGCGGAACAAGCACGCCGCCGACGAACGCCTACGCAAAGTGGTTGACAGGGCGAACGTTGCCTGATGCGGCACTAG
>NZ_MUBM01000008.1 GCF_002154505.1 Streptomyces carpinensis | reverse complement strand
GCCCCACGGCGGGTCGCCCCCGCCACCCGGCGGTGACCAGCCCGGCGGCGGCACGGGAGGCGGTGACCAGGCCGGCGGCACCGGCGGCTCCACGTACGGCGCGGGCGGTTCCCCGTACGGCGGAGGCGGTGGTGCCCCCTACGGCGGAGGCGGCTCCCCGTACGATGGCGGTTCCTACCCGGGCGGCCCGTACGGCGGCGGCCCGTACCCCGAGGACCCGCTCTCCGGGATGCCCCCGCTCGCGGACAGCGGCAAGCGCACACTCGCCCGGATCGTCGACCTGATCCTGGTGGGCATCGTCGTCTGGGTGATCACCTGGGCGATCCACGTCAACGAGTACACGATGAACGCCGATCAGGTCGAAGTCGGCAAGTCCATCGGGCAGTCGGCCGTCGGCGTGGTGCTCTACGTCGCCTACGACACCTTCATGACCGCCAGATGGGGGCAGACCTTCGGCAAGAAGTGGCTGGGCATGCGCGTGGCCGACCTGGCCGACGGCTCCACCCCGTCCGTCGCGACGGCGTTGGTGCGCGCGTTGGTGCTGTGGATTCCGTTCTGGTTCTGCTGCGCCTGCTTCTGGCTGGCGATCTGCGGGGGCTGGAGTTTCTTCGACCGCCCCTACAAGCAGGGACTGCACGACAAGGCGGCCAAGACGGTGGTGGTCAGCACGACTCGCTGACCTGCCCGGCCCGACTCGGCGTCAGGAGTCCCTCGCCGACCTGCCCTGGCCCGGCTCCGCGCCCGCGGAGACGGGCTCTCGCCATTCCTGCCTGGGGGCCCGGCCGACGGCCGCGGAGTCCCGGGCCGTTCCGGCGGGTGCCGCCTGTGCCTTCGGCAGGGGCACCGTCATGGCGACCAGGAGTCCCAGGGCAAGTGCCGCCAGAGCGACGACCGTGATGCCCAAGCCCGAACTCGTCTGTGACAGCAGCAGCATGGCGAGCGTCGAGAGGATCACGGTGCAGGAACCGTAGGCGAGCTGTGCGGCAGTCGGACGAGGCATGGTAATCGTGTCCTCGGAAGATTTTGGGGGCGAGACGGGGTGACGGCCTGGCTTTCCGCCGACTTCCGGGCGTTCCGCCGATCGACTTTAATCCCCTGCATGCCCGGGGGGAACGGTTGGTAAGCGTGACCTAACCCACGGTGCCGATGCATAGGGGGCGCACGGAATCACATCATCCACCAGGCGCACGGCCGAGCGCGCCTCCGGCCGGCCCCCGCCGCCCACTCCCGCCCGGCAGCACCACCGGCCCGCACGGGTCACCGCCCCCGGCCGTTCGTAAAGCGAACGCCTGCTCCGCATAGTGCACTTGAACTGTCCAAGTCAAGGTCTGTCTTTTCTCGTAAACCTCTAGTCAAATGTCGTCACTTGACTACACGCGTTGATCGCGCGCGGACCTTCTCGTCGCCTGAGACCCCCCTTCCGCGCGTCCGGACGCGTCAGGGGAGGACATCAAGTGACAGGCAGAACCTGGACGTTCAGAACGGCCGCGATCGGGGTCGCGCTCGCGGCGGCCACCGCCACGTTCTCGACGTTCGCCGTTGCGGAGGCCGCCACGACGGACAGCTCCGCATCCGTGGACCGGCAGGACCCGCTGTCGAAGCAGAGGGAACACGACTTCGACGGCCCGCTGAGCAAGACCCAGGATGCTCAGCGTCAGGAAGCGCTCAACCAGGTCATATCCGGCAAGGCCAAGGTCAACAACCGCGACGGTTCGAACGTCGTCCAGCTCAAGGACAAGAAGGGCAAGAGCAAGTACGTCGAACTCGGTCGCGAGAAGACCGACAAGATCTTCACGATCCTGGTCGAGTTCGGCGACCAGGTCGACAGCCGCTACGGCGGCACCCCCGGCCCGCGGCACAACGAGATAGCCGCGCCCGACCGTACGAAGGACAACAGTACGGACTGGCAGGCGGACTACAACCAGAAGCACTACCAGGACCTGTACTTCGGCACCGGCAAGGACACCGAGTCGCTGAAGAAGTACTACGAGACGCAGTCCTCGGGCCGCTACTCCGTCGACGGCGAAGTGACCGACTGGGTCAAGATCCCCTACAACGAGGCGCGTTACGGCTCCAACAAGGCCGGCGACGCCGCTGCCTGGTACGCGGTCCGGGACGGCGTCAACGCCTGGGTCGCCCAGCGTGAGGCCGCCGGCGACACCGCGGCCGAGATCCGCGCCGAGCTCGCCAAGTTCGACCAGTGGGACCGCTACGACCACGACGGCGACGGGAACTTCAACGAGCCCGACGGCTACATCGACCACTTCCAGATCGTGCACGCCGGCGAGGACGAGTCCGCGGGCGGCGGCGCCCAGGGCACGGACGCCATCTGGGCCCACCGCTGGTACGCCTTCGGCACCGACGCCGGCGCCACCGGCCCGGACGACAACAAGCTCGGCGGCACCCAGATCGGCGACACCGGCATCTGGGTCGGCGACTACACCATCCAGCCGGAGAACGGCGGACTCGGCGTCTTCGCCCACGAGTACGGCCACGACCTCGGTCTGCCGGACGAGTACGACACCAACGGCGGTGAGAACTCCACCGGGTTCTGGACGCTGATGTCGTCCGGTTCGTGGCTGGGCACGGGCAAGGAGGCCATCGGCAACCTGCCCGGCGACCTGAACGCCTGGGACAAGCTCCAGCTGGGCTGGCTCAACTACGACACGGCCAAGGCCGGCGTGAACTCCTCGCACAAGCTGGGCCTGGCCGAGTACAACACCAAGCGCAAGCAGGCGCTGGTCGTCTCGCTGCCCGACAAGGCCGTCAAGACCGAGGTGGTCGCCCCGGCCCAGGGCGCGAGCCAGTGGTGGAGCGGCAGCGGCAACGACCTGAAGAACACCCTGACCCGCTCGGTCGACCTCACCGGCAAGTCCTCGGCCACGCTGTCCCTGGACGGCTGGTACGACATCGAGGCCGAGTACGACTACCTCTACGCCGAGGTGTCGACCGACGGCGGCGCCAACTGGACCGCCCTGGACGGCACGGTGAACGGTCAGCCGATCCCGCGCGACGCCAGCGACAAGCCGGGGCTGACCGGTTCGATCGACGCGTACGCGAAGCTGTCGTACCCGCTGGACGCCTACGCGGGCAAGAAGTTCGACCTGCGCTTCCGCTACCAGACCGACGGCGGTGTGGCGCTCAAGGGCTTCGCGGCCGACGAGATCACGCTGACCGCGGACGGCTCGACGGTCTTCTCCGACAACGCGGAGAGCGCCGACCCGGCCTGGACGGCGGCCGGCTTCTCCCGCATCGGCGCGTCCTTCACCAAGGACTACAAGCAGTACTACGTCGCCGAGAACCGGCAGTACGTTTCGTACGACAAGACCCTGCAGGTCGGCCCGTACAACTTCGGCTTCTCGACGACCCGTCCGGACTGGGTGGAGCACATCCCGTACCAGAACGGCCTGTTGATCTGGAAGTGGGACACCTCGCAGCCGGACAACAACACCGCCGACCACCCCGGCACCGGTCTGATCCTGCCGGTCGACTCGCACCCGACGCCGCTGAAGTGGACCGACGGCACGCTGCTGCGCAACCGGTTCCAGGCCTACGACTCGCCGTTCACCCTGGAGCCCACCGACGCCATCACGCTGCACAAGGCGGGCGTGCCGGTGCGGATCGCGTCGCAGAAGGGGGTGCCGGTCTTCAACGACCACACGAGCACCTACTACGACGCGTCGAACCCGGCCGGCGGTGTCAAGATCACTGACACCAACACCAAGATCAAGATCGAAAAGGTGGCCAAGGATGGCTCCACGATCGATCTCGAGGTCGGGCCCGCGGTGAAGTAGTCCGCATCGTCGCAGGTCAATAGCGTATCGGCGGTGACCCCCTGGCGGGTCGCCGCCGATCGTGTTTAGGTGCGTCCTGTGACTCGCTTATTGACACCGACCGAAACGGGGATGTGACTGCATGACCGCAGGAGGTTTCTGCAAGCTGCCGAACGGCACGGTGGTGGTGGCGCTGAATCTGCCCAGCCCCGCCGCCGACGGCTCGACCGGGGTGCGCGTACTGGTCCACGCCCAGAACCGCGCCCGCGCCCTGACGCGTCTGCGCAATCTGGGCATGCGGGCGATCTATCTGCGCGGCAACGCCGCCCCGCCCACCCCGGACGAGATCACCGCGGTCCTGCACCACCCCGACGGCCTGATATGGCGTACGTCTCCCGACAGCGCTGTCGGCGTCGCCGTGGGCCCCCCGGAGCTGTGGCACCCGATCAGGAGCCTCCTGCACCGGCACGCACCCGCCCGGGCGTAGGACCGCCCCAGGGCGCCGGGCAGGCGCGCGCCGGGCCGCGCGGGGGCGAAGAGTCCGCACGGGAGCTGCGGCGTCCCGCCCGCCCGGGCCGCGCGTCCGGACGGGACTGCGGCGTCCGCAGCGCCCGGGCCGCGCGTCCGCGCCGTAGCCCGGCGTGCTCCGGACGAGAGGACCTAGGCGACCACCGGCTTGCCCGTCAGCTCGACGCCAGCGCGGCGCAGCTCCTCCAGGGCCCGGTCGGTGGTCTCCGCGGCCACCCCGGCGGTGAGGTCCAGCAGCACCTGGGTGCGGAAGCCTTCCTTCGCGGCGTCCAGGGCGGTGGCGCGCACGCAGTGGTCCGTGGCGATACCGACCACGTCGACCTCGGTGATCCCCCTGGCCTTCAGCCAGTCGGCCAGGGACACGCCGTTCTCGTCGACGCCCTCGAAGCCGCTGTACGCCGCCGCGTACGCGCCCTTGTCGAAGACGGCGTCGACCGCGCCGGAGGCGACGACGGGCGCGAAGTTCGGGTGGAAGCCCACGCCCTCCGTGCCGGCCACGCAGTGCGCCGGCCAGGAGCGGACGTAGTCGGGGTCGTCGGCGAAGTGCCCGCCGGGCGCGATGTGGTGGTCACGGGTGGCCACCACGTGCCGGTAGCCGGCGGGCGCCTGACCGATCAGCTCGGTGATCGCGGCGGCGACGTCCGCCCCACCGGCCACCGCGAGGCTGCCCCCCTCGCAGAAGTCGTTCTGCACATCGACGACGATCAAGGCGCGGCGCATGGTGGGTGTCCTTCGGCTCTGGGGATCAGTGGGCGGATCGGGCTCTCGGCGCGGCGGAAACGGGCACCAGTTTTAATTACCCGAGCGCTCGTGGACGTACTCCGTCGGAAGGACGGGTTCCCCGCGCGACAGCTGGGTGGCGGACAGCGGGAGATTGGCGCGGGCGGCGGCGTGCCGGTCCCGCACGACGTCCAGCGGCTCCCGGCCGACGACCTGGCCGCCCTTGACGAGCTGGACCAGCAGCTGCCGGTCGGCCAGCCGGGCGGGCACCGGGCCGGTGCCGACCACCTCCGTCTCCGCGACCCCGTGGGCGTCCAGCCGGCGCGCCGCCCACTTGCGGCCGCCGATGGAGGTCTTGCCGCCGCTGGACTTCTTCGCCACCGGTGTCAGCGGCGCGTCGGGATCGGCGGACTCGGCACGGGCGACCAGCTTGTAGACCATGGAGGAGGTCGGGTGGCCGGACCCGGTGACCAGCTGGGTGCCGACGCCGTACGCGTCCACGGGCGCCGCCGCCAGCGAGGCGATGGCGTACTCGTCGAGGTCCGAGGTCACTATGATCTTCGTGTCCCGGGCACCGAGCTCGTCGAGCTGCTGCCGCACCCGGTGCGCGACCAGCAGCAGGTCGCCGGAGTCGATGCGCACCGCGCCCAGCTCGGGGCCCGCGATGTCCACCGCCGTCCGGACGGCCTCGGCGACGTCGTAGGTGTCCACCAGCAGCGTCGTGTCCCGGCCGAGCGAGTCGATCTGGGCCTGGAAGGCGTCCCGCTCGGAGTCGTGCAGCAGGGTGAAGGCGTGCGCGGCGGTCCCGACGGTGGGGATGTTGTAGCGGAAGCCGGCGGCCAGGTCGGAGGTGGAGGCGAAGCCGCCGATGTAGGCGGCGCGGGAGGCGGCGACGGCGGCCAGCTCGTGGGTGCGCCGGGCGCCCATCTCGATCAGCGGCCGGTCACCGGCGGCCGAGGACATCCGGGAGGCGGCGGCCGCGATCGCCGAGTCGTGGTTGAGGATCGACAGGATCACGGTCTCCAGCAGCACGCACTCGGCGAAGGAGCCCTCGACCCGCATGATCGGCGAGCCCGGGAAGTACACCTCCCCCTCGGGATAGCCCCAGATGTCGCCGCTGAACCGGTAGTCGGCCAGCCACTGAAGAGTCGCCTCGTCCACCACCTCGCGCTCGCGCAGGAAGCGGAGGACGCCGGCGTCGAAGCGGAAGTTCTCCACCGCGTCCAGCACCCGTCCGGTCCCGGCCACGACGCCGTAGCGCCGCCCGTCGGGCAGACGCCTGGTGAAGACCTCGAAGACACTGCGCCGCGCGGCCGTCCCGGACCGCAGGGCGGCCTGCAGCATCGTCAGCTCGTAGTGATCGGTGAAGAGCGCCGTCGAGGGAACGTCCACCGGCAGCCCGAGATCCGCCACGTCCACCAAACCTCTCCTAGCTGTGAATCCGCGGTGCCCCGAGCGCCTGCCGGGGGTCCGGGGTCGTCCCCGGTGCTTGCGGCATGACCAGGAATCGTACTCCCATTTCGTCAGTCTGACGATTTAAGGATTCCCCATGCGCCGCCACCCGGTCACCGCCCTGCCTGTTTGTACTCCCACCCCCCTGTAGTGGCAGCATGGGCCATGTGACGGCAGCCGCACCCATCGAGATCGAGAAGACCGAGTCGGCGGAAGAGGTCTTCGCCGTACCCGAACCGGACGTCCCCTGGGTGACGATCGTCCACAACGATCCCGTCAATCTCATGAGCTATGTCACGTATGTCTTCCAGACGTACTTCGGCTACTCCAAGGACAAGGCCACCAAGCTCATGCTCGACGTCCACCACAAGGGCCGGGCGGTCGTCTCCAGCGGCACCCGCGAGGAGATGGAGCGGGACGTTCAGGCCATGCACGGCTACGGCCTGTGGGCCACGCTCCAGCAGGACCGCAAGTAGCCGTAAGCAGCAGGACAGCCCGGACCGACCGGAAGCAGCGAATCCCTTCCATGCCAGGACACTTCGAACCGCTCCCCGGCGGCGGCGCGGCCGTCGCCCTCGACGACGTCGAGATCTCCATCATCCGCTCGCTGGCCGTGCAGCTCCTGGAGCTGATCGGCCCGGGCCCCGCGGAGGACGCGCCCGCCGACCCGCTCGCCGAACTCTTCGCCGAGGGTCCGAGCGAGCCGCCCACCGACCCGGTCCTCAAGAGGCTCTTCCCGGACGCCTACGGGGATCCCGAGGGAGCCCCGGCCGATGCCCAGGAGGCGGCCGAGGAGCGCGCCCACGCGGCGGAGTTCCGTCGCTACACCGAGAACGACCTGCGCGCCGGCAAGCGCGAGAACGCGCTCGCGGTGATCCACTCCCTCAACGAGCTGTCCCAGGCGGGCGAGGGCGGGGCCGTGCTGAAGCTGTCGCCCCAGGAGTCCCGGCGCTGGCTCGGCGCCCTGAACGATCTGCGCCTGGCCATCGGCTCCCGGCTGGACATCACCGGCGAGGACGACGCCGACGACCTCTACACCCTTCCCGACGAGGATCCGCGCAAGCCCATGGTGATGGCGTACCTGTGGCTGGGCGGGCTCCAGGAGACCCTCGTCTCCACGCTCCTGCCCTGACCCGCGTCTGCGAGCTCCCGCCGGACCCGAGCCTCCTCGCTCATGCCCGAACCGCAGAACCGCCGAGCTCTGATCATCCTGGTTTGTGTGGATTTTGTGTTCGCTCAGCGGACGCTCAAATCCGGATAACGATCGCGTCACCATGGCGGTTGATTATGGGTCGCCCAGTCGGGTTTTGTCCGGTTTTATTGCTGTGCCGTGTGCCACACGTCACCCTGCGATCAGTGTTGCGGGCGTGATAAATCTTCACGACCGCCCGGCGAACACCACCCATGTTCGGCCGGGTGCGCCACCGAGCCGACCAACCGTCGGCCAGGCACAACTCCATTTCAATCCGGGGGGATCGAGACCCGATCCGCGGCCGACCAACGGCCGGGGTCGGCATGGAGAAAGGCGCACAACACATGACCTCTTCGAAGGTCACCGCAACCTCTTCGGAGGTCACCGACACCCCCGAAGAGGGGTACGAGCGAGGGCTCGGCAGCCGCCAGGTCCAGATGATCGCGATCGGCGGCGCCATCGGCGTCGGCCTCTTCCTGGGAGCCGGGGCGAACATCGCCAAGGCCGGACCCAGTCTCATCGTCATGTACGCCCTCGCCGGCGTGATCATCTTCTTCATCATGCGGGCGCTCGGCGAGCTGCTCCTGTACCGCCCGGTCTCGGGTTCCTTCGCGGAGTACTCCCGCGAGTTCCTCGGCCCGTTCTTCGGCTACTTCACCGCCTGGACCTACTGGCTGATGTGGGTGGTGACCGGCATGGCCGAGCTGACGGCCGCCGCGATCTACGTGCACTTCTGGTTCCCGGCCATCCCGCAGTGGGTGACGGCACTCGTCTTCCTGGTGATCCTCTTCGGGGTCAACCTGATCTCCGTGAAGCTCTTCGGCGAGCTGGAGTTCTGGTTCTCCATGGTCAAGGTGACCGCGCTGATCGGCATGATCGTCATCGGTCTGGGCGTGCTGACCTTCGGCTTCAGCCAGGCCGGCGACACCGCCTCGGTCTCCAACCTCTGGGACTTCCACGGCTTCTTCCCGCACGGCATCGGCTCGTCCCTGATGACCCTGCAGGGCGTGATGTTCGCCTACCTCGCCGTCGAGCTGGTCGGTGTCACCGCCGGTGAGTCGGAGAACCCGGAGAAGACCCTCCCCAAGGCCATCAACACCCTGCCCTGGCGCATCGCCCTGTTCTACGTCGGTGCCCTCACCGTGATCCTGTGCGTGGTGAAGTGGACCGAGTTCGACGCGGGTGTCAGCCCCTTCGTGAAGGCCTTCGCGGTCATCGGCATCCCGGCCGGCGCCGGCATCGTCAACTTCGTCGTGCTGACCGCGGCGCTGTCCTCCTGCAACTCCGGCATGTACTCCACGGGCCGCATGCTGCGCACCCTCGCCGACAACGGCGAGGCGCCCAAGGCGTTCAGCCGCCTGTCGGCCTCCAAGACCCCGGCGCTCGGCATCACCGTCTCGGTCGCCTTCATGGCCATCGGTGTGGTGCTGAACTACGTCGTCCCGGAGAAGGCCTTCGGCTACGTCACCTCCGTCGCCACCGCGGCCGGCATCTGGACCTGGCTGATGATCCTGGTCAGTCATGTGCTGTACCGCCGTGCGGTGACCGCGGGCCGGCTGCCCGCCTCCGCCTTCCCGGCGCCGGGCGGCGCGGTGTGCTCCTACATCGCCATCGCGTTCCTGCTCTTCGTGACCTGCCTGATCGCCTACGACGCCGACTCCCGGATCTGCCTGTACGTGATGGCGGTGTGGGCCGCCGCCCTCGCCATCGGCTGGGCGGTCCTCAAGACCCGCAACCCGCAGGTCACCGAGCGCCGCGAGCCGCAGCTGGAGAAGGTGGGCTGACCCGGCGCCCGGCCGAGGGACCCGGACGTCCAGCGGGAGCGGATACTCGTGGAACCCGCTCCCGCTGCCGCTCAGGACGTCCGCCATGTGGGCCCCTCCGTACCACTCCCCGGTACGGAGGGGCCCACCCGTCGCCCGCCACCGCCCTACCCGGCGCTCCGGGGGCTGAACTCCCGGTGGACCCCCATCGCGCGGCTCCCCCCTTTTTCGTCTGCTTATCCTGTGCCCCATGCTGACCATCACCCAGTCGCTCCACGACCAGATCGTCGCCCACGCCCGTGAGGACCACCCCGACGAGGCGTGCGGCGTCGTCGCCGGTCCCGTGGGCGCCGGCCGCCCCGAGCGGTTCATCCCCATGCTGAACGCGGCCCGCTCGCCCACCTTCTACGAGTTCGACTCGCAGGACCTGCTCAAGCTCTACCGCGAGATGGACGACCGCGACGAAGAGCCGGTGATCATCTACCACTCCCACACGGCGACCGAGGCCTACCCCTCCCGCACCGACATCTCCTACGCCAACGAGCCCGGCGCCCACTACGTCCTGGTGTCCACGGCCGACACCGACGGGGCCGGCGAGTTCCAGTTCCGCTCGTTCCGGATCGTGGAGGGCGAGGTCACGGAGGAGGAGGTCAAGGTTGTGGAGGCCTACTGATCTCGCACTACGGACGGAAACTGTCCGAGACGTGAGATCACATTCCTGGGCCCGGACCGGGAATCGATACGATGAGCCCATGGTTTTCAACGACGTGAGCGACAAGACGCCGGGCATGCTGCTCGTGGCGCGGCTGCACGTCGACTTGTGCAGGTTGAACAGCGCCATCTGTTGACGTTCCCTGCCGCCGTCCGGCCGTGAGCCGCGGCGCTCCCTCAGCGCGGAACGCCTGGGGGGACCCCATCGCGCGCCGCACCCCTTCGACGACACCTTCCGACAGGAGCCCGCAACCATGGCCATCGAGGTCCGCATCCCGACCATCCTCCGCACCTACACAGACGGCCAGAAGGCGGTGGAGGGGAACGGGGAGACCCTCGCCGAGCTCTTCGCCGACCTCGAGGCCCGGCACCCGGGCATCCAGGCCCGCATCGTCGACGGCGACCAGCTGCGCCGCTTCGTCAACGTCTACCTGAACGACGAGGACGTCCGCTTCCTGGACGGCATCAGCACCAAGCTCGCCGACGGCGACAACGTGACGATCCTGCCGGCCGTGGCCGGCGGCATGCGCTGATCGGTCGCTGAGCAGCATGCGCTACGACTCCCCGCTGGCCGCGGTGGGCAACACCCCTCTGGTGCGCCTGCCGCGGCTCTCGCCGTCCGCCGACGTCCGGATCTGGGCCAAGCTGGAGGACCGCAACCCGACCGGCTCGGTCAAGGACCGCCCCGCCCTGCACATGATCGAGCAGGCGGAGAAGGACGGCCGGCTCACCCCGGGCTGCACGATCCTCGAGCCCACCTCCGGCAACACCGGCATCTCGCTGGCCATGGCGGCCAAGCTCAAGGGCTACCGCATGGTGTGCGTGATGCCCGAGAACACCTCGCAGGAGCGCCGGGACCTGCTCGGCATGTGGGGCGCGGAGATCATCTCCTCCCCGGCCGCGGGCGGCTCCAACACCGCCGTGCGCGTGGCCAAGGAGCTGGCCGCCGAGCATCCGGACTGGGTGATGCTCTACCAGTACGGCAACCCGGACAACGCCGGGGCGCACTACGCCACCACCGGCCCCGAGATCCTCGCCGACCTGCCCTCGATCACGCACTTCGTCGCGGGCCTGGGGACCACCGGCACTCTGATGGGCGTGGGCCGCTATCTGCGCGAGCACAAGCCGGACGTGCAGATCGTCGCCGCCGAGCCGCGCTACGACGACCTGGTGTACGGCCTGCGCAACCTCGACGAGGGCTTCGTCCCCGAGCTCTACGACGCCTCCGTCCTCACCACCCGCTTCTCGGTCGGTTCCGCCGACGCGGTGACCCGCACCCGGGAGCTCCTCCAGCAGGAGGGCATCTTCGCGGGCGTCTCCACCGGTGCCGCCCTGCACGCGGCCATCGGCGTGGGCAGGAAGGCGGTCAAGGCGGGTCAGAGCGCCGACATCGCGTTCATCGTGGCCGACGGCGGCTGGAAGTACCTCTCCACCGGCGTCTACACCGCGGCCACCACGGAGGAGGCCATCGAGACGCTCCAGGGCCAGCTCTGGGCTTAGGGAGCCCCACCACCACACGCCGCGGGCTGGTCCGACGCGAATTGTCAGACAGGCCCTAATCCGCCTCAAGCGCATGCCAGCCCCCTCCTATGAGGGGGCTAAACGCTGCCCATCCAGCGGCAAAGATCTTCTTCGGGGACTGCCTGTCCGTGCCTCGGGAGGACTACGTTCCTCCCGCACCCTGTCATGTCACGCTCACCGGCATTCCAGGGTGCTGAGTGTCATGCTCATGACTGCGCGGTTTCGCCGCCGCTACGCGCGTCACGGGCCTGCCCAACCAGTGCGAGAAACCCCACTTCCCGATGGAGGCAGTACCCCATGCGTGAGTCACGCCCGAGCGGGCGGAGACGGAGCCTGCGCAGACTCCTGTCCGTCGCCTTTCCCGCCCTCGCCCTCACCGTCGCCGGACTCTTCGCCGCCCCCACGGCCGGCGCCCAGCCCGCCGCCGCAGCCGGGCCGCACACCACCAAGTCCGTGCAGAACGCCAAGGCCCTGACCGACCCGAGGCGGCAGACCTTCCACTCCACCGGCAAGGCCGGCCAGAAGGTGCCGACCCAGCACCTGTGCTCCACCGCCGAGCCGGGCCACGCCGCCTGCTTCGCCCAGCGCCGCACCGACATCAAGCAGCGCCTGGCCGCGGCCCTCGCCGCCGCCCCCTCCGGCCTCTCCCCGGCCAACCTGCACAGCGCCTACAACCTGCCCTCCACGGGCGGCTCCGGCCTGACCGTCGCCGTCGTCGACGCCTACAACGACCCCAACGCCGAGTCGGACCTCGCCACCTACCGCTCGACCTACGGCCTGTCGTCGTGCACCAAGGCCAACGGCTGCTTCAAGCAGGTCAGCCAGACCGGCTCCACCACCTCGCTGCCCTCCAGCGACACCGGATGGGCCGGCGAGGAGGCGCTCGACATCGACATGGTCAGCGCCGTCTGCCCCAACTGCAACATCATCCTCGTAGAAGCGAACTCGGCCACCGACACCGACCTCGGCATAGCCGAGAACGAGGCCGTCGCCCTCGGCGCCAAGTTCGTCTCCAACAGCTGGGGCGGCGGCGAGGCCTCCTCCCAGACCACCGAGGACTCCCAGTACTTCAAGCACCCGGGCGTCGCCATCACCGTCTCCGCGGGTGACTCCGGCTACGGCGCCGAGTACCCGGCGACCTCCCAGTACGTGACCGCCGTCGGCGGCACCGCGCTGACCACCGCCTCCAACTCCCGCGGCTGGAGCGAGTCCGTCTGGCACACCAACAGCACCGAGGGCACCGGCTCCGGCTGCTCCGCCTACGACCCCAAGCCCAGCTGGCAGACCGACACCGGCTGCGCCAAGCGCATGGAGGCCGACGTCTCCGCGGTGGCCGACCCCGCCACCGGCGTGGCCGTCTACGACACCTACGGCGGCTCCGGCTGGGCGGTCTACGGCGGCACCAGCGCCTCCGCCCCGATCATCGCCGGCGTCTACGCCCTCGCGGGCACCCCGGGCAGCGGCGACTACCCGGCGCAGTACCCGTACTCCCACACGGGCAACCTGAACGACGTCACCAGCGGCAGCAACGGCTCCTGCTCGACCTCGTACTTCTGCACCGCCCGCGCCGGCTACGACGGCCCGACCGGCTGGGGCACCCCCAACGGCACCGCCGCCTTCACCTCCGGCACCACCACCGGCAACACGGTGACCGTCACCAACCCGGGCAACCAGTCAACCGCGACCGGAAGCTCCGTCAGCCTGCAGATCCACGCCTCCGACAGCGCCGGTGCCGCCCTCACCTACAGCGCGACCGGCCTGCCGACCGGCCTGTCCATCAACAGCTCCACCGGCCTGATCTCCGGCACGGCGTCCACCGCGGGCACCTACGGCGTCACCGTCACCGCCAAGGACACGACCGGCGCGTCCGGCTCGGCCGCCTTCACCTGGACGGTCGGCTCCTCCGGCGGCACCTGCACCTCGGCGCAGCTGCTCGGCAACCCGGGCTTCGAGTCCGGCAACACCACGTGGACCGCCACCAGCGGCGTCATCACCAACGACACCGGTGAACCCGCCCACAGCGGCTCCTACAAGGCCTGGCTCGACGGCTACGGGACCACCCACACCGACACCCTGTCCCAGTCGGTGACCATCCCCTCCGGCTGCAAGGCCACCCTCACCTTCTACCTGCACATCGACACGTCGGAGGGCACCACCACCACCCAGTACGACAAGCTGACGGTGACCGCCGGGTCCAAGACGCTGGCGACCTACTCCAACCTCAACGCCGGTTCCGGCTACGCCCAGCAGTCCTTCGACCTGTCCTCGCTGGCCGGATCCACGGTCACGCTGAAGTTCAGCGGCGTCGAGGACTCCTCCCTGCAGACCAGCTTCGTCGTCGACGACACCGCGATCACGACAAGCTGATCCGCACACCGCGGGGAGCACACCAGTACACCAGCGCGAAGGGGCCCCGGCCGGGCGAGCGGTGAACCGGCCGGGGCTCCGGTGTGCGCGGGGGAGCGGATCCTGATGTGCTGGAGAAACGTCACATCGGCATCAGGGCACTGGGCACCCGAAACCGGGACAGCAGAAAGGCGGCCGCCCCATGCGCCGTACGACGCTCCACCGCACCACCGTCGCCACCGCCACGGCGGCGGCAGCGGCCCTGCTCGTCGTCGGCTGCGGAACGCAGCACGGCGGCAAGGGCAGCGGCTCCGCGAGCTCGGCGAGCCCCGCGGGCGACGGCACCCCGTCCGCCTCCACGGCCCCCGCCGGCTGCACCGACCAGGCACAGCTCACCGCCGCCGACTCCGGCCGCACCATCTGCCTCACCGTCGGCGGGTACGTGCGCCTCACCCTGGACGGCACCAAGGACCGTCCCTGGACCCCGGTCAAGGCCACCGGCACCGCTCTCAAGGGCGCCGACGCCGGCATCGTGATCATGCCGGGCGACGCCCTCGCCGCCTACACCGCGGTCGCGCCCGGCACGGCCCGGCTGACCTCCTCCCGCCCGCTGTGCGCCACCGGACCCGGCAAGATCTCCTGCCAGGGCATCCAGGAGTGGACCGTCACCGTCAGGGTGACGCGGCCATGAGCAGCGCCTGCGGACCCGGCGCGTCCGCCCGGCTCGACCGGTGCGGGCGACCCCACCGGCTCACCCGACCCCACCGGCTCATCCGGCCAGATACCGCACCTGGTCCCAGAGCACCGGATCCACGACCCCCACCCGGCGCCGGAAGTCCCACACCGGCACCTCCCGCACCTCGTCGGTCTCCAGGAAGCTGGTCCGCCCCTGCGCGTCCCCCACCGAGCCGGGCGGCAGGGGAATCACCCCGGCCCGCTCGTCGTGGTACCTGCTGGTGATCTTGGCGACCCGGGCGCGCTTGCCGTGGACGGACAGCACCAGACAGGGCCGGTCCCTCGCCCCCGTGCCCTCCTCGTAGGGCACGTTGGCCCACCAGATCTCCGCCGGCTGCGGCCTGGCGGCACCGCCCCGCTCCAGCGGACGTCCCGGTGGCCGCAGCCTGCGCCCCGCGGGCCGGCGACCGCGCCCCCACCCGTCGACGAGCGTGGCGACGAGCGCGAGCAGCACCACTGCCGCGAGCGCCAGCCACCAGGACGTGTCCATAAGGACGACGTTACCGGCGCCCGACCTTCAGCGCGCGCCCTCTTTCACACCTCATGCGCCCCACGTCCAGCCGAACCGGTGACACCACAGGTGAGTTCGCCCACAACAGCCCTAGCCGGAGGAGCGACCGGCCGTTTCGCGCCTTACGCTCGACGGACCGCACGACCCCCGTCACCTTCTGTATCTATCCCGCCAGCGGAGGTTTCTGCTCCATGAAGCTCACCGTCGTCGGCTGCTCGGGGTCGTTCCCGTCCGCGGAATCGGCCTGCTCGAGCTACCTCGTAGAGGCCGACGGCTTCCGGCTGCTCCTCGACATGGGCAACGGCGCCCTGGGCGAGCTGCAGCGCCACTGCGGTCTCTACGACCTCGACGCGATCTTCCTGAGCCATCTGCACGCCGACCACTGCATCGACATGCTCGCGTACTTCGTCGCGCGCTACTACCGGCACGACGGCGGGCGTTGCGACCCTCTGCCGGTCTACGGCCCCGAGGGCACCGAGCACCGGCTGACCACGGCCTACGCCGACACTCCCACCGCCTCGTCCATGAGCGAGGTCTTCGACTTCCACACGGTCAAGCCGGGCACCTTCGACATCGGCCCCTTCTCCGTGCACACCGAGTTGATGGCCCACCCGGTGGAGGCGTACGCCATCCGGCTCGAGCACGGCGGCCGGACTCTGACGTACTCCGGCGACACAGGCGTCAGCGAGGCCCTGGAGGAACTCGCCCGGGAGTCCGACCTGTTCCTGTGCGAGGCCGCCTTCACGGACGGCAAGGAGACCATCCCCGACCTGCACCTCAACGGCCGTGAGGCGGGCGAGGCCGCCGCCCGCGCCCGTGCCCGCCGCCTCGTCCTCACCCACATCCCCCCGTGGACCGACCCCCACATCAACCTCACCGACGCCCGCGCGGTCTACGCCGGCCCGGTGGAACTGGCGGCGCCCGGAGCCACGTACGAGATCTGATGCCGCGACGACGCGAGAAGGCCCCCGAGCAGTTCGCTCGGGGGCCTTCTCACAACCGGGGAGGGCTCACGCCTTCGTGAGGTCCTCGACCTCCTCCTCGGGCTCGCGGCCCGGGGTGGGGAGGTTGAACTTGATGATGGCGAAGCGGAAGGTCACGTAGTAGATCACCGCGAACACCAGGCCGATCGGGATGATCATCCATGGCTTGGTCGCCAAGTGCCAGTTGAGCGCGTAGTCGATGAAGCCGGCCGAGAAGTTGAAGCCGTCGTGCACGCCCAGGCCCCATGTGACGGCCATCGACGCGGCGGTGAGCACGGCGTGCAGCACGTACAGGATCGGCGCGATGAACATGAAGGAGAACTCGATCGGCTCCGTGACACCGGTGACGAAGGAGGTCAGCGCCAGGGAGATCATCATGCCGAGCACGACCTTGCGGCGCTCGGGTCGGGCGCAGTGCGCGATGGCGAGCGCGGCAGCCGGCAGGCCGAACATCATGATCGGGAAGAAGCCGGACTGGAACAGGCCGGCGGATGCGTCACCGTGCAGGAAGCGCGGGATGTCGCCCTGCCAGACCTGGCCGGCGGAGTCGGTGAAGCTGCCCAGCTGGAACCAGGCGACGGTGTTCACGAACTGGTGCATGCCGACCGGGATCAGTGCGCGGTTCACGCCGCCGAACAGGGCCGCACCGCCCGAGCCGAGGCCGGTCATCCAGTCGCCGAAGTCGCTGATGCCGGTGCCGATCGGCTTCCAGATCAGGGCGAAGACGACACCCACCACGATGCCGACGAAGGCCATGATGATCGGCACCAGTCGGCGGCCGTTGAAGAAGCCGAGCCAGTCCACCAGCTTCGTGCGGTGGAAGCGTTGCCACAGGACGGCGGCGAGCAGGCCCATGATGATGCCGCCGAGCACACCTGGGTTGTTGTAGGTGGCCTCGACTATCTTCCCCTTCTCGATGTGCTGCTCGGTCAGGGGGAAGGCCTCGAGGACCTTGCTGTAGACGAGGAAGCCCACCACGGCGGCCAGCGCAGTCGAGCCGTCGGCCTTCTTGGCGAAGCCGATGGCGACGCCGATGCAGAACAGGATCGGCAGGGCCCCGGTCAGCGCGCCACCCGCGTTGTTGAACACGGCGGCGACCTTGTCCCAGCCCAGACCGTCCTTGCCGAAGATGTCGTCCTGGCCCAGGCGGACCATGATGCCCGCCGCCGGCAGAACGGCGATCGGAAGCTGCAGGCTTCGGCCAACTTTCTGCAGGCCCTGGAACAGGCCAGATCCCCGCTTCTTCGCGGGTGCCGCCGTCGTTGTGGCGGTGGCGGTGCTCATACGTCCGTCCTCCATCGGGTGGTGGTCTACACCACTCAGTGGTGTAGACCTGTTGTAGCACGATGAAGGTGAGGTAAGGAACCCGCGAACTTGCGACCACTCCGCTACGCCCCGTGCGGGCCGCGTTCGAGCTGTTGCCAGGCTGCCTTCAGGCCTTGGTCGTGTCCTCCACTTCCCCCTCAGGCTCCCGCCCCGGAGTCTTCAGATCGAACGTCGTGATCGCAAAACGGAAGATCAGGTAGTACACCGCCGCGAAGCACAGACCGATCGGAACGATCGCCCACGGCCGGGTCGCCAGATTCCAATTGATCACGTAGTCGATCAGCCCCGCCGAGAAGCTGAACCCGTCGTGCACGCCCAGCGCCCACGTCGCCGCCATCGACGCGCCGGTCAGCACCGCGTGCACCCCGTACAGCACCGGGGCGATGAACAGGAACGAGTACTCGAGCGGCTCGGTGATCCCCGTGACGAACGACGTCAGCGCCACCGACAGCATCAGCCCGCCGACCTCCTTGCGGCGTTCCGGCCGGGCGGTGTGCGTCATCGCCAGCGCCGCCGCCGGCAGCGCGAACATCATGATCGGGAAGAAGCCCGAGGTGAACTGCCCCGCGTTCGGATCCCCCGCGAGGAACATGTTGATGTCGCCGTGCACCACCGTCCCGTCGGGCTTGGTGTAACTGCCGAACTGGAACCAGATCGGCACGTTCAGGAACTGGTGCAGGCCCACCACCAGCAGCGACCGGTTCGCCAGGCCGAAGATCCCGGCCCCCCACGCCCCGGCCTCGCTCAGCCAGTTGCTGAAGCTCTCCAGGCCGCTGCCGATCGGCGGCCAGATCCACAGACACAGGGCGGCGAAGAGGATCGCCACGAACGCCATGATGATCGGCACCAGGCGGCGGCCGTTGAAGAAGCCCAGCCAGTCCACCAGCCTCGTACGGTGGAAGCGCTGCCAGAAGAAGGCGGACAGCAGCCCCATCACGATCCCGCCGAAGACCCCCGGATTCTGGTAGGTGAACGCCGTCACCGTCCCGCTCGCCGCCTGGCAGCCGGTCGCGATCACCTCCGCCCCGGCCGGGCAGGCGACCGGGAACTGATGCAGCACGTTGTAATAGACGAGGAAGCCCGCCACCGCCGCCAGCGCGGTGGAGCCGTCCGACTTCTTCGCCATGCCGATGGCCACACCGACGCAGAACAGCAACGGCAGCCCCAGCTGGCCGTCGAGCAGCGCGCCGCCCGCACCCGCCATCACCTTCGAGACATCGGTCCAGCCGAGCCCGTCCTTGCCGAACACGTCCGGCTGCCCCAGCCGGTTCAGGATGCCCGCGGCCGGCAGCACGGCGATCGGCAGCTGCAGACTGCGGCCCATCTTCTGCAGCCCCTGGAACAAGGTGTTCCAACGATCGCGGACGGGGGAGATTCCGGCGTCGGCGCTGTCGGCACACATGGGCGTCCTCCCCGGCTCCGCTCCTCCGTGCGGCACCCCGTCCGGCCCGCGTTTGGTTGCCGTCCCAACGGTGGTGTAGACCAGTTGGCGAACGGTTCCGCTGTCGTGAACGCCATCTTTCGGTACCCACGGCACGACCGCTCGCGAAGATGGGCCAACTGTGGGTTACTGCGACAAAGCGGTTCGGATCAGGGAGAAGGAACATGGCCAGCAAGGCTGAGAAGATCGTTGCCGGGCTCGGCGGCATCGACAACATCGACGAGATCGAAGGCTGCATCACCCGGCTGCGCACCGAGGTCCACGACGCCTCGCTGGTCGACGAGGCCGCCCTGAAGGCCGCCGGCGCCCACGGCGTCGTCAAGATGGGCAGCGCCATCCAGGTCGTCATCGGCACCGACGCCGACCCCATCGCGGCGGAGATCGAAGACATGATGTGACCCTCCGCGGTCCGCACGGTCCGCAGGGTTCACCTGGAAGGGGCTCTTCCCGATGCGGGAGGAGCCCCTTCCGCGCGGAGGACTAGGCTCGACGTCATGTCTCGAATCGACGGCCGCACCGCCGAACAACTCCGCCCGGTCACCATCGAACGCGGCTGGAGCAAGCACGCCGAGGGCTCCGTCCTCGTCTCCTTCGGCGACACCAAGGTCCTCTGCACCGCCTCCCTCACCGAAGGCGTCCCGCGCTGGCGCAAGGGCAGCGGCGAAGGCTGGGTCACCGCCGAGTACGCCATGCTGCCCCGCGCCACCAACACCCGCGGCGACCGCGAGTCCGTCAAGGGCAGGATCGGCGGCCGCACCCACGAGATCAGCCGCCTCATCGGCCGGTCCCTGCGCGCCGTCATCGACTACAAGGCACTCGGCGAGAACACCATCGTCCTGGACTGCGACGTCCTCCAGGCCGACGGCGGCACGCGCACCGCGGCCATCACCGGCGCCTACGTCGCCCTCGCCGACGCGGTCGCCTGGGCCCAGGCCAAGAAGCTCATCAAGCCCGGCCGCCAGCCGCTCACCGGCACGGTGAGCGCGGTGTCCGTGGGCATCGTCGGCGGAGTCCCGCTCCTCGACCTCCGCTACGAGGAGGACGTGCGCGCCGACACCGACATGAACGTCGTCTGCACCGGCGACGGACGCTTCGTCGAGGTCCAGGGCACCGCCGAGGCCGCGCCCTTCGCCCGCGACGAACTGAACGCCCTGCTCGACCTCGCCGTGGCCGGCTGCGCCGACCTCGCCTTGATCCAGAGCACGGCACTCGAGAAGCAAAAGTAAAGGGAGCCTCAAGACAGGCGAGCGTCGAGGGCAACCCCGGCCACCCGGCCCGCGTCCCTACCGGTACGGGCGCACGGCACCACCGCCGTACGCCCGGCCACCACAGGGGAGGACACCGAGCCATGGCCGCGAGCCGACACCGACGACGCCCGGGCCGCACCACCGCCATCGCCGCCGTCGCGCTCACCGTCTCCGCCCTGACCGGCTGCGACGCGGTCGACAAGACCCTGGACTGCGTCCAGACCGCCGACTCCATCGCCGACAGAGTCACCGACCTCCAGCAAGCGGTGCAGAACGCGGCGAACGACCCCGCACAGGCCGACGAATCCCTCGGCACGATCGAGAAGGACCTGGAGAAGATCGGCGACAAGACCGACAACGCCGACGTCAACAAGGCCGTGGACGACCTCGGCAGAGCCGTGGACAACGTCCGCACCGCCATCAGGAACGGCGACAGGAGCCCCGACGTCACCCCGGTCACCGACGCCGCAGGCGAACTGACCAAGGTCTGCACGCCCTGACCGTCCCCTGATACTGGTGAGCATGACCCGCTTGATCCTCGCCACCCGCAACGCCGGAAAGATCACCGAACTCAGGGCGATCCTCGCCGACGCAGGCCTGAGCCACGAACTCGTCGGGGCGGAGGCCTACCCCGACATCCCCGACGTCAAGGAAACAGGCGTCACCTTCGCCGAGAACGCCCTGCTCAAGGCCCACGCCCTGGCCCAGGCGACAGGCCTGCCGGCCGTGGCGGACGACTCCGGCCTCTGCGTCGACGTCCTCGGCGGCGCCCCCGGCATCTTCTCCGCCCGCTGGTCCGGCAGGCACGGCGACGACAAGGCCAACCTCGACCTGCTCCTCGCCCAGCTCTCGGACATCGCCCACGACCACAGGGCAGCGCACTTCGCCTGCGCGGCGGCCCTGGCGCTGCCGGACGGCACGGAGCGGGTGGTGGAAGGCCAACTGCGGGGCGTGCTGCGCCACGCCCCGGCCGGCACGAACGGCTTCGGCTACGACCCGATCCTCCAGCCGGACGGCGAGACCCGCACATGCGCGGAGCTGAGCCCGGAGGAGAAGAACGCGATCAGCCACCGGGGCAAGGCGTTCCGGGCACTGGTGCCGGTGGTGCGGGAGTTGTTGGGCTGACCTACGAAGACGCCCCCCGCCTTTGTTCAAAAGGCGGGGGGCGGTGCGGCCGGTGGGACTCGAACCCACACGGGCGTATAGCCCACTGGGACCTAAACCCAGCATGACTGCCAAATTCCATCACGGCCGCTCAAAAACGGTCATCGTGCTCGACCGGCAGCGTTCAGTGTACGGGCATCGCTCGTTTCGCGGCGAGAGGTGGCCTCCCCTTCTGGCGGCACCACGTCTCCGTCAAGGAGTGGCAGTTGGGACACAGGTACCTCAGATTCTCCCGGCGGTTATCGCGCCAGTTGCCGTTGACGTGGTCGATCTGCAAGGTGATCGGCTGCCCCAGCCACTCCCCGGCATTGCCACAGGTCTCGCATGCATACGGCACGCCGATCTCGGTCAGTGCCCGGTGGAGTTGAGTCCTGTTCGTCCGCCCGGCGTCGGGAGGCAGGACTACCAGCACCCGTCGAGCGATGGGTGCCGGTGCGGGGCGCTCCGGCCGAGCCCATGACTTGCGCTTGAAGTGGCTTGTATCGAGACCGAGCCGAGCTGATGCACGTCGGACGCGCCGGTGGTTGGTGTCGTTGACTTCCAGGTCGAGACATCGCATCACCTCGGCATAACTCGTGGAACGCTCCACTGCGTCGCGCAACCTGCCCTCGGGAATCGCGACTCGGCGGTGGGAGAAGTGCTCTGTGTCGATGGCCTGGGCGCGTAGCATGCGATTCAGGGCCGAGCGGGAGCAGCTGTCGTCCGGTATGCCCAAGGCGCGGGCCACACCACGGATGCTCGTCGCCGTCGTTGCGGCGGCGCTCAACTCCTGCGGCGTGAAAGGCAGGTCCGGTTCGGGCTCGTTCAACCCAGGGAAATGGCTGACGTCGATTCCGGATGCGCTGATCCGGCGACGGATATGGGACAGCGTCCCGGTGGCCGGGGTGGCGCCGAGCTTCAGGGCCACTTCGCGGAGCGAGGACGAGGAGGCGGCAGCCATTGCGATCGCGGCGTCCGGGTACTTGCGCCAGGGGCTGCGTTTGACGAAGTGGCTGGTGTCGAGCCCGTGAGCGGCGACTTTCTCCTGAAGCACCCGTCGTTGGCCTCCGTTTACCCGAAGTCCCAGCCGCCGTATCAGGTCTGCCCAGTTGCGAGCTTCGGCGACGGTCCACGCAAGCCGTTCCCTGCTGTACGGGTCCGCGGCCTTCTCCGGTCGTTCCTCGGCGTACGCATCGCCCCCATCGAGCCCTCCCGGTTCCGTATGCGGCCACGTGTTCGTAGCTCGTACGGAGTAACGAACCGTTTGTCGGACGGTCACGCACGGAATGCAGAAGCGGCCCGTACCGGTCACCCGGCGCGGGCCGCTCGCGGCCTGCACTGTGGCCCTCAGATCCCAAGATCCTTGATGATCTTGGCCACGTGGCCGGTGGCCCTGACGTTGTACAGGGCGCGTTCGACCTTGCCGTCCTCGTCCACGATGATCGTGGAGCGGATGACGCCCATGTAGGTCCTGCCGTAGTTCATCTTCTCGCCGAAGGCGCCGTAGGCGTCCAGGACCTTCTTGTCGGGGTCGGCGAGGAGGGTGACCTTCAGGGACTCCTTCTCGCGGAACTTCGCCAGTTTCTCGGGCTTGTCGGGGGAGATGCCGATCACGTCGTAGCCCGCGCCGGCCAGGAGCTGGAGGTTGTCGGTGAAGTCGCAGGCCTGCTTGGTGCAGCCCGGGGTGAGGGCGGCCGGGTAGAAGTAGACGATGACCTTGCGGCCCTTGTGGTCGGCCAGCGACACCTCGTTGCCGTCGGCGTCGGGGAGCGTGAAGGCGGGGGCCACATCCCCGGGCTGGAGTCGCTCGGTCATGGAAGCTCGTCTCCTCGTGCGTGCCAATACCGTGTCGGTCCGAGGGTAACCGGGGGTGCCGACAGTACGGTCCGGCCCGGAGCTGACAGACTGTACTGAACAGGCATCAGTGGACTTCGGAGGCGGTACGGTGGCGGACACGGCGGACACCAGGACCCCGGCTGAGATCGAGGCGGACATCAGGCGCCGTCGCGAGGTGCTGGCCGAGACGCTCGACGAGATCGGGGTGCGCGTGCACCCGAAGACCATCGTCGGCGACGCCAAGGCCAAGGTCGCCGCCAACATCGACCACACTCTCGGACGGGCCTATGTGCAGGTCAACCGGGTCGTGAGCGATGTGCGGGCCCAGTTCGTGGACGGGGACGGCGCGCCCCGCCTGGAGCGGATCGTGCCGGTCGCGCTCGTCGCCGTCGGCGTCGTCGGGCTGCTCACCCTGGGCGCGCGCAGGCGCCGGGGCTGACCCACCCGGGTACGGACATGCTGAAGGCAGGTAGGTTCGAGGCGTGAGCGCCAACAGAAACGAGCACAGCACCCATCACGACAAGCTGCCGATCCGGATGCTGCACGACCGGGTCCTCGTCCGGCAGGACACGAGCGAGGGCGAGCGGCGTTCGGGCGGCGGCATCCTGATTCCCGCCACGGCGGCGGTGGGACGCCGGCTGGCCTGGGCGGAGGTCGTCGCGGTCGGGCAGAACGTGCGGACCGTGGAGCCGGGCGACCGGGTCCTGTTCGACCCGGAGGACCGGGCCGAGGTGGAGGTGCGGGGCACCGCGTACGTGCTGATGCGCGAGCGTGATCTGCACGCCGTGGCCGCCGACCGGTTCGAGGGGTCGGAGGACTCCACCGGCCTGTACCTGTGAGTGCGGTGATGTGAGGGCCGAGGGCCGGATGCGAGGGGCTGGTGACCGTTGTCACCAGCCCCTTCGTCGTCGGTCACCGGCCCCTTTGCCTGTGCTTTGCTAACCTCGGAAGGGAGCCCGACGAGACGCGCCGTACCGGGATGCAGGCAAAGACGACGCACCCCCGTTCGTCAGTGAATCGTCTCGGAGGTGCTCGTCGTGGCCTGGGTTCTGCTTGTCGTCGCCGGTCTGCTGGAGGTCGGCTGGTCGATCGGGATGAAGTACAGCGAGGGCTTCACCCGGCCGGTTCCCAGTGTGCTCACCGGTGCCGGGATCGTCGCGAGCATGCTGCTGCTGTCCTACGCCGCCCGTTCCCTGCCCATCGGTACCGCCTACGGCGTCTGGGTCGGCATCGGCGCGGCCGGTGCGGCGGTGCTGGGCATGGTGGTGCTGGGGGAGCCGGCGACCGCCGCCCGGATCTTCTTCGTGTGTCTGCTGCTGGTGGCGGTGGTGGGGCTGAAGGTGACCTCCGGTCACTAGGGGCCGTCGGGGACCGGTGCCCCGTCGGCCCCCTACCCGCCGCCCCCTCACCACATGAGCGCTACGGTCTCGGCGCGGTGACGTTCTGGCCGCCTCCCGTGCTCGTGTCCGTGCCGGTGGTCGTCCCGCCGTCGCCCGTCGTGCCGCCGCTCGGGCTGGTGCTGCCGGTCGTGCCGCCGCCGGTGGTCGGTGTGCCCCCGTCCTGGCCGCCGGTGGTCGGGGTGCCGCCCGTGGTTCCTCCGGCCGTGGTGTCGCCGGTGCCGCCGCCGGTGGTCGGGGTGCTCCCGCCCTGGCCGCCGGTGGTCGGGGTGTCGCCCGTGGTGCCGCCGGCGGTGTCGCCCGGGGTGCCTCCGGTCTGCCCCTGGTCCTGGCCCTGACCCTGGGTGTCCTGGCCGCCGGTGTCCGTGCCGGTGCTGCCGCCGTTGTCCTGCCCGCCGGTGCCCGGCGTCTCGGCGGTGCCACTGGACGGCGGCGGCTGGGTCTGGTCGGCGCCGGGCTGGATCTGCAGGTCGAAGTCGGTGGCCAGGGTGTTCTTCAGGGCGTCGCCCATGAACTGGGCCCAGATGCTGCCGGGCGGGCCGCTGCCGTTGATCCGGTCCAGGCCCATGGCGCCGTACAGCGGCTTGTGGGCGGCGGTGACCGGGTCCTGGCCCATGACGGAGACGACGGTGGCCAGGTCGGGGGTGTAGCCGGCGAACCAGGCGGCCTGGTCGTTCTCGGCGGTGCCGGTCTTGGCGGCGGCCGGGCGGCCGATCGCCTGGGCCGGGGCGCCGGTGCCGTTCTGGACGACGGACTGCAGGACCGCGGTGGTGGTGTCGGCGGCCTCGCGGCTGACGGCCTGCGAGGTGGTCTGCTCGGGCAGGTCCACCACGTCGGCGCCGTCCTTGGTGATCTTCTTGATGATCGTGTACGCGCCGTGCTTGCCGTGGTTGGCGAGGGTCGCGTAGGCCTCGGCCATGTCGAGGACGCTGGCCCGGGCCACGCCGAGCGCGATGGACGGGCCGCCGATCAGCTCCGGGGTGTCGGTCGGCAGACCGAGGGCGACGGCGGTGTCCTTCACCTTGTCGGCGCCGACGTCGACGGCCATCTGCGCGTACACCGCGTTGACGGACTTGTCGGTGGCCTCACGGACGGTGATGTCGCCGTAGGAGCGCTGGTCCTCGTTCTCGGGGGCGTAGTAGCCGCTCCAGCCCTGGACGGGCCGCTTGTTGGTGCCGTCGTAGATCGTGTTGGGGGTGATGCGGCGGCCGTCCGCGGTCTCGGAGTGGTTCTGGACGGCGGAGGCGAGGACGAACGGCTTGAAGGTGGAGCCGACCTGGAAGTCCCGGCGGGTGGCGTTGTTGGTGAACTGCTTGACGTAGTCGATGCCGCCGTACATGGCGACTATCTCGCCGGTTTTCGGGTCGACGGCGGCGCCGCCGGCCCGGACGTACTTGTCGACCGGGTTGTTCTTGTCCAGCTTCTTCATCAGCTGGTCGTCGACCGCCTTCACGAAGGCGTCCTGCTTGCTCCTCTGCAGGGTGGTGGTGATGCGGTAGCCGCCCGCGGCCAGCTCGTCCTCGCTGAGGATCTTGTTCTTGGCCAGGTAGTCCTTCACCGCGCGGACGAGGTAGCCGCGCTGACCGGCCATCCCGGTGGGGACGGTGGCGTCCTTCGGCATGGGGAACTTCATGCCGGCCCGCTGGGAGGCGCTGAGCCAGTGCTTCTTGACCATGCCGTCCAGGACGTAGTTCCAGCGGGCGACGGCGGCGGCCTTGTTCTCGGGGTGGGCGACGACGTCGTACTCGCTGGGCGCGTTGACCAGTGCGGCGAGGTAGGCGGCGCGCGCCGGGTCGAGGTCCTTGGCCTTGATGCCGTAGTAGGCCTGGGCGGCGGCCTGGATGCCGTAGGCGTTGCGGCCGAAGTAGCTGGTGTTGAGGTAGCCCTCGAGGATCTTGTCCTTGGGCTCGTTGCGGTCCAGCTTGATCGCGATGAAGAACTCCTTCACCTTGCGGGTGACGGTCTGTTCCTGTCCCAGGTAGTAGTTCTTGACGTACTGCTGGGTGATCGTGGAGCCGGACTGCTTGCCCTTGCCGGTGGCGGTGTTCCAGCCGGCGCGGACCATCGCCTTGGGGTCGACGGCGGACTCGGTGTAGAAGTCGCGGTCCTCGGCGGCCAGTACGGCGTGCTGGGCGTCCTTGGAGATCTGCGCGAGGGCGACGCTCTCGCGGTTGATGTCGCCGTCGCGGGCGATCTCGGTGCCGTCGTCGTAGAGGTAGACGTTGGCCTGCTTCATGGCCAGGGCGTTGGCGGGCGGGATCTCGACGAGGGAGTACCCGAGGATGAACGCGCCGATCACCAGCAGCACGACGGTGAGGAACCCACCGAGCAGCATCCGCCAGGTCGGGAACACCCGCCGCCACCCGGTCCGCTTGGCCCGCTTCGGCTGCTTGGCCTCACCCTCGCCGGGGACGTCCCGGGCTCCGCCGGTTCCTTCGGCTCCGCCGGCCGCGGCGGCCCCGGGGCGGCGGCCACCGCTCATGGCGGCGCTCGTGTGGCCCGCCGCGGGGGTGGCCGGACGGCTTGTCGAGGTGCCGCCCGCGGGTCCCTGGCCGACAACTCCCGCGTGGCCGAGGGCTCCTGTGGGGCCGACGGCTCCCGGACGGCCCGCAGCGCCGCCCTGGCCGGTGGTCGTTGCCCGGCCGGTCGCGGGGATGCCCGAGGTACGTCCCGCGGCGGTGTCGGGGTGGCGCGGGGCGGGAATGTCGGCGTTGCCCTGTGCGCCCGTGGCGCCCGACCGGGCGGCCCACGAGGGGCCTGTGCCGGTGGTGTCTCCTTGCCCGCGTGCGGGGTTGCCCGCATCGCGGGCTGTTCCGGGGGCGTCGTCGTCTTGCGCGGGTGCGCCCGCGCCGCCCGACCGGGCGGCCCATGAGGGGCCTGTGCCGGTGGTGTGTCCGTGGCCTTGTGCGGGGATGCCGTGGTTGCCCGCATCGTGGTTGCCCGAGTCGCCGTCCGTGGGGGCGTCGCGGTGTCCGCCCGCGGCGGATCCCGCCGCGCTCGCGTCACCGGCCCCTGTGCGGTCTGCTCCGGAAGTGCTCGCGTCGCCTCGGGCGGGCGCACCCGCGCCGCCCGCAGCAGCCCTCGCGTCACCTCGTCCGCCGCCGACTCCCGACGCGGGTCCGTCCGCGCTCTCGACCGCGGACCCGCCCGCGCCTCCCGACCCGCCCTCGGCCGCGGTTGCGGCGCTGTCACCGTCTGCGGCGGCGCTCGGACGCCCACCTGCGGCGCCCTCCGCGCGGCCCTGCGCCGCGGGCCCGTCGGGGCGCTGCCCGGCAGCCCGGGCCGAGCCCCGCGCCGCAGCCCCCTCGCGGCGCTCATCCGCGGACCCGGCAGAGCCCTGTGCCGCGGAGCCCTCGGGCTCCTGCGCAGCGGACGAGGACCCGGCGGCGTCCTCGTCGGCGGACTCGGACCCGGATGTGGCGGACTCGGCGGAGCCCCGCTCTGCGGAGTCGGTCCGGGGCCGCGCTGCGGCCTTCGGTGGCGGGACTCGGCCGGACTGCGGCGCTGTCGCCTCTGACTCGGCGGACTGCGGCTGCGGCTGCGTCTCGGCCTGTGGCTGCTGCGCCCCGGCCTGCGGCTGCGGCTCGTCGCTCATCTCGTGCACGGACTCCTGTTTCGCGTCGTACGTTCCCGTACGCCCTCATGCGCCTTCTGCGCCCCCAGATGAAGACTCTCGCACCAAGCGTTCCGTTCCCGGTCTCGGGAACTTGTCCGGGGCGGAAATTGCGTGGCACGCCGCGTCGCGCGCGCACTAGGCTCCTGCGCTTCGGTGTCGGCGGACCTTGGAGGGCGTGACGTGGGCGCTGGGCGGTTGTACGCGGCCGTCGCGGCGGGGGGATTCAGACGGTACGCGACGTATCGGGCGGCCACGGCGGCCGGGGTGTTCACGAACACGGTGTTCGGGCTGATCCTCGTGTACACGTACCTTGCGCTGTGGGACGTGCGTCCGCACCTGGGCGGCTACGACCGCGGCCAGGCCGTGACGTACGTCTGGCTGGGACAGGCCTTTCTGTCCACGCTCGCGATCGGCGGGGGCGGCGTCGAGGACGAGCTGCTGGAGCGCATCCGTACGGGTGACATCGCGATCGACCTCTACCGGCCCGCCGATCTTCAGCTGTGGTGGCTGGCGGCAGACCTGGGCCGGGCGCTGTTCCAGCTGCTGGGCCGCGGGGTGGTGCCCTTCGTGTTCGGGGCGCTGTTCTTCCCCGTCGCGCTGCCCACCGACGCGCTGACCTGGACGGCGTTCCTCGGCGCGGTGCTGCTGGCGATGCTGGTGAGCTTCGGGATCAGGTTCCTGGTCGCGCTGAGCGCGTTCTGGCTGATGGACGGGACCGGCGTGGTGCAGATGGCGTGGCTGGGCGGGATCTTCTGCTCGGGGATGCTGCTGCCGCTGAACGTCTTCCCGGGCGCCCTCGGCGAAGTGGTCCGGGCGCTGCCGTGGTCGTCGCTGCTGCAGGCCCCGGCCGACGTTCTGCTGGGCCGGGCGGCCCCGCCCGGCACGTACGCCTTCCAGGGCGCCTGGGCGGTGGCGCTGCTGGCGGCGGGGCGGCTGGTGCAGACGGCGGCGACACGGCGGGTGGTGGTGCAGGGTGGCTGAGATCACCGAGCCCGCGTCGTCCGCGTCCGCTTCGGCTGCTTCGTCCGAAGCCGCCGCGCCCGCATCCGGCAGCCGGCTCGCGGAAGGGCTGCGGGCGTACCGCCTGATCGCCGGGATGTGGCTGCGCTCCACGATGGCCTACCGGGCCTCCTTCATCATGACCACGTTCGGGAACTTCGCGGTGACCGCGCTGGACTTCGTGGCGATCCTGCTGATGTTCTCCCGCGTGGACGCGCTCGGCGGCTACACGCTGCCGGAGATCGCGTTCCTCTACGGGCTGTCCAGCACCTCCTTCGGGCTGGCCGACCTCGCGATCGGCTCGATGGACCGGCTGGGCCGGCGGGTGCGGGACGGGACGCTGGACACGCTGCTGGTCCGCCCGGCCCCGGTGCTCGCCCAGGTCGCCGCGGACCGCTTCGCGCTGCGCCGCCTGGGCCGGGTCACGCAGGGGATGCTGGTGCTGGGTTACGCACTGCTCGCGCTCGACCACCTGCACTGGACCGCACTGAAGGTGCTGCTGATGCCGGTGATGCTGCTGAGCGGCTGCGGGATCTTCTGCGCGGTGTTCGTCGCGGGGGCGGCCTTCCAGTTCGTGGCGCAGGACGCCTCCGAGGTGCAGAACGCCTTCACTTACGGCGGCGCCACGCTGCTTCAGTACCCGCCCACCGTCTTCGGGCGGGAGCTGGTGCGCGGGGTGACCTTCGTCCTGCCGCTGGCGTTCGTCAACTGGCTGCCCGCGAGCTACGTGCTCGGGCGGCCGTTTCCGCTGGGGCTGCCGGGGTGGACGGCGTTCGCCTCGCCGCTGGTCGCGGTGGGCTGCTGCGCGCTGGCGGGGCTGGCCTGGCGCGTGGGGCTGCGGTCGTATCGGAGCACGGGGAGCTGAAGGGACATGGTTGTCATGGGAGTGGACGGCGGCTTCGCGGACGCGGACTCCGCGGACCCGGGTTTCATCGAACTCGACCGCGTCGAGAAGGTCTTCGACGTGCGCAAGAGGACCGGGTTCCTCAAGAGGGAACGGCGGCAGGTGCGTGCGGTCGACGCGATCTCCTTCTCCGTGGCGCGCGGCGAGATGGTCGGCTACATCGGCCCGAACGGCGCCGGCAAGTCGACGACGATCAAGATGCTCACGGGCATCCTCACCCCCAGCGGCGGCCGGCTGCGCGTCGCCGGGATCGACCCCTCCCGTGAGCGGACGCGGCTCGCGCAGCGCATCGGGGTGGTGTTCGGGCAGCGTACGACGCTGTGGTGGGACCTGCCGCTGATCGACTCCTACCGGCTGATGCACCGCATGTACCGCATCCCCGACGCCCGTTACCGCGAGAATCTCGACCGCTGCGTCGAGCTCCTCGAACTGGCCGACCTGCTGGACGTCCCGGTGCGCCAGCTCTCCCTGGGCCAGCGCATGCGCGGCGACATCGCGGCTGCCCTGCTGCACGACCCGGAGGTCCTCTACCTCGACGAGCCGACCATCGGCCTGGACGTGATCAGCAAGGCCAGGGTCCGCGGGTTCCTGCGCGACCTGAACGCCGAGCGCGGCACCACGGTGCTGCTGACCACGCACGACCTGCAGGACATCGAGCAGTTGTGCTCGCGGGTGATGGTCATCGACCACGGGCGCCTGATGTACGACGGCCCGCTGGCCGGGCTGCACGAGGCGGGCGGGGGCGAACGCACCCTGGTGGTCGACCTGGAGCGGGAGCTGCCGCCGATCGAGGTGCCCGGCGCGCGCGTGGTGCGAGTGGAGGGGCCGCGGCAGTGGCTGGCCTTTCCGGCCGCCGAGTCGGCGGCGCCGCTGGTGGCGCGGATCGCGGACGGGTACCCGCTGGTGGACCTGTCGGTGCGGGAGCCGGACATCGAGGCGGTGATCGCGAAGATGTACGCGGGGTCGGCGGCCGGTGCGGAACGCGCGGCCTCGTAGCCTCCCGAGCGGGGAACTCGTAGGCTGCTCCGCATGACCGACGATGCCCCGGAGCTGCGCGCCTCCGACGCCGATCGTGAACGAGTCGCCGAGGTCCTGCGGGACGCCCTCGCCGAAGGGCGGCTGGACATGGCGGAGTTCGAGGAGCGCCTGGAGGCGACCTACAAGGCGCGCACGTACGGGGATCTGGCTCCGCTCACCCGTGACCTGCCCGCCGCGCAGGCCGCCGCTCCGGCGGTGTCCCTGAACAAGGCGCCTCAGGAAGACGGAAGTTGGCCGGGGCGGGTGGTCGGCGGCGAGGGCACCTCGTCGTGGGCCGTCGCCGTCATGTCCGGGTTCCAGCGCAAGGGGACCTGGACCGTGCCCAAGCGGTTCAACTGCTTCACCTTCTGGGGCGGAGGGGAGATCGACCTGCGCGAGGCGAACTTCGCCGACCGCGAGGTCGAGATCAACTGCGTGGCCATCATGGGCGGGATGCAGATCATCGTGCCGCCCGGCGTCGAGGTGGTCGTGCGCGGCATCGGCATCATGGGCGGCTTCGACCACCGCGAGGAGGGCGTACCCGGGGAGCCGGGCGCCCCGCGCGTGATCGTGACGGGCTTCGCCTTCTGGGGCGGCGTGGGAGTGGAGCGCAAGCTCACCAGGGCGGAACGGCTCCGCCTGAAGGAGGAGCGCCGCCAGGAGAAGCTGGACCGCAGGGCCGAGCGCCGCGAACTGCAGGCGGCACGCCGCGAGGAGCGCTGGGAGCAGCGCGACCGCCGCAGGAACCGGCACTACTGACGGCTCAGACCCCCCTCTGCACCGTCCCCCACAGATTCCCCAGGTCGAACACCTCGCCCATCTTGCGGAACCCCAGGTCGCTGGGGTGCAGATGGTCGCCGGAGTCGTACGCGGCCCGCAGCCGCCGCGGGTCGTGCGGGTCGCGCAGCGCCCGGTCGAAGTCGACGACGGCGTCGTACACGTCCCCGGCCCGGATCGCGGCGTTGACCTGCTGCCGTACCGCCTCCCGCGTCGTCGACCACCCCGGGTGGCCCGCGGCGGGCATCAGCGTGGCGCCGACGACCTTCAGCCCGCGCGCGTGGGCCTGCCGCACCAGTGAGCGCAGGCCGTTGACGATCTTCGCGGGCTCGGGCGTCCGACGGTTGCGCAGTATGTCGTTGATGCCGAGGTCGACGACGACGACCTTCACGTTCGTGCGATCGAGCACGTCCCGCGAGAAGCGGTGCAGCCCGCTGGGGTTGTCCGCGGGCCGCCCGAGCCCGTCGGCGAGCACCTGGTTCCCGCTGATGCCCTCGTTGACGACGCTGTAGCGGGGCACGTCCCGGTGCTCCGCGCCGGCGGCCAGCAGCCGCTCCGAGAGGACGTCGGTCCAGCGGCGGTTGGCGTCGACGGTCGAGGTGATGCCGTCGGTGATCGAGTCGCCGAGGACGACGACGGTCCCGTCCGCCTGGTCGCTGAGCAGGTCCAGCGCGGTCAGGTACCGCCAGGACGGCGTCCGCTCGGTGTACGGCGTGCCGGTCACGTCCTCGGTGTGGTCGCCCTGGGCGACGTAGGAGACCTGGCGGGCGTGCGGATGCAGGGTGACCGGGCCGGAGGGGGTGGGGGAGTAGGTGGTGACCAGGACGTCCGTGTCCTGCGGCACGGCTATTCGGACGGCGTCGCTCACCACATGGCCGCCCGCGGGGACGACGACGCTCGGCGCGCCGGAGAAGGTGAGCCGCCGCATCGTGTCCGGCGCGGCGGCGGCGGTGCCGCCGGATCCGGTGCCCCTGGAGGCGGCGACCGCGATCGTGGCGTGCGTGATCGTCAGCGGCGACTGGCCGTAGAGATTGGACAGCGTGATACGGGCACTCGTACCCGCGACGCCGGTGTGCACGACGTTGCGCACCGAGCGGCCCGCCATGCCGAGGCTCTCCGTACCGGGCTCGGCGGCGGCCGGGGCGGCGGCCCAGGCGCCCACCCAGAGCCCTGTGGAGGCGGGCGCGGCCGAGTTGTGGCTCCCGCGCCGGGTGCCGAGGGCGCCGGTGGACGTGCCGTCGTCGGAGGTGAGCACGCCGTAGAGAACGGCGGAAGCGGCCACGATCAGCGTGACGATCGCGGCGAGCAGGCTGTAGCCGTGACGCCTGGTCATACGGGTGATGTTCTCCTCCGGCGGCGGGAGCCCAGCGCTCCGGTCCTCTTCCGACAGACGACGGGAACTTCTGTTCCGTTCCGGGAGTCGGTCAGGCAGGGACAATTGTGTACGGGACTCGTGGGCGATCATCGAACGGGTGGCCCCGAAGCCCGGTGCGGCGGAGCCGAAGGACTGTAACGGAACCCGAGGACCGGAGCGGAACCGAACGGGTCGAGCGAGCCGAGCGGCTCGGACGGAGCCGAAGGACTCGGGGCGGAGCCGACGGGTCGAGTGGATGGAACGGTGGATGGAACAAACGACACAGGCCGGCTCGGGAGAGGCGCAGGCCGCCGTCTCGCACCGTGCGATGACCGTGTTCAGCCCCGCCGACGAGGAGCGCCGGCGCGGGGTGCGCCGGATGAAGCTGACAGCGACCGCGATGCTGCTGTTCGTGGCCGTGGTCTACGTCCTCGCCAAGTGGGCCGAGCACGCGGGCGCCGGCGCCTGGGCGGGCTATGTCGCCGCGGCCACCGAGGCGGGCATGGTGGGCGCCCTGGCCGACTGGTTCGCCGTCACCGCCCTCTTCCGCCACCCCCTGGGCCTGCCCATCCCGCACACCGCGATCATCCCGACCAAGAAGGACCAGCTCGGCATCTCGCTGGGTGAGTTCGTCGGCGAGAACTTCCTCTCCGAGGACGTGGTGCGCCAGCGGCTGCGCGCCGTGGGGATCGGCAGCCGCCTGGGCGCCTGGCTCGCCCACCCGGAGCACGCGGACCGGGTGACCGCCGAGCTGGCCACCGCGCTGCGCGGCGCCCTGACGGTGCTGCGCGACTCGGACGTGCAGGCGGTGGTCGGCGAGGCGATCACTCGCCGGGCGGGCGCCCAGGAGATCGCGCCCGGCCTCGGCAAGATGCTGGAGAAGATCGTCGCCGACGGCGGCCACAAACGGGTCGTCGACCTGGTCGTCACGCGTGCGCACGACTGGCTGGTGCTGCACGGCGACTCCGTGATGGACGCCGTGCAGGGCGGCGCGCCCGGCTGGACGCCGAAGTTCGTCGACCGCAAGGTCGGGGAGCGCGTCTACAGGGAGCTGCTGCGTTTCGTCACCGAGATGCGGGACATGCCCAGTCACCCGGCGCGCGGGGCGCTGGACCGCTTCCTCACCGACTTCGCCTCCGACCTCCAGTCCGACAGCGACACACGCGCGCGGGTGGAGCGGCTCAAGGGCGACGTGCTGGGCCGTGGCGAGGTCCAGGACCTGATCGCGTCGGCCTGGACGGCCGTACGGTCCATGATCGTCGCGGCGGCGGAGGACGAGCGCAGCGAGCTGCGGCTGCGGGTGCGGGCCTCCCTGCTCTCCCTGGGCGCCCGGATGGCCGTGGACTCCAAGGCGCAGGGCAAGGTCGACCGCTGGGTGGAGGGCGCGGCGGTGTACGTGGTGACGACCTACCGCAAGGAGATCACCTCCCTGATCACCGACACGGTGGCGAGCTGGGACGCCGAGCACACCACCCGCAAGATCGAGGCCCACATCGGCCGCGACCTGCAGTTCATCCGCATCAACGGCACGGTGGTGGGCTCGCTGGCGGGGCTGCTGATCTACACGGTGTCGCGGGTGCTGGGGGCGTAGGCCGCCGGCCGGTCGCTGGGTACCGGGTGGGCCGGTCGGCCCCGCCCCGGGCGTGATCCCGTCGATCAGAGGGAACCCGCATGGCGTTCCGCTCGACGAGGAGGGAGCCCATGGCCACCGCTGACGCGGCCACCGGCCGTACCGTGACCACCAGTATCCCCGCCCGGCTCGACCGCCTTCCCTGGTCGCGCTGGCACTGGACGATCGTCATCGGTCTCGGCACCGTATGGATCCTTGACGGCCTGGAAGTCACGGTCGTGGGCAACATCGCCAGCCGGCTGTCGGAGCCCGGCAGCGGACTCGCGATCAGCTCCGGTCAGGTCACGGGCGTGGCCGCGGCCCTCTACGTGGCGGGCGCCTGCGTCGGCGCCCTGTTCTGGGGCCGCCTGACCGACCGCTACGGCCGCAAGAAGCTCTTCATGGTCACCCTTGCGGTGTACCTCGCGGCGACGGCCCTGACGGCCCTCTCCTTCCAGGCCTGGTGGTTCTTCCTCTTCCGCTTCCTGACCGGCTTCGGCATCGGCGGCGAGTACGCGGCGATCAACTCCGCGATCGACGAGCTGATCCCCGCGAACTACCGCGGCCGCGTCGACCTGATCATCAACGGCAGCTTCTGGGTGGGCGCGGTCGGCGGCTCCCTCCTGTCGATCCTCGCGCTGAACACCGGCATCCTGGCCGCCGACGTGGGCTGGCGGACGACGTTCGCCCTGGGCGCGGTCCTGGCGCTGGTGATCCTCCTGGTCCGCCGCCACGTCCCCGAGAGCCCGCGCTGGCTGCTGATCCACGGCAGGGACCGCGAGGCCGAGGAGGTGGTGGCCGACATCGAGGGCCGGATCGCGGCGGAGAGGGGACAGCCGCTGCCCGAGCCGCACGGCGAGATCACCATCCACCAGCGCAGGAGCGTGAGCTTCGTCGAGATCGGCCGCACGGTCTTCGCCGAGTACCGCAGCAGGGCCGTCCTCGGCTTCTCCCTCTTCATCGGCCAGGCCTTCCTCTACAACGCGATCACCTTCGGCTTCGGCGCCATCCTGACCAAGTTCTTCAACATCCCCTCCGACCGCACCGGCTACTACTTCGCCGTCATCGCGGTCGGCAACTTCATGGGCCCGCTGCTGCTCGGCAAGCTCTTCGACACGGTCGGCCGCCGGGTGATGATCTCCTCCACCTACCTGCTGTCCGGTCTGCTCCTGTTCGGCACGGCCTGGCTGTTCGGCGGCGGCTCGCTGAGCGCGGGAACCCTGACGGCCTGCTGGTGCGTGGTGCTGTTCTTCGCCTCGGCCGGCGCCTCCAGCGCCTACCTGACCGTCTCCGAGATCTTCCCGATGGAGACCAGGGCGATGTCCATCGCCTTCTTCTACGCCATCGGCACCGCGGCCGGCGGTATCAGCGGCCCGATGCTCTTCGCCGACCTCACCGGCACCGGCAAGGTCGGCGACACGGTCCTCGCCTTCTCCATCGGCGCCGCGCTGATGTGCGCCGCGGGCCTGGTGGCCGCCTTCCTCGCGGTCAGCGCCGAACGGCGCTCCCTGGAGGACATCGCCAAGCCGCTGACGGCGGTGGCGGAGAAGGCGAAGGCGGCCCGCAAGGGCGGCGGCCACCCGGACGTCACGCCCCCGTCGTCGAACCCGGCCTGACGATCATCAGCACGGTCACGGCGGCCCACAGCAGATTGAACAGGCCGGTGACCATGGCGAGCCGGACGGTGGCGCGGGCGGCGGCGGTGACCGTCACGCCCCCGCTCCCGCCCTCCGGCGCTGCCCGGGTCTCGAACGCCTCCGCGATCGCGGCCTGCCGTGGCAGCACGAGGGCGACGAGCACGAGCGCGGCGAGCGCGGTCAGCGCGATCGACACGATCAGCCAGGTGTCGCCGAGCACCCCCATGTTCCTCGCCGTGGCGAACCCGAACACGGGCACGACGACGCCGACGGCGGCGTACACCCGGCAGATGCGCAGCAGCAGCCGCACGGTCTCCACCGCCCCGGGATCGTCCGGCGAGGCCAGTGCGCGGCGGGCGGCGGGCGGGAACATGCTGGCCGCGACGGTGACGGGCCCGATCGCGACGATCGCGGCCAGGACGTGCACGGCGAGGAGGAACTTGGTCACGCGGCGACGCTAGGCGCACCACTGATCACGAAGAAGTGGCGAAAATGCCAGGTACTGACGGATTCCCGCCGCAGAGCACCGATGGCTGCCGCGAACGCCGACGAGCACTGACGGAGTCCCGCCGCCGAAGACTGCGGCTACCCCCAGTGCCGTCCCGCGGGGGCTGCGCCTACGCTCCGGCTTCATGCACATCGTGGCCGTTCTGGCACTGGACCAGGTGATTCCGTTCGACCTCTCCGCCCCCATCGACACCTTCGGCTGGGCGAAGCTGCCTGAGGGCGGGGCGGCGTACGCCGACGCGCACCTCGACGGCCGGGACGCGTACGAGGTCCGGGTCTGCGCGGTGACACCGGAGGTGCGAGCGGCCTCGGGCGCGTTCACGGTCCGGGCGCCGTACGGGCTGAAGGCCCTGGCGGAGGCGGACACGATCATCGTGCCCGGGGTCGCCGATCCCACGGCTCCTCTCCCGCCGGGCGTCGCGGAGGCACTGCGCGCGGCGGCGGCGAACGGCACCCGCATCGCCTCGATCTGCGTGGGCGCCTTCGTCCTCGCGGCCACGGGCCTGCTGGACGGCCTGCGCGCGACGACCCACTGGAGGGCGGCGCGGGACCTGGCAGAGCGGTACCCCGGGGTGAGCGTCGACCCGAACGTGCTCTACGTCGACAACGGTCAGTTCCTGACCTCCGCGGGCGCGGCGGCGGCGCTGGACATGTGCCTGCACATGATCCGCGGGGACCACGGTTCGGCGGTCGCCGCGCACGCGGCCCGGATGTCGGTCATGCCGCTGGAACGGGAGGGCGGCCAGGCCCAGTTCATCGTGCACGACCTGCCCCCCGCACCGGCCGGCGCCACGCTGGAACCGGTCCTCCAGTGGCTGGAGGCGAACTGCGGCCGCGACCTCACCGTGGACGAGATCGCGGCCCACGCGGGCATGAGCACCCGGACCCTCAACCGCCGCTTCCGCGAGCAGACCGGCACGACACCGCTGCGGTGGCTGCACCGGGCGAGGGTGCGGCGCGCCCAGTACCTGCTGGAGACGACGCCGTACCCCGTGGAGCGCATCGCCCTGCAGGCGGGCTTCGGCTCCCCGACCGCCTTCCGGGAACGCTTCCGCCGCGTCGTGGGCACGAGCCCGAGGGCGTACCGGAAGGCGTTCCAGGCGGCGCGGGTCTGAGCCGCGCGAAGGGGAGGCCCTAGGGGTGGCGCCGGTCGGCGACGGCCCAGGAGGCGAGCGCGACCGCGCCCGCGACCCCGAACACGGACGGCCAGGCGCCCACCTTCTTGGCCAGCGGATGCGACCCGGCGAACGCGGCGACGTAGGCCGCGGTGAGCGCCCCGGCCGCCTTCCCGCCCGCCCGCTGCCGCCACTGCTGCGCGGCGGCCGCCCCGGCGACGGCCAGCACGGCTCCGCCCAGCTGCCGCTTCTTCGTCCACCGGGCCACGCCGTACCCGCCGACGAGCCCGCCGGCGGCTACCACTGCCGTAGGGATCTTCGCCGCAACCTTCGCCATCACTGCCTCCCGGCCTCCAGAGGCCGTTCGGCCTCCCGTTGACGTAGAACAAACCGAGGCTAACCCGCCCATCGGGACGCCCGTCGGCCGCCCTCGGGCACGCGAAGCCCGGCGTGCATGGGGTGTGATGCAGGTCACGCAACCTGGTCGTGTGGAGCTGTCACACACCGCGGCAGGTCCCCGTCGTACCTGTGCAACCCCGGAACGACGAACGAACGATGAGCAAGGAGCCCACGATGGAAGCCCGTATCAACCTCTTCGGAAACGCCGTCGCGAACAAGTTCTTCCGCTACATCAACTCCGCGGGCAAGGTCCTGTCGGACTCGACCCTCCCGGCCGCGACGCAGGAGCTGGTGAAGATCCGCGCCAGCCAGATCAACGGCTGCGGTTTCTGCACCGACATGCACACCAAGGACGCCACGGCGGCCGGTGAGACGTCGGTGCGTCTCAACCTGATCGCCGCGTGGAGGGAGGCCAAGGTCTTCACCGAGGCCGAGCGCGCGGCCCTGGAACTGGTCGAGCAGGGCACCCGGATCGCGGACGCGGCCGGCGGGGTCAGCGACGAGGCCTGGGAGAACGCCGCCAAGCACTACGACGAGGACCAGTTGGCGGCCCTGGTCTCCCTGATCGCCCTCATCAACGCCTACAACCGCCTGAACGTCATCGTCCAGCAGCCGGCGGGCGACTACGAGCCGGGCATGTTCGGCTGAACCGGAGCCCGGACGGAGGGGGAGCCGGGGCCGGGGCAACCGGGTCCTGGCGCCTGAGTTCGGGTTCCGGCTCAGGCCGGCTCTGACATGAGCCTGGGCTTGTCAAGTTTTCGTCCTCGAGTTATATAAGGAGTCGTAGGGCATCGCACAGCAGTGCCGCACGAGAGGAGTGACCTGTGATGCTCATGCGCTCCGATCCCTTCCGCGAGTTCGACCGCCTCGCGCAGCAGGTCTTCGGCCCCACCCGACCCGGCGCGATGGCCATGGACGCGTACCGCTCCGGAGACGACTTCGTCGTCCACTTCGACCTCCCAGGGGTCGACCCCGAGACCATCGACCTCGACGTCGAACGCAACGTGCTCAACATCCGTGCCGAGCGGAAGTCACCCGCCCCCGAGGGCGCCGAACTGATCGTCGCCGAACGCCCCACTGGCGCTTTCACCCGTCAGTTGTTCCTCGGCGAAACCCTCGACACCGAACGCATCGACGCGTCGTACGAGGCCGGCGTCCTCACACTGCGCATCCCGGTGGCCGAACAGGCCAAGCCGCGCAAGATCCAGATCAGCGGCGGCAACGGGCGCAGGCAGCTGACCGGCTGAGCGCCTGAACCGGCAGCCGCGGCGAAAGCGGCTCACGAGAGGCGTCCCGCGGGCTCGGTACTCCCCGCGGGACGCAGCCACGTGTCCCTGTCCGGACGGACCCACGCGGAGGAGACCAGCAGAATGATCACGACGACGGCACCGGCCGAGACGACGAGGCGCGTCGCGAGCGCCGCGCGCGGCGACGACGCGGCGGAACGACGGCGCTGGGAGGAACTGACCGGGAAGGTGAGGGAAGCCGGCCAGTACGCGACGAGATCGGAGGCCGAACGAGTCACCCGCATCGTCCTCTCGGCCCTGGGCGGCCACGTGACCGGCGAGGAACGAGTGGACCTGGCCCGAACCCTCCCCAGGGAAGCGGCACGGGTGATCGCCTCCCAGATCCCGGTCACCCGCTCCCTCACCGCACCGGAGTTCGTCGAAGCGGCGGCAGCCCGCATCGAGGGCTCCACGCCGGCCACGGCCCGCTGGGACGTGAGCTCGGTCCTGAGCGTCCTGGCCGACATGCTGGACGCGGACCTGCTGAACCGCATCCTGGCCCAACTCCCCCCGGGCTACGCGCTGCTGTTCGGCAGGGCGGAACTGTCCCCGGTCAGCTGACGGCCCGGACGAGCCACCGGCGAACGGCCACCGGTCACCGTCAGGAAGCCGAAACTCCCTGGCGGTGACCCGCGCCCATCCGAGATCCTGGCTGCAGCAGACCGGGCCCGCGGCCGGCCCCAGGACAACCGGAGCGAAACGTGACGACAAGGCGCCCCGCACCCCTCAGCGGCGCCACCCGGGTGACCCGCGCGGACGGCACCAGCCTCGCCTACGAGGACCACACGCCACGCCTTACGTCACCGCCCGGCCCGCCCGGCCCCGTTCTCCTCCTCCACGGCCTGGCAGGCCACAGGGGGGAATGGGACGACCTGGCCGCCCGACTGCGGACGGCCGGCCACCGAGCGGTGACCTACGACGCCCGAGGCCACGGCGAGAGCACCCGCCGCCCCCGGGACGTGACCCGTGAGGCCCACGTGGCGGACGCCGCAGCGCTCATCAACGACCTCTCCCTCGCCCCCGCCACCGTGATCGGCCAGTCCATGGGCGGCCACACCGCCCTCCTCCTGGCCGCCGCCCACCCCGACCTCGTGAAGTCCCTGATCCTCATCGAGGCAGGCCCGGCCGTCGTACCCCCGAACGTGCCCAAGGACATCGAGAACTGGCTGGACTCCTGGCCGACCCCGTTCCCGTCGTTCGAGGCGGCCACCGACTTCCTCAGCCACGAGGCCTGGGCGAGCGGTCTGGAGGAGAGGGAGGACGGCTGGTGGCCAAGGGTGGACAAGGACGTCATGGTCGCGTCGATACGGGAGCTGACGAAGAGGGACTACTGGCCCGAGTGGGCCGAACTCACCTGTCCCACCCTGGTGGTCCGCGGCGAGAACGGCACGATGCGGAAGGAGGAATTCACCGAGATGCACTCCCGCCGCCCCGGGACGACACGCCTGGTGACCGTCCCTGACGCGGGGCACGACGTCCACTTGGACCAGCCGACGCGCCTGTACGAGGCGGTGCAGGCCTTTTTGGGCGCCACCCCGAGCCCTTCGGTCCCCTGAAGGGCAAGGTGCGAGTGGCCGATCCGACGCCACGCGGCAGCCGCAGAGTGCCTGGTCACGACGGCCTGCCCTGGCTCAAATCCGCCAATTGCCGCAGGGCGTTTTCCGATGCCCCGCCGGCTGGCAGGGCCTCGGACGCGTGCTGATGGTGATGCTCGGCCTGGACTCGATCCGCGAGGCCACCTTCCTCTTCCGCGGCCCGAACCGGCTCACGCCTTAGTCGGTAGCTGGAGGGGTGTCGGCGGTCAGCTCGCTGTGATGGCCGAGTACGTCCACACATCGGCCGGAAGCTGGTGTTCCAGGCGCCAGGTGATGGCCATGGGCTTGCTGCCGGTGTGGGTCTCGTAGGTTGCCGGGCCGAGGAGGACCCAGGGCTGGGACTTGCCTGTGTCGGTGTTCGTGTAGCGCCGCATGAACAGCACGACGTGGCTGCCGCGCCGTCGGTGCTGCTGGTAGCGCAGTCCCGTGCGGGAGTTCTCGGCTGTCGAGTTCTGGGACTCCCAGTGGAAGAGCGTCGGGCTGAGCGCGTAGTCCTTGTACCGGACGGTGGGCGAGAAGTCCTTCTCGTTCTTCTCCAGCGTGATGAGCAGGGCGTCCGTGCGGAGTTCCTCGACCCACTGCACGCCCTGCGCGAAGGACCGGGGCATCTGGCCGCCGAAGCGTGCGACGCCGAGAGCGGCCAGGATCTCGGAACGGTTGTAGGCGCTGTGGATCTTCAGCGGTACGTGGCTGAGGCTGCCGGACAGAGGGATCGGGAAGTGGTCGGCCTGCTCGATGACGTACGACAGGACCTGCCGCAATTCGTCCCGTACCGCCCGCTGTGAGCGCAGTGAGGCGAGGCCCTGCTGGAAACTCGTGAATCCGCCGGCGTTGTCCCACAGGTTGAAGAACAGCATGCGGGCGTAGGCCTGGTCGGCGGGGTCCAGCGCCTCGTACGGCGGTGCGTCGTCGCCGAGGAGGCGCAGGTACGCCTGGGCGCGCTCCGGATCGTCCACGTGGAGGAAAGCGTGGACACGCTTGAGCAGTGAGGCCTCGCCCGAGGGCGCGGCCTCCTCGATGAGGCCGGCTCGGCGCAGGACGGTCGTCCAGGAGTTGTCGCTCTTGTACAGCTCCTTGATCTCCCGGCGGCTCTCCCTGAGGTAGTCGGCGAGGCGCGGCGTGCCGTACGCCCTGACCTCGTTCACCAACGTCTTCACCGTGGCGCCCAGTTGGGCGCGAATGTTGTCGAGGACCAGTTCCTTGGACTTGCCCTCCAGGAGGATCTGGCAGCCGGACGGCAGTTGCGGGAAGTCACGCTCGATGTGGTCGACCAGCCGGTTCCGCGACAGATTGGTCAGAGCTCGGAACTGCTCTTCGAAGCGGAACTCCGCCCGGTGCTGCCCGATGAAGTCCAGCACGGTGAGCACCGGCTTGGTCTCGGTGCGCCGCAGCCCTCGGCCGAGCTGCTGGAGGAAGATCGTGGCACTGCTGGTGGGGCGGAGAAGGAGCAGGGTGTCGACGTCGGGAATGTCGAGCCCCTCGTTGAACAGGTCGACGGAGAAGATCACCTGGAGCCTGCGGTCTCGCAGGTCGCGCAGGGCTTGGACACGGACGTCGGGGGCTGAGTCGCTGTCGAGTGCCACGGCCTTGAAGCCGGCCCTGCGGAAGAAGTCCGCCATGAAACGGGCATGCGCCTTGCTCACGCAAAAACCCAAGGCCCGCATCCCCCCGGGGCTGGAGACCTTGTCCCTGATCTGCTTCACCACGATCCGGGCACGGGCGTCGTTGCCCGTGTAGAGGTTGTCGAGGTCCTGATCGGCGTATGCGCCCCTCTGCCAGCCCAGGTTCGTCAGATCCGTGCCGTCAGGGATGCCGAAGTAGTGGAAGGGGCAGAGCAGGTCGTTCTCCAGTGCCTCCCACAGCCGCATCTCGGCCGCGATACGCCCCTCGAAGAACTCGTCTTGGACGTTGAGCCCGTCCATGCGCTCGGGAGTCGCGGTCAGGCCCAGCAACTCCTTGGGCGCGAAGTGCTCTATCACCCGGCGGTATGTGGTGGCCGTGGCGTGGTGGAACTCGTCGATGACGATGATGTCGAAGTGATCGGGGGCCAGTTGCTCCAGCCGTCGGACGTTGAGTGACTGGACGCTGGCGAAGACGTGGTTCCAGTCGCGTGGGTCCTCTCCCGCGTGCAGCAACTCCCCGAACGAGGCGTCGTCCAGCACTTCCCGGTACGTGCGCAGGGACTGGTTGAGGATCTCCTTGCGGTGGGCCACGAACAGCAATCTCGGCCGCCCGGTGGCCGACTCCCCGCACAGGTTGCGGTAGTCGAGGGCGGCCATCACCGTCTTCCCCGTACCGGTGGCGGCCACCAGCAGGTTCTGATGCCGCCCGCGGATCTCCCGCTCGACCCTGAGCCGCTCGAGCATGTCCCGCTGGTGTGGGAAGGGACGTACCTCGAGCCCGGAGAGGTTGATCTTCAGGTCGGTTGACCGGGTGCTGCCGCCCGCCTGGGCGAGCGCCCCGTCCAGACGCTCACGGTGCAGGTCGGGGTCGTACGTCTCGAAGGCCGTGTCGTTCCAGTAGGCGTCGAAGGTCGCCTCGAACTTGTCCAGCACCGCGGGCGTGGCGATGGACGACAGGCGCACGTTCCACTCCACGCCGTCGAGCAGTGCGGCCCTGGACAGGTTCGAGCTGCCGACGTAGGCGGTGTCGAAGCCCGTCCTGCGCCGGAACAGCCAGGCCTTGGCGTGCAGGCGGGTCGAGCGGATCTCGTAGTTGACCTTGACGGTCGCGCCGAAGTCGCGGACCAGGCGGTCCAGGGCGTCGCGGTCGGTTGCGCCCATGTACGTGGTCGTGATGACCCGGATGGGTACGCCCCGTTCCTTGGCGGCGCGGAGAGCGTCCTCCAGGACCCGTATGCCGTACCACTTCACGAACGCGCAGAGCAGATCGATGCGGTCCGCGGTCGCGAGCTCGGCGCGCAGCTCGGCGCCGAGGCTCAAGTCCTCGGGCGAGTTCGTCAGTAGCGATGTCTCGGACAGCGGGGTGAGGGGACGGATGGCGTAGGCCCCCGGCAGTTGCTGGCCCTCGACGAGCAGGAGGCACCGGGGGCCTACGCCATCCGT
>NZ_MUBM01000799.1:1263-1403 GCF_002154505.1 Streptomyces carpinensis | reverse complement strand
CGCCGCCTCGGCTCCCTTCGTCCCGGAGGGCGTCGGGGAAGCCGTACCGGCCGTGGACGACGCGGGCGACTCCTGCCCGGCTCCGCCGAACGCGGCCACGTGCCGCGCCACCTCCGCCCGCAGCGGCCGCAGCCGCTGCG
>NZ_MUBM01000799.1:0-1191 GCF_002154505.1 Streptomyces carpinensis | reverse complement strand
CGGTGGCGGCGCGCGAGGGTGAGGGGAACGGCACGTCAGACGTCCTCGGGTGCGTACGGAACGGAGGGAGGGGCGGCTCGCCCGTGATCACGGTACCCGCGCACCCCGCGGGCGCGACTCAGCGGCACCACCCCTGGCCAGGTGGACGGCAACACCCCCTGGAACCCGATACCCTTTGACCAGACACGCGACCATCCCACAACAGCACACGCGGCCGAGGAGTCACCCGGATGAGCACCACCCAGAGCGAGAGGCTGCGAGAACTGCTGGAACCGCTCGTCGCATCCCAGGGCCTGGATCTCGAAGAGATCGCCGTGGACTCCGTCGGACGCAAGCGTGTGCTGCGCGTCGTCGTGGACTCCGACACCGGGGCCGACCTGGACCAGATCGCCGATGTGAGCCGCGCGCTCTCGGCGAGGCTCGACGAGACGGACGCGATGGGCGAGGGGGAGTACACCCTCGAGGTCGGCACCCCGGGCGCGGAGCGCCTCCTCACCGAACACCGGCACTACCTGCGCGCCACGGGCCGGCTGGTGAGGTTCCAGCTGGCCGAGGGCGGCGAACTGGTGGCCAGGATCCTGAAGGTCGACGACGAAGGCCTCGACCTCGAAGTGCCCGGAGTCAAGGGCCGCAAGGCCACCACCCGCAGACTCGGCTTCCCGGACGTGACCAGGGCGCGCGTGCAGGTCGAGTTCAACCGCAAGGACGAGAAGGACATGAAGGAAGAGGAGGAGGCGTAGCCGTGGACATCGACATGAGCGCCCTGCGGGGCTTGGTTCGGGAGAAGGAGATCTCCTTCGACCTGCTGGTCGAGGCGATCGAGTCGGCCCTCCTCATCGCCTACCACCGCACCGAGGGAAGCCGCCGCCACGCGCGCGTGGAGCTCAACCGGGAGACCGGGCATGTGACCGTGTGGGCGAAGGAGGACCCCGAGGACCTCGAGGAGGGCCAGGAGCCCCGCGAGTTCGACGACACCCCGTCCGGCTTCGGTCGTATCGCCGCCACCACCGCCAAGCAGGTCATCCTGCAGCGGTTGCGCGACGCCGAGGACGACGCCGGTGACGATGTCGCCCTCGCGGCCGGCATACTCGCCGAGCGTCGCGTCGTCCTCGGCGTCGCGCAACCGCTGCAGGATGACCTGCTTGGCGGTGGTGGCGGCGATACGACCGAAGCCGGACGGGGTGTCGTCGA
>NZ_MUBM01000798.1 GCF_002154505.1 Streptomyces carpinensis | reverse complement strand
CGTTGCCTGATGCGGCACTAGTCCCGGCTGCCGCGAAACTCGACAAGATCGACGACACCCTCATCGACGACTCGCTCCCCGACGCCGACTTCCACACCTCCGACATCGCCCGCGTGGCCGCCCGCATCCTCGGCGGCGGCTGGAACGCGTCCGCCGGAGCGTACGCGGTCACCGGCTACCTGAAGAACAACACCCGCGGCACCGGCACCTACACCCTCTCCGTGGTGAAGAACAGCCTCCAGCCCCAGCACGAGAGGTGGGACAACCCGTGCGCCGAGTTCGACGGCAACGACCTACCAACGCTCGGCGAAGCCGTCGCGGCCGCCGTCCTGGACGACCTGTGCCGCAATGATGACTGCGGTGAGTCCACCGCCGATGGAGAGGGCTACGACGGAGAGTGTGGCAGCTGCGCCGACCGGACTGCCCGCGCGGAATCTCTCAAGGCTCAAGACGACTGACCGAAACCCGCCCCGCCCGGCCGCGCCCCAGCACCAGGGGCCGGGCCGCCCGCATCCCCGAGCACCAACCCTGATCACCGATACCCGCCTGTTTCCGTCACCCCCTGGCGCGCGGCTGGACCGCTGCGCGCCGGCCGAGCCCCGGTCCGAGGTGCGCGCCGAGGCGTACCTGCCCGGTCGGGCCCCTTGGTCTTGACCTGTGCGTCGGCGACGACCGGCCGTGGGGCGGGTGTTGCGGGGCTTGCCCAGCTCCCGGTCACAGTCCAGAGCACCGGCCGGGGGAGCGGTGACCACTCCCGTTCCCTCGGCCGCCCAACCCCAACTCCGAACAACACACCCCGCCGGGGGAGTCCCGCCCCGGCCTTGATCTCCTCTCGAGCCGACATCTGCCCCCGGCGCGGCCTCGCGCGAAGTGCTGGGGGCAGCCGCGCCTCGAAAGGCCCGCTCGCGTGACTGCCACCCCGCCCACGCTCCGTCTCACCCGCGAGACTGACGACAACGAGCTGTGGCTCCTGCTGCGCCTCAACGGCCTGCTCATCGGCTACCTACAAGTCATCGACTGTGGGCACGAGCTGTGGGTGATGGAGATCGGCGTCCACCCCGAACATCGAGGCCACGGGCACGGCACCCGACTGCTGCGGGCCCTGCTCGACGAAAACCCCTCCGCGCAGATCGCCGGCTCGTGTGGATCGTTCGCCCCCGACCACGTATGGCGCCGCGCCCGCACGGGAATGCCGGATACGGCACTGGCCGCCTGGTACGAGCGTCACGGCTTCCGTCCGGACCGTGACGACGAGGACAGCCGCCGAATGGTGCGCCTGCCCTGACTCCTGCTGGCAGGCAGCCAGCGACCGTCGAAACGCTGGCAGGACAGCCGCCTGCCCAACGGCTGACGGATCGGCTGGTCAGCCGCGAGGGCGCGCTGGCTGCATCCCCGAGTCGGCATCCGACCTCGTGCAGTCCCGGCGTAGCTTCCACCTGACCTGCACCGCGCCGCCGGCCGACGGCCCGCTCCTCAACTCTCGGGGGCGGGCCGGAGACGTTTCCCGCTGGTCGTCCGTCCGGCCGCCTGCACGCCTGCACGTCGGCTGGTCCGTCCGCACGTGCGTCCGGCCGTCCGGCCGCTGGTCCGTCCGCTCGTCCTTCCGTCGGTTCGTCCGGGGTGCTGGTGGGGGGTTGTGTGGCTTGGTTGGTGCCGCTCCACGGTCAAGCCACCTCATCCCGGCCGGGGGTCTTCGCCTCGGCCGACTCCCCCTCTTTTCGGCTGTCTCACTGTTTGGAGCGTCCAGCGATGCCGCAGCCTGCCCCCCTTCTCGCTTCGATACCCGCTACTGCCCGTCCTGCTTCGTACCACGCTGTGCAGGCCGAACGCTGCCGTGCTCAGCTCGCTGACTTCTGGGGCAAGCCGATCGGCGGCCTGCCCCGTGGGATGGACCTGCTCCAGGCCATGCACTTCACCGCGACCGCCACCGAACTGCTCGACACCCCCGAAGCGTTCGCTCTCTACCTGGCCATGTGCGGAAACTTCGCCGACGGGCACCGCACGTCCGACGTGTGGGTCGCCCCCCGCACAGCATGGCGTCGCGGATCGCCGAGCATCCGTTCGTGAACCACGACAGTGTGATCGTCGGCAATTTGGAAGATGCCGCGCCCGCCCGTGACGGACTCGCCTACTTCCCCACCCCTATCCAGCTCGACGATCTCCACCCGATCCACGGCGTCGCCTGGCACATGGAAGGCAGCGGTCACGACCTGGCCGTCGCCGTGGAAACCATCACCCCCACGCGGCTGCTCCCCACCCTCCTGCCCCTGCGCCTCGCGGAGTCCCTGCACCTGCTGCACAGCCCGCTGTGCCCGAACAGCGTCACGACGCTCTTCGAGGGCATCCTTAGCGGTTACAGCAACCCCGCACTGTGGGGTGCACCCGACAGCGGCACCGCCCTGGCTCTCGTCCTGGCCTTCTGGGAACTGCGCCGCCCCGACGGTCCCAGCCATGACGAGGACACCCTGAGCGTCCCTCAGCACGCCAGTGGCGGCACCAAGACCACCGGCCGGAACCGGAAGAAGCGCGGCCAACGGCCCGTACGCAAGCGGCGGATCCGCATCATCCGCGAACCCGCCCATACCCCGGCC
>NZ_MUBM01000797.1 GCF_002154505.1 Streptomyces carpinensis | reverse complement strand
CGCGCACGTCACCGTCCACCCGAGTACCCGGCACCGCCGGAGCGACGCCGGGCCGGGCCGCTCAGAACTCCTCGTGCGTCTCCGGGTCCCCGCCGAGCCGTTGCGGGGTCCCGTGGGCGAGCGCGTCCAGCTGGGCCGGGTCGAGCTCGAAGCCGAACAGGTCGAGGTTCTCCCGCTGCCGCGCCGGGTCCGCCGACTTGGGGATCGGGACCGCGCCGAGCTGGGTGTGCCAGCGCAGCACCGCCTGGCCGGGCGTCACACCGAGCGCCTCGGCCACCGCGACGACCGCCGGATCGTCCAGCAGCCCGGAACCCCGGCCCAGCGGGCTCCAGCTCTCGGTGAGGATGCCCTTGTCCGCATGGAAGGCGCGCAGTTCCTCCTGCGGGAGGAGGGGGTGCAGCTCGATCTGGTTCACGGAGGGCAGGACCCCGGTCTCCTTCTCCAGCCGCTCGATGTGCCCGCGGGTGAAGTTGGAGACGCCGATCGAGCGCACCGAACCGTCCTCACGCAGCCGGATCATGGCCTTCCAGGAGTCCACGTACTTCCCGACGCGGGGGAGCGGCCAGTGGATCAGGTACAGGTCCACGTACTCCAGCCCGAGGCGCCGCCGCGACTCCTCGAAGGAGGCGAGGGTCTCCTCGTAGCCGTGGTGCCGGCCGGGCAGCTTCGTCGTCACCACGATCTCCTCGCGGGGCACGTCGCTGCGGGCGATCGCGCGGCCCACACCGGTCTCGTTGCGGTAGTTGGCCGCCGTGTCGACCAGCCGGTAGCCCAGCCCCAGGGCGTCGTGCACGGCCCGTTCGGCCTCGGCGTCGTTCATCGGCCAGGTGCCCAGACCGACCGCGGGGATCCGCGTGCCGTCGTTCAGGGTGTGCGCCGGGATGCTGATCACGTCGGAACCTTCCCGTTGAGTGTGCCGTACGGCCAGTATGGGCAGCCCGCCCGG
>NZ_MUBM01000796.1 GCF_002154505.1 Streptomyces carpinensis | reverse complement strand
GTGGCGACCGTGTTGAGCAGGGCGGTGCCGATCGAACCGCCGACCTGCTGCGAGGTGTTCACCGTCGCGGAGGTCACGCCCGAGTCCCGCTCGGCGACGCCCGCGGTCGCGGTGGCGAACACCGGCATGAAGGTCAGGCCCATGCCCAGGCCCATCAGCAGCAGCGCGGGCAGCACGCCAGGACCATGCCGGGGACCATGAGCGCGCGCGGTGCCACGCGGTGCAGCAGCCGGGCCGAGATCTGCGTGGAACCGACGATGATCGCGGCGGTCAGCGGCAGGAAGGCCAGGCCCGTCCTCAGCGGCGAGTAGCGGAGGATGCCCTGCAGGTAGTAGGTCATGAACAGGAACAGCCCGAACATGCCGATCACGGCCAGCAGCATGGTCAGGAAGCAGCCGGCCCGGTTGCGCTCCCGGATCACGTGCAGCGGCAGCAGCGGCATCGGGGCGCGGGTCTGCCACCACACGAACCCCGCGAGCAGGGCCGCCCCCACCGCGAACAGGGCCAGCACCAGCGGATCGGTCCAGCCGCGCGGCTGGGC
>NZ_MUBM01000795.1 GCF_002154505.1 Streptomyces carpinensis | reverse complement strand
CTGGGTCACGGCCGCGCCCGGCCTGGTGGCGGCGGTGCGCTCGGCGAAGCAGTTCCTGACCTACGTGGCCTCGGGCCCGTTCCAGTACGCGGTCGCCGAGGCGCTGGCGTCCCCCGAGTCGTACTTCACGGCCTTCCGGGAGGGCATGCGGGCCAGGCGGGAGGTGCTGGCGGCGGGGCTCGCGGAGGCGGGCTTCACGGTGTTCCGGCCCGCGGGCACCTATTTCGTCACCACCGACATCCGCCCGCTGGGCGAGACGGACGGCTTCGCCTTCTGCCGGTCGCTGCCCGAGCGGGCGGGCGTGGTCGCCATCCCGAACGCGGTCTTCTACGACCACCGCGAGGAGGGCGCGCCGTTCGTCCGGTTCGCCTTCTGCAAGCAGATCCCGGTCCTGGAGGAGGCGGCCAGGCGCCTGAAGGCCCTGGCGGGCTGACCGGCGGACTCGGCAGGGGCCCGGCTGATGAATCACCGTCCGTGCCCGATTCGTCCCGCGAGATGCCGATGTGAACAACATCAGCACCCGTGCGCCCTCCCCTGCCCCACCTCCTGCGGCCACCCATGCCTTGCCGGTGCCGGCCGCGCGGGCCCTGGTGC
>NZ_MUBM01000794.1 GCF_002154505.1 Streptomyces carpinensis | reverse complement strand
ACGCCGAGCCGGGCGGCGAGCAGCGGACCGATGGTGGTCTTGCCCGTGCCGGCGACGCCCATCACCACGACGACGTGGGGGGTGCGCATCACTGCCTCGCTGTCTTCCTCGACATGCGACGCCGACATCCGGCGTCGCCACACTGAAACCCATTAGGTACGACGAATTCAAGAGTCTGTGACATATAAGTCTGACTTTTTGGATCCGTGATCCAGCCCGTACGCTGAGTGCATGAGCACACCGGGCCGGGGGCTGCACGGCCATGTACTGGACACCCTCGGCCCCGCCATCACCGCGGGCGAGTACCCGCCGGGCAGTGTGCTGCGCACCGACGAGCTCGCGCAGCGCTTCGACGTGTCACGCTCCGTGATGCGTGAGGCGGTCCGGGTCCTGGAGTCCATGCATCTGGTGGCCTCCCGCCGCCGCGTCGGCGTGACCGTGCTCCCCCAGTCGGAGTGGAACGTCTACGACCCGCAGGTGATCCGCTGGCGCCTGGCCGGCGCCGACCGCCNNGGCGGTCGAACCGGTCGCAGCGGGGCTGGCCGCCAGGCACGCCACGTCGGAGCAGTGCTCCGCGCTCACCGAGTGCGCCCTCGGCATGGTGGCCAACTCACGCGGCCACCGGCTGGAGGCGTACCTGTACCACGACGTGGCCTTCCACCGCGTGATCCTCAACGCCTCCGGCAACGAGATGTTCGCCCGCCTCGGCGACGTCGTCGCCGAGGTCCTGGCCGG
>NZ_MUBM01000793.1 GCF_002154505.1 Streptomyces carpinensis | reverse complement strand
CCGACGAGCAGCGCAACGCCCCGGACCCCGTGTGGTGGGAGCACATGGGCCGGATCACCGCGCCCACCCTGCTCGTCGCCGGCGGGCCGCGCAGCTTCATCCCGCAGGAGCAGATCACCACCCTCGCCGGGCTGATCCCGGACGCCCGCGTCGTCACCGTCGACGCCGGGCACCTCGTGCACGAGACGCGGCCCGAGGAGTTCCTGACCGTGGTCGAACCTTTCCTGGCGGACTGACACGGCGGACTGACACGGCGGCCTGCCACCGCCACAGCCTCCCCTGATCCACTCGGCTCGCGGCAGCGCTGCGCCCGGACTCCTGAAAGGTCCCCCTCACGTGGCCTGTCGGCACCCCGGCACGATCGCTAGGCTGGCCCGCGGACGACGAATCGGGAGGAGCACGGACGTGGCCGAGACTACTGTCCAGCAGCACCCGCTCGCGGGATGGGACAAGCCGGAGCTGGACCTCAGCAACGCCGAGTGGCAGTCCAGCAGCCGCGGCGTGGGAGATGTCCAGATCGCCTTTGTCGAGGGATTCATCGCGATGCGCAACAGCGGCCGTCCGGAGAGTCCCTCCCTGATCTTCACCCCGGCCGAATGGGGCGCGTTCGTCTCGGGGGCACGGGAGGGCGAGTTCGACCTCACC
>NZ_MUBM01000792.1 GCF_002154505.1 Streptomyces carpinensis | reverse complement strand
TCGGCGGCGGCCGCGGTGGCGGTGGCGGCGTCAGTGGCGCTGTCGGCGGCGGCAGCGTCGTCGGCGTCGGGGGCCGGGGCGGTGGAGCTGCTGTGTGGGGGCAGTGTGGGCGCAGTCATGGCACTTCCGATCCTGCCACGTGCGGATCGACGGCCGCGTGACCCGGCGCGTCACGGTGTCGTCACCGACTGTCGCGATCCGGCCGCGGTGATCACAAGAAGGGCCGCAGGTAAGGGCGTTGCTGGGATGATGATCCGGAAAAGTTGTGGTCGTCGCGGCGGGTGGGGCGGGCTGAGGCCAGGATCTCTCGTACAGTTTGGGCCGTGGGATCTCTGCGCAATCCGGTCGGGCCGCTTCCCTCCTCCATCTACTGGCGTCGGAGGGTCGTACTGCTGTCCGTGGTCGCCCTGTTGGCCCTGCTGATCACCTATCTGGCCACCTCGGGCGGCGGGGGTCACAAGAACAGCGGCGGCGCGTCCAACGGTAAGCATCCCACGCCTGCCACGATCACGCCGGGTCCCTCCGGATCGGGTCCCGCGATCAGCCAACACCCCGGCGGGCGTGACGACTCCGGTGGCGCGGGGGCCGGCGGTTCGGGGACCGGTTCGGGC
>NZ_MUBM01000791.1 GCF_002154505.1 Streptomyces carpinensis | reverse complement strand
GTACCCGCCCCGCACCCGCTCGTCCGCCGGGTCCGGGCTGTCCATCTGGACCCAGTCCGGGCTCAGCCCGCCCGCCCCGAGCAGCCGGGCGGCCACCCAGATGCCGGGACCTGCGGACGAGGCCTGACCGAAGACCCGCACACCGCGGCCCCGGGCGGGACCGCACGGCCGCAGCCGCGCCGGGACGCAGTCGGACGGCACCGGGCCGCTCAGTGCGAGCACCGCGACGTCCGCGCGTTCCCGGTCGGGCGGCGCCCAGCCCTGCGGCAGCACCCAGCCGTACGACACCTCAGCGGTCAGGGATCCCGGGTGGTCGACGGCGACACGCCGTTCCCCGGGAGTCTCCCCTTCCGCCAACTCCAATGCGGCCTGCACGACATGAGCACATGTCAGCACCCGCCCCCCGTCCACCAGAACACCCGATCCCACCGGTGTGTTGTCCGCGCCGAGAATCCGAACACGCCATGAGTCCTCGATCGACTGCGACACCCCGCGCCCCGTTCGCTCCGCCTTTGCACGATGTTGACAGACAACCGCTCTTGGTAACAGTTGTGCGCCCGAATCCGGCATCCGGTCTCCAGGCACACGGACAAGCGCCGTCTCGTGCGACGAGCACCGCCCCGTCCCGGTGTGTTGCCCGGTGGCGGGGACGTCCACGCGCCCGCGGCGAGGCCCGCGTCGACCGGCACTGCGCCGGCCCCGGCGCGGACCGGCGCGGGGTGAGGCGACACGTCCGGCCGGCCGCGCCGGCGACCGCCA
>NZ_MUBM01000790.1:457-589 GCF_002154505.1 Streptomyces carpinensis | reverse complement strand
CGGCACCCCCGTGCTCGACCTGGTGGTGTCGGTCGTCTGCTCGTCCGGCACCTACATCCGGGCCCTCGCCCGGGACCTGGGCGCCGACCTCGGCGTCGGCGGCCACCTCACCGCGCTGCGCCGCACCCGCGT
>NZ_MUBM01000790.1:0-423 GCF_002154505.1 Streptomyces carpinensis | reverse complement strand
GATGCCCGAGGAGTACGCGGGCGCCGGTACCGTCGCCGTCTTCGGCCCCGAGGGGCGTTTCCTGGCGCTCGTGGAGGAGCACCGGGGCAAGGCCAAGAGCCTGGCCGTCTTCGGCTGACGTACCGGGGGCGGGGCCGGGCGGATCTCTCTGCCCGTGGAGCGGCGGACACGGAGTTGTTCCTCTGCCGCCGCTCCACGGTCCCCCCTCGGTTCCCCCACCCCTAGGGTGTATCCAGCCGAACCCGGCTATTCACCCGACCGGGCAGGCGCTCGGAGTGAACCGAGGGAGTGCAGGGGGGCGCGTTCGCGGCACGATCTTTCCCGCTGATCATTCGGTGCCTACCGTCGAGAGCAGGCACACCGTACGGCGGGGAGGTTGCACCATGGCGGCACGGACCCTCGGACGACGACCGTGACCGGCCG
>NZ_MUBM01000079.1 GCF_002154505.1 Streptomyces carpinensis | reverse complement strand
AAACGTCGCCCCTCCGTCATGTCAGGTTCGGCCCTCGACCCCTCCGGGGTCATGTTTCACGTGAAACATGACCTCGTTCCACGACCTCAGCCCTGCTCGGCCCACCACTCCTTCAGAGCAGCCACCGCCGCGTCGTGCCCCATCGGCCCGTTCTCGAGGCGGAGCTCCAGCATGTGCTTGTATGCGCGACCGACGGCCGGACCGGGCTTGATGCCCAGGACCTCCATGATCTGGTTACCGTCCAGGTCCGGGCGGATCGAGTCGAGCTCCTCCTGCTCCTTCAGCTGCGCGATGCGCTCCTCCAGGCCGTCGTACGCGCGGGACAGCGCGCCCGCCTTGCGCTTGTTGCGCGTGGTGCAGTCGGAGCGGGTCAGCTTGTGGAGACGGTCGAGGAGAGGTCCGGCGTCGCGGACGTAACGGCGGACCGCGGAGTCCGTCCACTCGCCGGTGCCGTAGCCGTGGAACCGCAGATGCAGCTCGACGAGACGGGAGACGTCCTTCACCAACTCGTTGGAATACTTCAGAGCGGTCATGCGCTTCTTGGTCATCTTCGCGCCGACCACCTCGTGGTGGTGGAAGGAAACCCGGCCGTCCTTCTCGAAGCGGCGGGTGCGCGGCTTGCCGATGTCGTGCAGCAGCGCGGCCAGCCGCAGCGTGAGGTCGGGGCCGTTCTCCTCCAGGGCGATCGCCTGCTCCAGGACGATCAGCGTGTGGTCGTAGACGTCCTTGTGCCGGTGGTGCTCGTCGCTCTCCAGACGCAGGGCCGGCAGCTCGGGCAGCACCCGGTCGGCGATCCCCGTGTCGACGAGAAGGGACAGGCCCTTACGCGGGTGGGCCGACAGGATCAGCTTGTTCAGCTCGTCCCGTACGCGCTCGGCGGAGACGATCTCGATACGTCCGGCCATCTCCTTCATCGCCTTGACGACCTCGGCGGCGACCTCGAAGTCGAGCTGGGCGGCGAAACGCGCGGCCCGCATCATGCGCAGCGGGTCGTCGGAGAAGGACTCCTCGGGCGTGCCGGGGGTGCGCAGCACGCGCGCCGCGAGGTCCTCGAGACCACCGTGCGGGTCGATGAACCGCTTCTCCGGGAGCGCCACCGCCATCGCGTTGACGGTGAAGTCACGCCGGACGAGGTCCTCCTCGATGGAGTCGCCGTACGACACCTCGGGCTTGCGCGAGGTGCGGTCGTAGGCCTCGGACCGGTAGGTCGTCACCTCGATCTGGAAGCATCGATCGACCTCTCCGACGCGGGCCTCCTTCTGGGCGCCGACCGTGCCGAAGGCGATGCCGACGTCCCACACGGCGTCCGCCCAGGGCCGCACGATCTTCAGTACGTCCTCGGGACGGGCGTCGGTCGTGAAGTCCAGGTCGTTGCCGAGCCGGCCGAGCAGCGCGTCCCGGACCGAGCCGCCGACCAGGGCGAGCGAGAACCCGGCCTCCTGGAAGCGGCGCGCGAGGTCGTCGGCGACGGGGGCCACTCGCAGCAGTTCGCTCACCGCGCGCTGCTGCACCTGGCTCAGGGCAGTGGGAGTGTCATCGTTGGCGTTCGGCACAACAGAAAAGGGTACGTGCCCCGGGCGCCCGGCCGTGTCGTCATACGCGGCACCGGGTCGCCTCCGCCCTCGCGCCTGACGGCCCCGGGCCGGCTCCGGCCTCGGGCCGGGGCAGCCGCCCACACGCACGGCGACCACTCCCCTTCTCTTTCCACGAGTAGTCCTCCCCCTTCTTCCACGGATCCATCTACGGCCGTCTCCCGCCTCCCTCCATGCACAACCCTCGCGTTTGTGACGTAATGAACAGCATCCCCGGATACGGGCATATCCAGGGCGTCCTCGCACAGCCACCGATCTTGTGACCGCCTCCGCGGCACTTCCTCTCGGCGGGCATCGTTACCATGCGTGGACGCACATTCCGACGACCACTGACGACGAGGGACGGGCGAGCGCGTGGCCGAGGCGGCAGACTTCCAGGGGACCAGTCCCTCACCTGCCCGCCGCTGGCTGCGGCGGGCCGGGGCACTGCTCGCCGGGGCGCCGCTGCTGACCGGGCTGCTCCAGTTCCCGGCCGCCTCGAGCGCGCACGCCACCGGCCAGGACTCGCTCCAGGCCGCCTCCGGCTCGGGCACGGTGGCCGTCTCCCTCGACTCGCTCAGCCCCAACGCGCCCTCGGACGGCGACACGCTGACCGTCTCGGGCACCGTGACGAACAACGGCAAGCAGGCGGTCACCGGCGCCCACGTGGGTCTGCGGGTCGGCCCGGAACTGGGTACCCGATCCGAGATCGACGCCGTCGCCCGGCGCACCGACTTCGAACCGGGCGTCGACGGCTTCGAGATCGGCGACAAGTACGTCCAGAAGTTCGCCGAGCTCGCCCCCGGCGTCGCCGAGCACTTCAGCATCTCCGTGCCGGTCGACAAGCTGGACCTCGGCGCGGACGGGGTCTACGAGTTCTCCGTCTCGCTGTCCGGTCAGACGTCCGCGCAGCCGTGGGAGCAGGTGCTGGGCATCCAGCACACGTTCCTGCCGTGGCAGCCCGACGAGGCGGACACGAAGACGAGGACGACATACCTGTGGCCGCTCGTGTCCACCGCCCACATGACGGCGGAGACGGGTCCCGGAGCGCAGCAGACACCGGTCTTCCTCAACGACGACCTCGCCAAGGACATCGCGCCCGGCGGCCGGCTGGAGCGGATGCTGACCCTGGGCAAGGACCTGGACGTCACCTGGGTGATCGATCCGGACCTGCTGGCGTCCGTCGACGCCATGACGCGCAACTACCGCGTGCAGACGAAGGCCGGTGCGACCCCCGTCGCCGGCACCCACCAGGCCGTCGCCAAACAGTGGCTCGCCGAGCTGCAGCAGGCGGTGACGGGCAAGGAGGTCGTGGCGCTGCCCTTCGGCGACCCGGACCTGGCATCCCTCGCCCACCGCGGCACGAGCGTCACCGGCTCGCTGAGCCAGCTCAAGGACGCCACCGACGTCGCCGCCAGCACGGTGGAGACGGTGCTCCACGTGAAACCGGACACGGACTTCGCCTGGCCGGTGGACGGCGCCGTCGACCCGTCGATCGTCAGGGTCGCCACCTCCGCGGGTGCGGACAAGGTCATCGCGCGCAGCGACAGCATCCAGGAGCCCGACAGCCTCACCTACACGCCCTCCGCGGCCCGCCCGATCGGCGGTGGCACCACGGCCGTCGTCACCGACGCACGGCTTTCGACGGCGTTCGAGGGCGACCTGACGCGGGCCGGCAGCGGCACGCTCGCCGTGCAGCGCTTCCTCGCCCAGAGCCTGGAGCTCGACAACCAGACGGGCAGGCAGCGCAGCATCGTCGTCGCCCCGCAGCGCATGCCCAGCGCGAGCCAGGCCCAGGCCATGGCGCAGGCCTTGACCGCCCTCCAGCAGAGCACCTGGTCCGAGTCCCAGGACCTGGCCGCGGCCGCCAAGGCCAAGCCGGACCCCGCCGCCACGACCACGGTCCCCTCGACCTCGGACTACCCCTCCTCGCTGCGCAAGCGTGAGCTCCGGCGACCCGCCTTCGCGGTGATCGCCAGAACGCAGGACAAGGTCGACAACTTCAAGGTCGTGCTCACCGACGAGTCCCGGGTCGTCACGCCGTTCGGACGGGCCATGAACCGCGAGATGTCCACGTCGTGGCGCGGACGGAACAGCGACGCGGAGAGCTTCCGGGACGGTGTGGAGGCCTACCTCGACGACCTCTCCGAAGAGGTCAAGCTGATCGACAAGTCGGAGACGAAGCTCTCCGGCCACAGCGCCACGATCCCCGTGACCGTGCAGAACAACCTGGTGCAGGGCGTCGACCATCTGGTGCTGCGGCTCACCTCGACCAACCCCACCCGTCTCAAGATCGGCGGCAAGGCCTACTCGGAGCAGCAGGTGACGGTCTCCGGCGGCCACAGCCAGTCCGTGAAGTTCACCACGTCGGCCAACGCCAACGGCCCCGTGACGGTGATCGCCCAGCTGTACACGCAGGACGGCCAGGAGTACGGCGCTCCTGTCACCTTCGACGTGAAGGTCACCGAGATCACCGCCACCGTGATGCTGGTCATCGGCGGCGGCGTGCTGCTCCTCGTCCTCGCCGGCTTCCGCATGTACACCCAGCGCAAGCGAGCGGCGGCCAGGGAGAAGGCGGAGACCGCACAGGACACGCAGGACGCCGGGGACGGCTCCGGCGGCCCCGACGAGTCCGGTGCGAGCGCTGCCGAACCGGGCGACGGCGGGCCGGAGAACCCCGAGGCCCCCGCCGAACGTCTCACAGAGGAGTCGGGCTCCGGTTCCCGGGCAGACGCCCCGGAGCACGCGAGTGACCCGGCACCGGACACCGCAGCGGAAAACGGCGACCCGTCCGGCACGGGTGAGAAAGTGGACCGTTGAGGATGTCGAGGCCCGGAGGGCCCGGGACGATGAGGTGGGGTAAGCATGAACGCGCCGTACGACGGTGACCGCGGCCAGGCCGTGGACGGCTCGGGTCACCACGACGCCCCGCCCCCCGAACACGGTCAGCAGCCGCAGCAGCCTCCGGCGGACATGTACCTCCAGGACGCCTACTCCGAGGACCCCTACCGGGCGCAGGACCTGACCGCACAGGACCCGGTCGGCGAGGCGCTGTACGACCGTGCCGCACACCCACCGCCGCCCCCGGGCACGTACGGGCCGCAGCAGCCGCTCTACGGCAGCCCGCCGCAGTCTCCGTACGCCCCGGACCCCCGCCTGTGGGCGCAGACACCGCCGCCGGAGCCGTCCGGAGCCACCCAGTACCTGCCGTACGGCGAGGACCCCCGCACCACGCAGTTCGTGGGCGTCGACGACCTGGTCAGCCACTCCGGCGAGGAGCACCACGAGCCGGACGCCTTCGCCCACCTCTTCCGTGACCAGCAGCAGGGCGGCTACCAGGACCCGCGCCAGAGCGGCTACCAGGACGCCGGACAGCACGGCTACGACCCTCGCCAGAGCGGCTACCAGCCCCCGGCCTCCGGTCCGCACGCCTACCAGACCCCGCAGGGGATGGGCGGGCGCCCGCCGATGGAGGTGCCCTCGTTCCCCGGCCCGGCGCCGGCCCCGGCGGCCGGTCAGGGCCCGGCTGGTCCCTACGGCGCTCCGGCCGGCACCGAGACCGCTGCACCGGCAGCCGCCGCCGCACCCGCCGCCGCCCCGGCGGCGAAGAAGGGCGGGAAGGCCGCCGGTCTGCTGAAGTCGAGCGCCGTGATGGCGGCGGGCACGATGGTCTCCCGGCTCACCGGGTTCATCCGCTCCGCGATGATCGTCTCCGCGCTGGGTGTCGGCGTGCTCGGCGACACGTTCCAGGTCGCCTACCAGCTGCCGACGATGATCTACATCCTGACCGTCGGCGGCGGCCTCAACTCCGTCTTCGTGCCGCAGCTCGTGCGGACCATGAAGGAGGACGAGGACGGCGGTGAGGCTTACGCCAACCGGCTGCTGACCCTGGTCATGGTGGCACTGGGCGCGCTCACCGTGCTCGCGGTCGTCGCGGCGCCTCTCCTGGTCCGTCTGCTGTCGCCGTCCGTGGCAGCCGATCCGGCGGCCGACGAGGTCGCCATCACCTTCGTCCGGTACTTCGTGCCCACGATCTTCTTCATGGGCATCCACGTGGTGATGGGACAGGTCCTCAACGCGCGCGGGAAGTTCGGCGCGATGATGTGGACCCCGGTCCTGAACAACATCGTCATCATCGTGACGCTCGGCATGTTCATCTGGGTGTACGGCACCGCCGCGGACTCCGGTATGAAGGTCACGAACATCCCCGCGGACGGCCAGCGCCTCCTCGGGGTCGGCATCCTGCTGGGCCTCGTCGTCCAGGCCCTCGCGATGATTCCCTACCTGCGAGAGACCGGGTTCCGCCTGCGCCTGCGCTTCGACTGGCGGGGACACGGCCTCGGCAAGGCCGCCACGCTCGCCAAGTGGACCGTCCTCTTCGTGCTCGCCAACCAGGCCGGCGCGATCATCGTCACGCGGCTGTCGACCGCGGCGGGCAAGGACTCGCCCATCGACGGCACAGGCTTCGCCGCCTACGCCAACGCCCAGCTGATCTGGGGCCTGCCGCAGGCCATCATCACCGTCTCCCTCATGGCGGCCCTGCTGCCGCGCATCTCCCGCTCGGCCCACGAGGGCGACGCCGGCGCCGTCCGCGACGACATCTCGCAGGGCCTGCGCACCACGGCCGTCGCGATCGTGCCGGTCGCCTTCGGCTTCCTCTCGCTCGGCATCCCGATGTGCACACTGATCTTCGGTTCCTCGGGCACCAGCGAGGCCACCAACATGGGCTACATGCTGATGGCCTTCGGCCTCGGCCTGATCCCGTACTCGGTGCAGTACGTCGTCCTGCGCGCCTTCTACGCCTACGAGGACACCCGGACTCCCTTCTACAACACGGTCATCGTGGCCGCGGTCAACGCGAGCGCCTCGGGCCTGTGTTACTTCCTGCTCCCGGCCCGCTGGTCCGTGATCGGCATGTCCGCCGCGTACGGTCTCGCCTACGCCATCGGCGTGGGCGTCGCCTGGAACCGGCTGCGCAAGCGGCTCGGCGGCGACCTCGACGGGGCGCGCGTGATGCGGACGTACACCCGGCTGTGCATCGCGGCGGTCCCGGCGGCCCTGCTCAGCGGCGCGGCCTGCTACGCCATCGGTCACGCCCTCGGCCAGGGCGTCGTCGGGTCGTTCGCCGCGCTGCTGGCCGGCGGAGCGCTGCTGCTGGGCGTCTTCTTCGTCGCCGCCCGCCGGATGCGCATCGAGGAACTCAACTCGCTCGTCGGCATGGTCCGCGGTCGGCTGGGACGTTGAGGCGGGGGTACACGCACAACCATCGTCCGCGGCTGTGTGTCGTGCATAGCAGCGGACTGTGGGCACAATTGGTTTCGGCGTCGGACAGCGCGCGATGAATGGGGAGGCAGGAGCGACGGTGGCGGAACGGAGCACGGCTGCCGTCGACGTGGCAGACAACAGCGGCGACAAGTCGCTGACCGCCGAGGCGGACCAGTCCACGGCCGACGGGGTGGCCCAGAACCGGGAGCGGGACACGGACATCGACGAGGCACAGGGGAACGGCGGGCACGAGCGTCCCGGAAAGAAGGCCTCGCCGCCGGAACTGCACAGCGGTCACAAACTGGCCAGACGCTACCGCCTTGAGGAGTGCGTCACCCGTCTGGACGGGTTCAGCAGTTGGCGCGCGGTGGACGAGAAACTCCGCCGTGCCGTCGGCGTCCACGTCCTGCCCGCGGATCACACCCGCGCCCGCTCCGTGCTGGCCGCGGCCCGTTCCTCCGCTCTGCTGGGCGATCCCCGCTTCGTGCAGGTCCTCGACGCCGTGGAGGAGAACGACCTCGTCTACGTCGTCCACGAATGGCTGCCGGACGCCACCGAACTGACGACGCTGCTGTCCGCCGGGCCGCTGGAGCCGCACGACGCCTACCAGTTGGTCAGCCAGGTCGCCTCCGCCATGGCCGCCGCGCACCGCGAGGGCCTCGCCCATCTGCGGCTGAATCCCAATGCCGTGCTGCGCACCTCCACCGGCCAGTGGCGCATCCGCGGCCTCGCGGTCAACGCCGCACTGCGCGGCATCAGCTCCGACACCCCGCAGCGCACCGACACCGAGGCGATCGGCGCCCTGCTGTACGCGGCGCTCACCCAGCGCTGGCCCTACGAGAACGACGCCTACGGTCTGACCGGCCTGCCCAAGGACCTCGGCCTCATCGCCCCCGACCAGGTGCGCGCCGGCATCCATCGCGGTCTGTCCGAGCTCGCCATGCGCGCCCTCGCCAACGACGGCGCCACCGCCTCCCGCCACGAGTCCCCGTGCACCACGCCGGAGGAACTGGTGAAGGCGATCGGCGAGATGCCGCGCGTGCGTCCGCCGGAGCCCGCGTTCACCGCGCCGCCGGAGTACCAGGGCACGTCCTATCAGCAGGGCACGTACGGCCGTCCGGCGCCGCGCCCAGGTGCCGTCCAGCCGGTCCCGGCCCCGCCGCCCCCGCTGCAGAGCCGCACCGGCAAGGCCCTGAAGTGGGCCGTCTCGGCCCTCCTCATCGCGGCCCTGGGCCTGGGCAGCTGGCAACTCGCCGACGCCCTGATGGACCAGGGCGGCAAGTCCACCAAGGACAGCCAGACCCAGACGCAGGACGGCAACGACAAGAACGAGCAGCAGCCGAAGCCGGCCGTGCCCATTCAGATCCGGAACGCTCAGGAATACGTCGTCAGCGGTGACGCCCAGGCTCCCGGAGACGTCGGCAACACCTACGACGGCAACAGCTCCACGTACTGGCGGACCAAGCGCTACAACGCCGGGCCCAAGCTTGCTCCCTACAAGCCGGGCGTCGGCATCATCTACGACCTCGGCTCGGCCAAGACGGTCTCGACGGCGACGATAGGGCTCCGCTACCCCGGTGACCACACCACGGTCCACCTCTACGCGACGGACTCTCTGACCCCTTCGACCGGCATCGACGGGATGAAGGAGATCGGAACCGCGACCACCAGTGGGACATCTCTCACGGTGAAGGCGGCGAAGCAGTTGAAGACGCAGTTCGTACTGCTGTGGATCACGGACGTGCCCAGCGCACCGAGTGATGGATACAGCGGCGCCGGCTACAAACAGGCCATCACCGATGTGAAGTTCACGGGCTGACGTCTCGCCGAGGGGGGAGGGGCCGATGGCGGACGACACCGCCTACGGTGACGTGGGCGACCAGGACCTCCTGTCCCGCCACGTGGCCGGCGACCCCGACGCCTTCGGCGAGCTCGTACGGCGGCATCGCGACCGTCTCTGGGCGGTCGCTCTGCGCACGCTGGGGGACCGTGAGGAGGCCGCCGACGCCGTGCAGGACGCGTTCGTCTCCGCCTACCGGGCCGCCCACACCTTCCGCGGCCAGTCGGCCGTCACAACCTGGCTGCACCGGATCACGGTGAACGCCTGCCTGGACCGGGCCCGCAAGGCGGCCACGCGGAAGACCTCACCGGTGGAAGACACCGAGCGGCTGGAGCAGCTGCTGGAGCCGCACGAGTCAGCCTCGGCACCCGCCGAGAGGAACGACGTGCAGCGGCAGCTCGTCGAGGCGCTGAGCACCCTCCCGCCCGACCAGCGGGCCGCGCTGGTGCTCGTGGACATGCAGGGCTACCCCGTCGCCGAGGCCGCCCGCATCCTCGACGTCCCGACCGGCACGGTGAAGAGCCGCTGCGCCCGGGGCAGAGCCAGGCTCCTGCCGCTGCTCACCCATCTACGGCCGGGCAGCCCCGGCGACGAGAAGGACGAGAAAGAACCGGGCACGGGACGGAACCGGGCGCAGGGGACATCCGTCCCACCGGCAGCGGCTCCTCAGGACAGGAGTACGCAGGACACCGGGCCAAGTGATTCAGCTGCTGTGAAGGGCGGAGGTGGGCGAGCGTGACATCCACGACGGATACGGCCGGGCACCCGGACGTCACCGAGATCTCCGACCTCACCGAGGGCCTACTCTCTTCATCCCGGGCCGAGGAGCTCCACCTGCACCTGGACGAGTGCGCGTCATGCGCCGATGTCCACGCGTCGCTGGAGGAGATCCGAAGGCTGCTCGGGGCCCCGGCGGAGCCGCTGGAGATGCCGCAGGACATCGCGGAACGCATCGATGCGGCGCTCGCCGCGGAACGCGGCAGCGTTCCCACGGACGATCCGGTCGACGGTCGCGATGCCGATGGCTCGCATGTTTCACGTGAAACATCGGCCACGGACCGTCCGGCAGGCCGACCCCGCGCCGCCGGCACGGGCCCAGGCCGCAAGTCCCGCACCCGTCGCGGGCGCCGCAGGGTCACCGTCCTGGGCACCGCCTTCGCCGTCGCCGCCCTTGGTGTCGCCTCCGTGGTGCTGTCGTCCCTGCACGACGACAAGGGAGCCGACAGCGCGGCTCACGGCCGGTCGAGCGCCTCTGCGGACACCTTCGCCGAGGGGACGCTCCAGAACCGGGTCGCGACTCTGCTCGACAAGACCCAGAAGACACAGGGCACCACCCATGCCCCGCACAGCTTCGGTGCGGACTCCGCTCCCCAGTCCGAGAAGTCCGGCAGCGACAGCCCGAACGTACTCAAGAGCGCGCCTACCGTCTCTGTCCCCTCATGCGTCCGGCAAGGCCTCCAGAGCAACGCCACCCCGCTCGCCGCCGAGGAGGGCACCTACGGCGGCAAGGACGCCTATCTCCTGGTGTTGCCCGACGTCTCCGGAAGCGGCACACACGTCACGGCCTACGTCGTCGACGCGACGTGTGTCCACCATCCGCAGACCGCTGCCAAGGTTCTGCTCTCGCGCTCCTACGCGCGTTCCTGAGCGCACACGCCTGGTCACCGCACTGCGCGGTACTCCTTACATTGAGGCAGCTCCGTGTGCCCGGGCACAGCGGGAATGCGCGCCCCTTAGGATCCGTTGGGTGGGGTGAGAGCAGCGAGAGAAGCTCCCCCCGGCAGTAGGTCACAGTCCAGAGACGAGGAATCAAGCCGTGAGCGACGTCCGTAACGTGATCATCATCGGCTCCGGGCCTGCCGGCTACACAGCGGCGCTCTACACCGCGCGCGCGTCGCTGAAGCCGCTGGTGTTCGAGGGCGCCGTCACCGCAGGTGGTGCGCTGATGAACACCACCGAGGTGGAGAACTTCCCCGGCTTCCGCGACGGCATCATGGGCCCCGAGCTCATGGACAACATGCGGGCCCAGGCCGAGCGCTTCGGTGCCGAGCTGATCCCGGACGATGTGGTCACCGTCGACCTGACGGGCGAGATCAAGACCGTCACGGACACCTCGGGCACGGTGCACCGGGCCAAGGCCGTCATCGTCACCACCGGCTCGCAGCACCGCAAGCTCGGCCTGCCGAACGAGGACGCCCTCTCCGGCCGCGGTGTGTCCTGGTGCGCCACCTGTGACGGCTTCTTCTTCAGGGAGCAGGACATCGCGGTGATCGGTGGCGGCGACACCGCCATGGAGGAGGCCACCTTCCTCTCCCGCTTCGCCAAGTCCGTGACGATCGTCCACCGCCGGGACACGCTGCGTGCGTCCAAGGCCATGCAGGAGCGCGCCTTCGCCGACCCGAAGATCAAGTTCGTCTGGGACAGCGAGGTGGCGGAGATCCAGGGCGACCAGAAGCTCTCCGGCCTGAAGCTGCGCAACGTCAAGACCGGCGAGCTGTCGGACCTGCCGGTGACGGGTCTGTTCATCGCGATCGGCCACGACCCGCGGACCGAGCTCTTCAAGGGCCAGCTGGACCTGGATGAGGAGGGCTACCTGAAGGTCGACTCGCCCTCCACCCGCACCAACCTCACCGGTGTCTTCGGAGCCGGTGACGTCGTCGACCACACCTACCGTCAGGCCATCACCGCGGCCGGCACCGGCTGCTCCGCCGCTCTCGACGCCGAGCGCTTCCTCGCCGCCCTCGCGGACAACGAGCAGAAGGCCGAGCCCGAGAAGACCACTGTCTGAGACCCCCCAACCACCCCACCGCCCGCATCAGTTAAGGAGCCCGCCGTGGCAGGCACCCTGAAGAATGTGACCGACTCCTCCTTCGAGCAGGACGTCCTCAAGAGCGACAAGCCCGTCCTGGTGGACTTCTGGGCCGCCTGGTGCGGTCCCTGCCGCCAGATCGCGCCGTCCCTCGAGGCGATCGCCGCCGAGTACGGCGAGAAGATCGAGGTCGTCAAGCTCAACATCGACGAGAACCCGGGAACGGCCGCCAAGTACGGCGTCATGTCGATCCCGACGCTGAACGTGTACCAGAACGGCGAGGTCGCCAAGACCATCGTCGGCGCGAAGCCGAAGGCCGCCATCCTGCGCGACCTTGAGGACTTCATCGCCGAGTGAGGCAGTAGGCCGCCGAGCAAACGGCGCATGTTTCACGTGAAACACGAATGGGCCAACCCGAGAGGGTTGGCCCATTCGTTTTGGAGCGATGCCCGCGCGAGGTCTACAGCGGCCGGAGCGCCGGTTCCTTCTGCACCGCTCCCAGCAGCCGGTCGATCGCCATCTCCACGTCTTCCTTCCAGGAGAGGGTCGACCGCAGCTCCAGCCGCAGTCTCGGGTGAGTGGGGTGGTGCCGGACCGTCTTGAAGCCGACCGCCAGCAGATGGTCGGCCGGGAGCATGCAGGCGGGTTCCTTCCACCGGGCGTCTCCGAACGCCTCGATGGCTTTGAAGCCCCGGCGCAACAGATCCTTGGCGACCGTCTGGACCATGACGCGCCCCAGGCCCTGTCCCTGGTAGCCCGGCATGATGAAGCCGGTCATCAACTGCACCGCGTCCGGCGAGACAGGACTCGTGGGGAAGGCCATGGAGCGCGGCACATAGGCAGGGGGAGCGTAGAGCACGAAACCCACCGGCACGTCATCGACGTAGACAACCCGGCCGCAGGAGCCCCAGTCCAGGAGGACGGCGGAGATCCATGCTTCCTTCTCCAGCGCGGGTGTACCCGCCCTCACCGCGGCTTCGCCGCTGACGGGATCCAATTCCCAGAAGACACACGCACGACAGCGCTTGGGAAGGTCCTGGAGGTTGTCCAGCGTGAGCGGTAGGAGCCTACGGCCCATGAAGGCTGTTCCTCGCTTCCTGTGCCCGCAACGCCGCGAGCGGCCGTCAACCAGAGGTGCTGTCGGGTGGATGCGTCGTACCCGATCGCATCGTATCCAGGATGCGATTCCGTCGATACCGACTAAAAGCAAAGGACGGACCGTGTTCCGGTATACGCCGGACACGGTCCGTCTCTGTCGAACGTCCGAACCGAGGCCCTCCCCCTCATGAGGGGCTCAGTCCTCCGTCTCCTCCGAACCACCGTCCACGAGGTGCTTCTGCAGCACCGGCCCCTCGCCCGGAGCCAGTGTGCCGAGGATGCGCTCCAGGTCCTCCATGGAGGCGAACTCGACGGTGATCTTGCCCTTCTTCTGCCCCAGGTCCACCTTCACCCGGGTCTCGAAGCGGTCGGAAAGCCGGGTCGCGAGATCCGACAGGGCCGGAGAGACCCGGGCCCCGGCTCGAGGCCCCTTGGAGCGCGAAGCCGCCTGCGGCCGCGATCCCATCAGCTGCACGATCTCCTCGACGGCCCGCACCGAGAGCCCCTCGGCCACGATCCGACGGGCCAGCCGGTTCTGCTCCTCCGGGTCCTCGACCGACAGCAGCGCCCGGGCGTGCCCGGCGGACAGCACTCCGGCGGCGACCCGGCTCTGCACCGCCGCCGGGAGCTTCAGCAGCCGCAGCGTGTTGGAGACCTGCGGGCGGGAGCGACCGATGCGGTCGGCCAGCTGGTCATGGGTGCAGTTGAAGTCCTTCAGCAGCTGGTCGTAGGCGGCCGCCTCTTCCAGCGGGTTCAGCTGGGCCCTGTGGAGGTTTTCCAGCAGGGCGTCCAGGAGGAGCTTCTCGTCGTCCGTGGCCCGCACGATCGCCGGGATCGCCTCGAGCCCCGCCTCACGGCAGGCCCGCCAGCGCCGTTCGCCCATGATGAGCTCGTAGCGCTCAGGACCGAGCTGCCGTACCACGACGGGCTGCAGGAGTCCGACCTCCTTGATGGAGGTGACGAGCTCAGCCAGCGCATCCTCGTCGAAGACCTCACGCGGCTGGCGCGGGTTCGGCGTGATGGAGTCGAGAGGGATCTCCGCGAAGTGGGCCCCCATCGGGGCCGCCGGCACGTCTGTGGTGCTACTCACCGACGGATCCTCCGTTTCACGTGAAACGGAGGGCAGCGTGGCCACCTTCGCCGCAGCCACCCCACGATCGCTGCGCTCGGTGGTCAGCATGGGGACGGCCGCCGGTGACGTAGAGGCAGCACCCCCCACCGCCGCCGGAGCCGATGGCCTCTCTCCTGTCGGGGCAGCAGGGATCAGTGCACCGAGGCCGCGGCCCAACCCCCTCCGTCGTTCACTCACTGAATCCCTCCACCATGCTCGGGTCGCTCTGTGCGCCGATGTGGGCGCGCGTGGCGTCGTAGCTGACGCCAACGCCCTTCAACGCGATTTCTCGTGCCGCCTCGAAGTAGGAGAGGGCACCGCTCGATCCTGGATCGTAAGTCAGCACCGTCTGTCCGTAGCTGGGCGCCTCGGAGATACGGACGGAACGAGGAATGCTCGTCCGCAGCACCTCGTCGCCGAAGTGGCTGCGCACCTCTTCCGCGACCTGGGACGCGAGGCGCGTCCGGCCGTCGTACATGGTGAGCAGGATGGTCGAGACATGCAGAGCGGGGTTGAGGTGACCCCGGACCAGGTCCACGTTGCGGAGCAGTTGTCCCAAGCCCTCCAGCGCGTAGTACTCGCACTGGATCGGGATGAGGACCTCCTGCCCGGCGACCAAGGCATTGACCGTCAGCAGACCGAGCGAGGGCGGACAGTCGATGAGGATGTAGTCCAGCGGCTGCTCATAGGCCTGGATCGCCCGCTGTAGCCGGCTCTCACGCGCCACCAGGGACACCAGCTCGATCTCCGCACCGGCGAGATCGATCGTGGCGGGGGCGCAGAAGAGACCCTCGACGTCGGGGACGGGCTGGACAACCTCTGCCAGAGGCTTGCTCTCCACCAACACGTCGTAGATGGACGGAACTTCGGCGTGGTGGTCGATCCCCAGCGCGGTGGAGGCGTTGCCCTGCGGGTCGAGGTCGATGACCAGGACACGGCTGCCGTGCAGAGCCAGCGAAGCGGCAAGGTTGACGGTCGTCGTCGTCTTGCCCACGCCGCCCTTCTGGTTGGCGACCACGATGACACGGGTCTGCTCGGGCCGCGGGAGGCCCTCACCGGCGCGGCCTAGAGCCTCGACCGCCAGTTGGGCAGCACGACCGATGGGAGTGTCTTCCATCGGGGGCGGTGTTTCACGTGAAACATTCTCCCCCATCGACTCGGTACGGGGACCGGGGACCGGATCGGTCATCGGTCCCGCGATGTTGGCGTCGGACCGCAAGGATTCACTCTCCTCGACTTCAGGCTCGCAATGAACAGAGCCTCCCATGCCTTCGGGGTCGCGAACCAGTGAGGCCTGACGTTCTGTGGAGAAATCCACCTCTGTGGACAACTCCGGACCCTCTCCGAGTGAACCGAGAGGCTTGCGATCGCGAGGCTGGGCCGCGGCGCGGCCGCGGTTGATGATGCCGTGCAACAGTGAGCGACGTTTCACGTGAAACACGATGCACAGCAGTCGTGGCCGAACTGTCGCGACACTCCGTCATGCGTAGGTTGGGCAGCTTGTGTGGAGTACGCCTGATCGCCGGAGTCGAACCATCGACGCCGTCACGGCCCCACCACACGACTCGTCAACGGCGCCGGCGGGTCCGCCCCGTCCGGGCGGCCTTCGCCCGCTTGGCCGCGAAGCGCACACCGCCGGGGCTCTCCCCGACCTCGACGCGTACCACCGTGGACAGAGGGTCCACCACACCTTCACCCACATGCAGGATGGAGGTCTCCACCGCTCCGAGTTTACTCAGGGCGGTGGCCGCGCTCTTCAGCTCCTCCTCGGCCGTGTCCCCCTTGAGGGCGAGCATCTCGCCGTACGGGCGCAGCAGCGGAATACCCCAGGTGGCCAGTCGGTCCAGCGGAGCCACCGCCCGGGCGGTCACCACGTGGACCGGCGTGAGCTTGCCCATGACCTCCTCGGCCCGGCCCCGGACGACGGTCACATGGTCCAGCCCGAGAAGCTCGACCACCTCGGTGAGGAATGTGGTGCGCCGCAGCAGCGGTTCCAGCAGCGTGATCTTCAGGTCCTCCCGGACCAGCGCCAGGGGGATACCCGGCAGGCCCGCGCCGGAGCCGACGTCGCACACCGTCACCCCCTCGGGGACGACCTCGGAGAGCACCGCGCAGTTCAGCAGGTGCCGCTCCCACAGACGGGGAACCTCGCGCGGGCCGATGAGCCCCCGCTGCACTCCCGCCTCCGCCAGCAGCTCGGCGTACCGGACCGCATCCGAGAAGCGATCACCGAATACGTCACGTGCCTGCTCGGGCGCAGGGGGAAGCTCCGCTGCCTCCGTCACGGGGACCGTCCTTCCGTACCGAACAGCGCGTTCAGCGCCGACCATCAGAACTACCAGGCTGACAAGGTTGCGGCCCCGCCTGCGCAACAGACGGGGCCGGTGGAACGTAAGACCGCTCAGGCGGGAAGCACGACGACGAAGCGCTGCGGCTCCTCGCCCTCGGACTCGCTGCGCAGACCCGCGGCCTTGACCGCGTCGTGCACGACCTTGCGCTCGAACGGGCTCATCGGCTTCAGCTTCACGGGCTCGCCGGTGCTCTTGGCCTCGGCCGCGGCCTTGGCACCCAGCTCGGACAGCTCGGCCCGCTTCTTGGCACGGTAGCCCGCGATGTCCAGCATCAGACGGCTGCGGTCGCCGGTCTCCCGGTGCACCGCCAGGCGCGTGAGCTCCTGCAGCGCCTCCAGCACCTCGCCGTCCCGGCCGACCAGCTTCTGCAGGTCGCGGCCGCCGGTGTCACTGATGATCGAGACAGAGGCGCGGTCGGCCTCGACATCCATGTCGATGTCGCCGTCGAGGTCGGCGATGTCCAGCAGACCCTCGAGGTAGTCCGCCGCAATCTCGCCCTCCTGCTCCAGGCGGGTCAGGGCGTCTGCGCCCTCGGCAGCGGCGGAGGTGGTGCCTTCCGTCACGGGATGGGCTCCTTCTTACTTCTTGGACGGGGACTTGGGTCGCTGCGGGCCCTTGCGCTGGCCGGACTGGGCCTTGCTGCGCGATCCGTTCCCCGGCTTCGGGGCGGCCTTGCTGGCAGCGGCGGGCGGAGCGTCCTGCGGTTCGTCGGACTTGCTCAGCGACGCGGAGGGCGTGGCCGGCTCGGTGTCACCGGCCGGCTTCGCACCGCCCGACTGACGCTGGGCCTTGGTCTGCCGCTTGGGCTGCTGACGCCTGGGGGCGGTGGCGCTCGTGGTGGTGGTCGTGCCGTCCTCGGCCTGTACGGCGACGGCGGTCTCGCTCTTCACCACGGTGCCGTCGGGCTGGGCCGCCAGCCCGGCCTTGTTCAGACCGTTGATGAACTTGCGTTCGAACTCGTTGCGGTCGCGGCCCTTGGCGACGATCGCCTTGACGATGACCTTCTCGCTGCGCCGGCGGATCTTGCCATGGTGCGTGACGTGCTTGGCCAGACGCTCCAGATAGGCGGCCTGGGCCTTGGAACCCGGGGTCGGATTGTTGTGGATGACGTACATCTGCTGGCCCATGGTCCACACGTTGGTGGTCAGCCAGTAGACGAGAACACCGACCGGGAAGTTGATGCCGAAGACGGCGAACATGACCGGGAAGACGTACATCAGCATCTTCTGCTGCTGCATGAACGGCGTCTTCACCGTCGTGTCGACGTTCTTGGTCATCAGCTGGCGCTGCGTGTAGAACTGCGAGAACGACATCAGGACGATCATGACCGCGGTCACGACGCGGACATCGGTCAGCGTGGCGCCGAGGGCCGCGACCTTGTCCGAGCTGTCCATGAACTTCGCAGCGAGCGGCGCGCCGACGATGTGCGCCTTACGGGCGCTGGCGAGCAGCGGCTCGTTGATGACACCGATCGTCTTGCCGGTCGCGATGGCGCTCAGCACGTGGTACAGGGCGAAGAAGAACGGCGACTGCGCCAGGATGGGAAGGCACGAGGAGAGCGGGTTGGTGCCCGACTCCTTGTACAGCTTCATCATCTCTTCGGACTGACGCTGCTTGTCGGTCTTGTAGCGCTCCTGGATCTTCTTCATCTCCGGCTGGAGCGTCTGCATCGCGCGCGTCGCCTTGATCTGCTTCACGAAGAGCGGGATCAGGCAGATACGGATCAGGATCACCAGGGACACGATGGACAGGCCCCAAGCCCACCCGGTGTCAGGTCCGAAGATCGCCCCGTACACCCTGTGGAACTGGACGATGACCCAGGAGACGGGCCAGGTGATGAAACTGAAAAGACTGGCAATCGTGTCCACTAATCATGCTCCTTGGGCATGGGACGAGGTCTCTGCGGCCGGGCTCGACGGGATGACCCCGTCGGTGGCCGGTTCGGCGGCGGAGGGCCCGCCCTTGCGTGCGCGCCAGGCGCTACGCAGCATTTCGTGCCACCGCGGACGCTTGCGCGGCGGGACATGGTCCACACCACCGAGCGACCACGGGTTGCAGCGCAGGATCCGCCAAGCGGTGAGCGCCGTTCCCTTGATCGCACCGTGCCGGTCGATGGCCGTGTAGCCGTAGTGGGAACACGACGGGTAGTACTTGCACACCGGCCCGAGCAACGGGCTGATGGTCCACTGGTACAGCTTGATCAGAGCCATCAGCGGGTACTTCATCGCGCGCCCCCTCCCAGCAGTCGTTGAAGGGCGGCATCCAGGTCTCGAGCCAGCTGTGCGTGGTCGGCGTCGCCGGCTCCGGGCAGCGCTCGTACGACTACCAGGCTACCGGGGGGCAGCAAGGCGACCCGGTCACGCATCAGATGGCGGAGTCTGCGCTTCACGGCGTTGCGCACGACCGCGCCACCCACTGCCTTGCTCACGACGAAACCCGCACGCGACGGGGGAGCGCTCTCCCCTGGCGCGTGCGGGTCCGTGGCACCGCTACGAAGGTGGACGACGAGAAGCGGGCGTCCTGCCCGACGTCCTCGTCGCACCGCGGTCGCGAAGTCCTCGCGCCGCCTCAGCCGGTTCTCGGTGGGCAGCACGACGTCATGACCTGATCGGGATCAGGCGGACAGACGGGCGCGACCCTTGCTACGGCGGGACGCGAGAATCGCGCGGCCGGCACGGGTGCGCATACGCAGCCGGAAGCCGTGGGTCTTCGCGCGACGACGGTTGTTCGGCTGGAAGGTGCGCTTGCTCACTCGGGGGCTCCAGAAAGAATCAGTAGTGGCGGGGTGCCGTCCTGGCTGTCACCGTGCGCCCACGAGGTAGCTCGCAGTTACGCCCGAGTGCACCGCTTACCGATCACCTTGACGCGATCTGTGCCCATCGGAGGCAGGCGGCAGCAGCCATCGACAACTCGACCTGGTTACGGTACGCGCGGCTGCGCCATCCGGTCAAACCAGCGACGCCCGAGAGACACTTGTCCACAGCCTGGGGACAACAACTTGAACCGTGGCCACCGCCCTGACTACCGTGGCTGGACTCCCATTCGTTCCCTTGTCCCCCGTTTACATCCCGACCCGTCCCGAACCACACGTTCGTGGGACCCCGTGAGAGAGCGTGCCCTGTGGCTGACGTACCTGCCGATCTTGCCGCAGTGTGGCCGCGAGTAATGGAACAGCTCCTCGGGGAGGGCCGCGGACAGGGCGTCGAGACGAAGGACGAACACTGGATCCGCCGCTGCCAGCCGCTCGCGCTGGTCGCGGACACCGCTCTGCTCGCCGTTCCGAACGAGTTCGCGAAGGGCGTACTCGAAGGCCGGCTCGCCCCGATCGTCAGCGAGACGCTCAGCCGCGAGTGCGGCCGCCCGATCCGTATCGCGATCACCGTCGACAGCTCCGTCGGCGAACCCCAGAGCCCCACGCCGCCGGCGCCGGGGCCGCGCTACGAGGAGCAGGAGCTGCCCACCGGCCAGGGCGGCTACGAGGGCTACGGCCGCCACCGCGGCGAGCCCCGGCCCGACAGCCACCGCCCCGGCGGCCGCGCCGACCATCATCCGGGCGGCCCCGACGACCAGCTGCCGCCGCCGCGCACCGGCCCGCAGCAGGCCGACGGCGCGGACTCGCTCCCGACCGCCCGTCCGGCCTACCCCTCGGAGTACCCGGACTACCAGCGCCCCGAGCCCGGCGCCTGGCCGCGCCCCGGCCAGGACGGCTACGGCTGGCAGCAGCAGCGGCTCGGCTTCCCGGAGCGGGACCCGTACGCGTCGCCCGGACAGGACGCCTACGGCCCGCGCGACGGCTACGCCCAGCAGGACTCGTACGGTTCGCGCGACTCCTACGGCTCGCAGGACTACCGTCCGCGACCGATGGACCGGCCGTCGTACGACCAGCCGCGCTCCGACTACGACTCCTCCCGCGCCGACTACGACCAGCGGGACTACGACCAGCGGGACGCCGGCCGCCGGGAGCTGCCCGAGCCGTCGGCCGATCCCGGTCCCGTGCACCGCGGTGGTCCGGCGGGCCCGGCCCGGCCCGGCGCCGGGGGCCCCGGATCCTCGTCCGCGCAGCCCGCGCCGGCGAGCGGCCCGGGCGAGCCGACCGCCCGGCTGAACCCGAAGTACCTCTTCGACACCTTCGTCATCGGCGCGTCCAACCGCTTCGCGCACGCGGCGGCGGTCGCCGTCGCCGAGGCCCCGGCCAAGGCGTACAACCCGCTCTTCATCTACGGCGAGTCGGGCCTCGGCAAGACGCACCTGCTGCACGCGATCGGTCACTACGCGCGCAGCCTGTACCCGGGCACGCGCGTGCGGTACGTGAGCTCGGAGGAGTTCACCAACGAGTTCATCAACTCCATCCGCGACGGCAAGGGCGACAGCTTCCGCAAGCGCTACCGGGAGATGGACATCCTGCTCGTCGACGACATCCAGTTCCTCGCGGACAAGGAGTCGACGCAGGAGGAGTTCTTCCACACCTTCAACACCCTCCACAACGCCAACAAGCAGATCGTGCTGTCCTCCGACCGGCCGCCCAAGCAGCTGGTGACGCTGGAAGACCGGCTGCGGAACCGTTTCGAGTGGGGCCTGATCACGGACGTCCAGCCGCCGGAGCTGGAGACGCGCATCGCGATCCTGCGCAAGAAGGCGGTGCAGGAGCAGCTCAACGCCCCTCCGGAGGTACTGGAGTTCATCGCCTCACGGATCTCGCGCAACATCCGCGAGCTCGAGGGCGCGCTGATCCGTGTGACGGCGTTCGCCTCGCTCAACCGGCAGCCGGTGGACCTGGGCCTGACGGAGATCGTCCTCAAGGACCTCATCCCCGGCGGCGAGGACACGGCACCGGAGATCACGGCGACGGCCATCATGGCGGCCACCGCCGACTACTTCGGGCTCACGGTGGAGGACCTGTGCGGCACCTCGCGCGGGCGCGCGCTGGTGACCGCCCGGCAGATCGCCATGTACCTGTGCCGTGAGCTGACCGACCTGTCGCTGCCGAAGATCGGCGCGCAGTTCGGAGGACGCGACCACACGACCGTCATGCACGCCGATCGCAAGATCCGCGCGCTGATGGCGGAGCGGCGCTCCATCTACAACCAGGTCACCGAGCTGACCAACCGCATCAAGAACGGCTGACGGCGGCCGGCCGTACGGCAGCGGCAGCGCCGAGGGCGCCCTGGGAAGCGACTCCCGGGGCGCCTTCTTGCGTTGAGGGTGGCCGCCTGCCCGGGGTCGCCCGGAGCCGTCACGCTGGGCGGTGCAGCGCTCTGGACAGAGCCGTCGCCCAGCGCTCGGCCAAGCCGCGGTACGGCCCCAGGGTGCTCCGCAAAGCCGCCGCTCGGCCCCACGGCACCCCACAGCGCCGTCCCCGGCCCTCGCCAGAGCAGTCGCCAGGTTGTCCAGAGACGCTCCCGAGACGCTCGCGAGGCCCTCCACACCGCGGAGGATCGTCGTCCGGCCGCAACCCGGTGTTCGATTAAATGCCTGGTTACGGCCGCTCTCCACAGATTCGGTGACTTTCTGCCGTCCACATCCTGGGGACTGCGGAGTTGTCCCGAACGGCGTCCACAGGCATTGGGCTGGGGAGCCATCAGCCCAGCTCAGCAGCCTGTGGACTCGTGGACGAATGATCTCCACAGACTGTGGACGAAGCGGAGATCCACAGGCTGTGCACGAAGTTGTCCACGGGCAACCCACAGGCTGGGACCCGTTGTCCCCAATGATCGGTCGCTTCTCCACATGGCTGTCCACTGTTCGGCAACGCGACGCCCCCGATCACCGCGTCGAGTGAAAGCGGTCACACGAAGGAGCCGGATTGGGCTGTGGGAAACATGGGTAAACCTGGGGACGCAGCTGGGGAGAACTCCCCTCAGGCTGTGGGCGGGGTGTGCAGAACTTCTTGTTCTCCACAGACACCGCAAGTTGTCCACCGGCGCCGCCCACAGGGACCGTGGACAAAATTTCCGCGCTGAGCTGGGCAAACGTGGTTATCCACGGTATCCACAGCCCCTACTACTACTCCCGACTAGAGAGAGCGTGGAATTCGTTTCGAAGCGGGACCTGTGCACAACTCGCCCGCCGGACCCCGACCGTCCCTCGGAGCGACTTGACCCCGACAGGCACCTACTGTCAGCGGCGTGCGTCAGACTGGTCCCCGGTGTCCTTCCCGTCGCAGTCGGCGGTGACACCGAGTCGGAGGACTCAGAAGCAACAGCAGGAGGCGGCTTACGGTGAAGATCCGGGTGGAACGCGACGTACTCGCGGAGGCAGTGGCCTGGGCGGCACGCAGCCTCCCGGCCCGTCCGCCGGCGCCTGTTCTCGCCGGCCTGCTGCTGAAGGCCGAGGACGGCCAGCTGAGCCTGTCCAGCTTCGACTACGAGGTCTCCGCCCGTGTGTCGGTCGAGGCCGAGGTCGAGGAGGAAGGCACGGTCCTCGTCTCCGGCCGCCTGCTCGCGGACATCTCCCGCGCCCTGCCGAACCGCCCGGTGGAGATTTCCACAGACGGTGTACGGGCGACGGTGGTCTGCGGCTCGTCCCGCTTCACCCTCCACACACTGCCTGTGGAGGAGTACCCGGCGCTCCCGCAGATGCCGAACGCGACGGGCACCGTCCCCGGCGAGGTTTTCGCCTCCGCCGTGCAGCAGGTCGCGATCGCGGCCGGCCGTGACGACACGCTGCCCGTTCTCACCGGTGTCCGCATCGAGATCGAGGGCGACACGGTGACGCTGGCCTCCACCGACCGCTACCGCTTCGCGGTCCGCGAGTTCCTGTGGAAGCCGGAGAACCCGGAGGCCTCTGCGGTCGCCCTGGTGCCCGCCAAGACCCTGCTGGACACCGCCAAGTCGCTGACCAGCGGCGACAGTGTGATCCTGGCGCTGTCCGGCTCGGGTGCCGGTGAGGGCTTGATCGGTTTCGAGGGCGCCGGCCGGCGGACGACCACCCGTCTCCTCGAAGGCGACCTCCCGAAGTACCGCACGCTGTTCCCCACCGAGTTCAACAGCGTCGCCGTCATCGAGACCGCCCCCTTCGTGGAGGCCGTCAAGCGCGTGGCCCTGGTCGCGGAGCGCAACACCCCGGTGCGGCTGAGCTTCGAGCAGGGCGTGCTCATCCTGGAGGCCGGCTCCAGCGACGACGCACAGGCTGTGGAAAGGGTAGACGCCCATCTGGACGGCGACGACATCTCCATCGCCTTCAACCCCACGTTCCTGCTGGACGGCCTGAGCGCGATCGACTCCCCGGTGGCGCAGCTGTCCTTCACGACCTCCACCAAGCCCGCGCTGCTCAGTGGCAAGCCGGCGGTGGACGCCGAGGCGGACGAGGCCTACAAGTACCTGATCATGCCGGTGCGGCTGAGCGGCTGAGCGGGCGGCACGACTCCGCGGGTCGAGGGCGTGGTCGTGGGCGTACGTATGAGCGCGTATGCCCACGGATGTGCGCGAGCGTCCGGGTTTAGGCTCGGACGCGGGTACGAAAGTGCCCTCATGCCACGTCGGACACCTAAGGACACAACTGATGGAGCTCGGTCTCGTCGGCCTCGGCAAGATGGGCGGCAACATGCGCGAGCGGATCCGCCGCGCGGGCCACACCGTCATCGGATACGACCGCAACCCGGATCTCGCGGACGTCCACAGCCTCTCCGAGCTTGTGGACAAGCTACAGGGCCCGCGCGTGGTCTGGGTGATGGTCCCGGCCGGTGCCCCGACCCAGTCGACCATCGACGAGCTCGCCGAGCTGCTGCAGCCCGGTGACGTGGTCGTGGACGGCGGCAACTCGCGCTGGACGGACGACGAGAAGCACGCGGCGGAACTGGCCGCCAAGGGCATAGGTTTCGTCGACTGCGGCGTCTCCGGCGGTGTCTGGGGCCTGCAGAACGGCTACGCGCTGATGTACGGCGGCGACCCGGAGAACGTCGCCAAGGTGCAGCCGATCTTCGACGCGCTCAAGCCCGAGGGCGACTTCGGCTCGGTGCACGCCGGCAAGGTCGGCGCGGGCCACTTCGCGAAGATGGTCCACAACGGCATCGAGTACGCGATGATGCAGGCCTACGCCGAGGGCTGGGAGCTGCTGGAGAAGGTCGACTCCGTGGACAACGTCCGCGAGGTCTTCCGCTCCTGGCAGGAGGGCACCGTCATCCGCTCCTGGCTGCTGGACCTCGCGGTCGGCGCCCTCGACGAGGACGAGCACCTGGACGGGCTGAGGGGTTACGCACAGGACTCCGGCGAGGGCCGGTGGACCGTGGAGGCCGCCATCGACAACGCCGTGCCGCTGCCCGCGATCACGGCCTCGCTGTTCGCGCGGTTCGCCTCCCGCCAGGAGGACTCGCCGCAGATGAAGATGATCGCCGCGCTGCGCAACCAGTTCGGCGGCCATGCCGTAGAGAAGAAGTAGTCCACAGGGTCCGTGAGACCCAGGACCGCCCGGCGGTCCGCAACGCTGGGGGAGGCCGGCGAACGACCATGCACGTCACGCATCTGTCGCTGGCCGACTTCCGCTCCTACGCCCGGGCCGAGGTCCCGCTCGACCCGGGCGTCACCGCCTTCGTCGGCCCCAACGGCCAGGGGAAGACCAATCTCGTCGAGGCGATCGGCTACCTCGCCACGCTCGGCAGTCACCGGGTCGCCTCCGACGCCCCCCTGGTGCGCATGGGCGCCGAGCGTGCGGTGATCCGCGCCCAGGTCAGGCAGGGCGAGCGGCAGCAGTTGGTCGAGCTGGAGCTGAATCCCGGCCGTGCCAACCGCGCCCGCATCAACCGCTCCTCGCAGGTCAGACCGCGTGACGTCCTGGGCATCGTACGGACCGTGCTGTTCGCGCCGGAGGACCTTGCCCTGGTCAAGGGCGACCCCGGTGAGCGGCGCCGTTTCCTGGACGAGCTGATCACGGCCCGCTCCCCGCGCATGGCGGGCGTGCGCTCGGACTACGAGCGGGTCCTCAAGCAGCGCAACACGCTCCTCAAGTCGGCCGCGCTGGCCCGTCGGCACGGCGGCCGTTCCATGGATCTGTCCACACTGGACGTGTGGGACCAGCACCTCGCGCGCGCGGGTGCGGAGCTGCTCGCGCAGCGTCTCGATCTCATCGCCGCGTTGCAGCCGCTGGCCGACAAGGCGTACGAGCAGCTTGCGCCCGGCGGCGGCCCGGTCGCGCTGGAGTACAAGCCGTCCGCGCCCGGTGAGGCGCACACGCGCGAGGCCCTCTTCGAGCAGCTCATGGCCGCGCTGGCGGACGCCCGCAAACAGGAGATCGAGCGGGGCGTCACCCTGGTGGGACCCCACCGGGACGACCTGGTGCTCAAGTTGGGGCAGCTGCCCGCCAAGGGATACGCCTCCCACGGGGAGTCGTGGTCCTATGCGCTGGCGCTGCGCCTGGCCTCGTACGACCTGCTGCGCGCGGAGGGCAACGAGCCGGTGCTGATCCTCGACGACGTCTTCGCCGAGCTGGACGCCCGTCGCCGCGAACGCCTGGCCGAACTGGTCGCGCCCGGTGAGCAGGTCCTGGTGACCGCAGCGGTGGACGACGACGTGCCGCACGTGCTGGCGGGCACGCGGTTCGCCGTGTCGGACGGGACGGTGGAGCGCGTATGAGCGGCGAGCACGACCCGGCGCCCCAGAAGCCCTCGTCGAAGACACCCGAACCCTCCGGCGTCGACCTGGCGCGCGTGGCGTTGCGCGCGGCGAAGGAGGCGGCACGCGCGCGTGGGGACGCGGCGCAGCAGAAGCGGCAGGCGCGGCGCGGTGGTCTGCGCTCCGGCGCGCGTGCCGACGGCCGTGATCCGATGGCGCTGGGCGCGGCCATCAACCGGCTGATCACCGAGCGCGGCTGGGAGACCCCGGCCGCGGTGGGCGGTGTGATGGGGCGCTGGCCGCAGATCGTCGGCGCTGACGTGGCCAAGCACTGTGTGCCGGAGAGGTACGACGAGGACGAGCGGGTGCTGAGCGTGCGCTGCGACTCGACGGCGTGGGCGACGAACCTGCGCCTGCTCGCCCCGACGCTGGTCGCCCGCCTCAACGAGGACCTGGGCCATGGCGCGGTCCGGTTGATCAAGGTGAACGGCCCCGGCGGCGGCGCCCGCCGGTACGGCCCGCTGCGCGCGCCCGGCAGCACGGGACCCGGCGACACCTACGGGTGACAGACCTCACATAGAACCGTCACAGGGGACCGTGCGTGGCTGCTCGGGAGCGTCCTGTCCGGCCACCGTACGCTCTTGCGATTACCTACCTGACCCTGGAGTAGCGAGGGGTTGACGCCCAGAAGCGCTGAGTGCCGCTGTGAGCCTCTTGGAGCCCCCTTCCGCATATCGGGACCCGGCCGAGACCGGTTCAGGGCGCCACATGCGGACTCAGGTACCGGCAAACCCCCATCACTGTCGGCGCTACCGGTAGACTGGAAGACAATCCCGCCCCGAACGTGGGGACCGTCCGGGAAAAGCTGAGCAACGCTGATCAAGGCTTACCAACGCAACATGCCGCAGCCGCTCCGGCAACCCGCCGACGAGCCCGGCTCGTGCTGTGCCAGAAAGGGCGCTTCGTGGCCGATTCCGGCAACCCCAACGAGAACATCCCGTCCACCGACGCCGGCGCTGACCTGGCCGCCTCATCGAACGGTGAGGTCACCGCCTCGTACGACGCCAGCGCCATCACCGTCCTCGAGGGCCTGGACGCGGTCCGCAAGCGACCTGGCATGTACATCGGTTCCACCGGTGAGCGCGGACTCCACCACCTCGTGTACGAGGTGGTCGACAACTCCGTCGACGAGGCACTGGCGGGGCACGCGGACACCATCGACGTGACGATCCTGGCCGACGGCGGCGTCCGCGTCGTCGACAACGGCCGTGGCATCCCCGTCGGCATCGTGGCCTCCGAGGGCAAGCCGGCCGTCGAGGTCGTGCTGACCGTGCTGCACGCGGGCGGCAAGTTCGGTGGCGGAGGTTACGCGGTCTCCGGCGGTCTGCACGGCGTCGGCGTCTCCGTGGTGAACGCCCTGTCGAGCAAGGTCTCCGTGGAGATCAAGACCGACGGCCACCGCTGGACGCAGGACTACAAGCTGGGTGTCCCGACCGCTCCGCTGGCCAAGCACGAGGCGACGGAGGAGACCGGCACCTCGGTCACGTTCTGGGCCGACCCGGACATCTTCGAGACCACCGAGTACTCCTTCGAGACGCTCTCGCGGCGTTTCCAGGAGATGGCGTTCCTCAACAAGGGCCTGACGATCAGGCTGACCGACGAGCGCGAGTCGGCGAAGGCCACCTCCGGCGCGGACGAGGCGGGCGCGGACCAGAAGGCCGAGGTCAAGTCGGTCACGTACCACTACGAGGGCGGCATCGTCGACTTCGTGAAGTACCTCAACTCCCGCAAGGGAGAGGTGGTGCACCCCTCCGTCATCGATCTCGAGGCCGAGGACAAGGACAAGAGCCTGTCCCTCGAGGTCGCGATGCAGTGGAACAACGGTTACAGCGAGGGCGTGTACTCCTTCGCCAACATCATCCACACCCACGAGGGCGGTACGCACGAGGAGGGCTTCCGCGCCGCGCTGACCTCGCTGATCAACAAGTACGCGCGCGACAAGAAGCTGCTGCGGGAGAAGGACGACAACCTCACGGGTGACGACATCCGCGAGGGTCTGACCGCGATCATCTCGGTCAAGCTGAGCGAGCCGCAGTTCGAGGGCCAGACCAAGACCAAGCTGGGCAACACGGAGGCGAAGACCTTCGTGCAGAAGGCGGTCTACGAGCACCTCAACGACTGGCTGGACCGCAACCCGAACGAGGCGGCGGACATCGTCCGCAAGGCCATCCAGGCGGCCACCGCGCGTGTGGCGGCCCGCAAGGCCCGCGACCTGACCCGCCGCAAGGGACTGCTGGAGTCGGCGTCCCTGCCGGGCAAGCTCTCCGACTGCCAGTCGAACGACCCGACCAAGTGCGAGATCTTCATCGTCGAGGGTGACTCAGCCGGCGGCTCGGCCAAGTCCGGCCGCAACCCGGAGTACCAGGCGATCCTCCCGATCCGAGGCAAGATCCTCAACGTCGAGAAGGCGCGCATCGACAAGATCCTGCAGAACCAGGAGATCCAGGCGCTGATCTCCGCGTTCGGCACGGGCGTGCACGAGGACTTCGACATCGAGAAGCTCCGCTATCACAAGATCATCCTGATGGCGGACGCAGACGTCGACGGCCAGCACATCAACACCCTGCTGCTGACCTTCCTGTTCCGCTTCATGCGGCCGCTGGTCGAGGCGGGCCACGTCTTCCTGTCCCGTCCCCCGCTGTACAAGATCAAGTGGGGCAAGGACGACGTCGACTACGCCTACTCCGACCGCGAGCGCGACGCCCTGATCGAGATGGGCCGGCAGCGCGGCAAGCGCGTCCGCGAGGACTCCATCCAGCGCTTCAAGGGTCTCGGCGAGATGAACGCCGAGGAGCTGCGCGTGACGACGATGGACCAGGAGCACCGCGTCCTCGGCCAGGTCACGCTCGACGACGCCGCCCAGGCCGACGACCTGTTCTCGGTCCTGATGGGCGAGGACGTCGAGGCGCGCCGCCAGTTCATCCAGCGCAATGCCAAGGACGTCCGTTTCCTCGACATCTGAGTCGGTCTCAGCTGACCGCACCAGGAAGGATTCCCACCAGCAATGGCCGACGAGAACACCCCTGTCACGCCTGAAGAAGGCGGCGAGGCCGTCCTCCGTGTGGAGCCCGTCGGGCTCGAGACGGAGATGCAGCGCTCGTATCTCGACTACGCGATGTCCGTCATCGTCTCGCGTGCGCTGCCGGACGTCAGGGACGGCCTCAAGCCCGTCCACCGCCGCGTGCTGTACGCGATGTACGACGGCGGCTACCGCCCCGAGCGCGGCTTCTACAAGTGCGCCCGTGTCGTCGGCGACGTCATGGGCAACTACCACCCGCACGGCGACTCCTCGATCTACGACGCGCTGGTCCGCCTGGCCCAGCCGTGGGCGATGCGGATGCCGCTGGTGGACTCCAACGGCAACTTCGGCTCGCCGGGCAACGACCCGGCGGCGGCCATGCGCTACACCGAGTGCAAGATGGCGCCGCTGTCGATGGAGATGGTCCGCGACATCGACGAGGAGACCGTCGACTTCACGGACAACTACGACGGCCGTTCCCAGGAGCCGACCGTCCTGCCGGCCCGGTTCCCGAACCTGCTGATCAACGGCTCGGCCGGTATCGCGGTCGGCATGGCGACCAACATCCCGCCGCACAACCTGCGCGAGGTCGCGGCCGGCGCCCAGTGGTGCCTGGAGAACCCCGAGGCCTCGCACGAGGAGCTGCTGGACGCGCTCATCGAGCGGATCAAGGGCCCGGACTTCCCGACGGGCGCGCTCGTGGTCGGCCGCAAGGGCATCGAGGAGGCCTACCGCACCGGCCGCGGCTCCATCACGATGCGCGCGGTGGTCGAGGTCGAGGAGATCCAGAACCGCCAGTGCCTGGTGGTCACCGAGCTGCCGTACCAGGTGAACCCGGACAACCTGGCGCAGAAGATCGCCGACCTGGTGAAGGACGGCAAGGTCGGCGGCATCGCCGACGTCCGTGACGAGACGTCGTCCCGCACAGGCCAGCGCCTGGTCATCGTCCTCAAGCGGGACGCGGTCGCCAAGGTCGTCCTGAACAACCTCTACAAGCACACCGATCTGCAGACCAACTTCGGCGCCAACATGCTGGCCCTGGTCGACGGCGTGCCGCGCACCCTCTCGCTGGACGCGTTCATCCGCCACTGGGTGACGCACCAGATCGAGGTCGTCGTCCGCCGTACGCGCTTCCGTCTGCGCAAGGCCGAGGAGCGGGCGCACATTCTGCGCGGTCTGCTCAAGGCCCTGGACGCCATCGACGAGGTCATCGCGCTGATCCGGCGCAGTGAGACCGTCGAGGTCGCGCGCACGGGCCTGATGGGCCTGCTGGAGATCGACGAGATCCAGGCCAACGCCATCCTCGAGATGCAGCTGCGCCGCCTGGCCGCCCTGGAACGCCAGAAGATCGTCCAGGAGCACGACGAACTCCAGGCGAAGATCAACCAGTACAACGAGATCCTCGCCTCCCCGGTCCGCCAGCGCGGGATCGTCAGCGAGGAGCTGGCCGCGATCGTCGAGAAGTACGGCGACGACCGCCAGACGAAGCTGATCCCCTACGAGGGCGACATGTCCATCGAGGACCTGATCGCCGAGGAGGACATCGTCGTCACGGTCACCCGCGGCGGCTACATCAAGCGGACCAAGACCGACGACTACCGCGCCCAGAAGCGCGGCGGCAAGGGCGTGCGCGGCACGAAGCTGAAGGAAGACGACATCGTCGACCACTTCTTCGTCTCCACCACGCACCACTGGCTGCTGTTCTTCACCAACAAGGGCCGGGTGTACCGGGCGAAGGCCTACGAGCTGCCGGACGCCGGCCGGGACGCGCGCGGCCAGCACGTGGCGAACCTGCTGGCCTTCCAGCCGGACGAGGCGATCGCCGAGATCCTCGCGATCCGCGACTACGAGGCGGCTCCGTACCTGGTGCTGGCCACCAAGGCCGGTCTGGTCAAGAAGACGCCTCTGAAGGATTACGATTCGCCACGCTCCGGCGGTGTCATCGCCATCAACCTGCGCGAGCGGGAGGACGGCACCGACGACGAACTGATCGGCGCCGAACTCGTCTCGGCGGACGACGATCTGCTGCTGATCAGCAGGAAGGCCCAATCGATCAGGTTCACCGCATCGGACGACACCCTGCGTCCCATGGGCCGTGCAACCTCCGGTGTGAAGGGCATGAGCTTCCGCGAGGGCGACGAACTCCTCTCGATGAATGTTGTTCGACCCGGTACGTTCGTGTTCACTGCCACGGACGGTGGGTACGCGAAGCGGACCGCCGTCGACGAGTACCGCGTCCAGGGTCGCGGTGGCCTCGGCATCAAGGCCGCCAAGATCGTGGAGGACCGCGGCTCGCTCGTCGGCGCGCTGGTGGTCGAGGAGACCGACGAGATCCTCGCCATCACTCTCTCCGGCGGTGTGATCCGTACGCGGGTCAATGAGGTCAGGGAGACGGGCCGTGACACCATGGGCGTCCAACTGATCAACCTGGGCAAGCGCGATGCCGTGGTCGGTATCGCACGAAACGCCGAGGCGGGGCGCGAGGCGGAGGAAGTCGACGGCGACGTGGCCGTGGACGAGAACGCCGAGGATGCCGCGGCCACCGGCACGGACGAGGGTGAGGCACCCTCGGCCGAGTAGCACGAGGAGTGAGTCATCGTGAGCGGAGCCACGGGCGCCGGGTCGGCCGGTACCTCCACTGGTACGGGACCGGACGGCGGCGGCCGTGGCTCCGCCGCGCCCGCGACCGATTCGCACACGACCAACCTCAAGGCGATCAAGGCATCCGCGCCAGACTCGCACTCGCCCCACTCTCACGGATCCCAGGGGGGAACGGTGACGGACACCCGAGGCCCGCAGAGCCCGCAGGCCCAGGCCGGCCCGCAGAGCCACGGGGCGGCCTCCCCGCTGCCGGGCGAGCGCCAGCCGCAGCAGCCCGCGGGGCCGTACCACCCGCCGCAGGCCTACCCGGCGGCCGCGGGGGCCGCGCCCGACGCGGGGCAGTCCGGCTCGGTCCGCCGCCCGCGCACGGGCGCCCGGACGACCCCGCGCACCCGCAAGGCCCGGTTGCGCGTGGCCAAGGCCGACCCCTGGTCGGTCATGAAGGTCAGCTTCCTGCTCTCCATCGCGCTGGGCATCTGCACCATCGTGGCGGCCTCCGTGTTGTGGATGGTCATGGACGCCATGGGCGTGTTCACGACGGTCGGCGGGACCATCTCGGAGGCGACCGGATCGAACGAGTCCAACGGCTTCGACCTGCAGTCCTTCCTGTCGCTGCCGCACGTCCTGATGTTCACGGCGATCATCGCGGTCATCGACGTCGTCCTGGCGACGGCCCTGGCGACCCTCGGGGCCTTCATCTACAACCTCTCCGCGGGCTTCGTCGGCGGCATCGAGCTGACGCTGGCCGAGGACGAGTGACGAGCGCTCCAAGCGTCCGCTGACGGTCCTGCGACAACCGATTTTGGGACTGCCCCCCTCGTGCGCTAATCTTCAGGAGTCAGCGCGCGGGACACACACCGCAGAGCGCGGCGGGGCTATAGCTCAGTTGGTTAGAGCGCATCCCTGATAAGGATGAGGCCACAGGTTCAAATCCTGTTAGCCCCACAGTGAGAGACCCCCGGTCCGGATGGATCGGGGGTCTTCGGCATCTCCGACTGACATCGGTCGATCAGTGGATCTTCCAGAAACTCCGTCGGCATGGCGACCCTCCGAACCTGACTCGGCGGATGAGCTTGGCATGGGAACAGGTAATCGTTCACTCGGTGGATCCGGTGGATCCGGTGGCCCTGGGGCAGTGGTGGGCAAAGGCTCTCGGGTGGGTCGTGGTCCACTCCTCCGATGAGGAGTTCGAGATCCGCCCGGAGCCGGATCGCCTGCCGGGGTTGGACTTCGTCCGGATCGATGAGAGCAAGACGTTCAAGAGCCGGCTGCATCTCGACTTCAGGCCTGACGACCAGGACGCCGAGGTGGCTCGCCTCGAGGCTCATGGCGCCAAGCGTGTCGACATCGGCCAGGGTGAGCAGTCGTGGGTTGTCATGGCAGACCCCGAGGGCAACGAGTTCTGTGTCCTTGGCCAACGGCGTCAGTGAGAACCCCTGAAAGTGCGCGTGTTCACATCCTGTCAGCCCCACGCTGAGAGACCCCCGGTCGAATGGCCGGGGGTCTTCTGTCTGCCGTTCTTCCTGTCGGCTTCGTCCTGTGCGCCTCCTGCTGCCGGCGGAGCCCGCTCCGTGCCTGGGGCGCGCCGGCAGGGGAGCGGGCGTGCCGGTGTCGCGGGCGCCGTCGCGCCCGCGACCGTGGGGACAACGCGAAGATCCCCGGTCGGGGTGACCGGGGATCTGTCGGGTTGT
>NZ_MUBM01000789.1 GCF_002154505.1 Streptomyces carpinensis | reverse complement strand
CCCTCCCACGGCAAGTGATCTTGATTGGTCGGCTCTGCCCCCAAAAGTGCCTGGCCGATGCCCGGTGAATGTCCGCTTCGAGCCCGCTTGAGATCGGTCACGTCCGTGCGCGGGCAACCAACCGACCCGAGTCGAGCGTCTTTCCATCGAACATGTACGGCATCGCCTGCGTATGTCGCCGCGTACGCCGCCGCACACGTCGCTCCGGAAGAGCCGCTGGGATGGCGAGGAGCGGCACTACAGTGGTCGGAACACCCCGGGAGGCCCCAGAAGGCGCGGGGAACCAGGCAAGCAAGCAACAGGGAGCGCATGACGTGCGGCCGGTAGGCAGCAAGTACCTCCTGGAGGAGCCGCTCGGACGCGGCGCCACCGGGACCGTCTGGCGAGCCCGCCAGCGAGAGACCGCGGGTGCCGAGGCGGCCGTGCAGGGCCAGCCCGGCGAGACGGTCGCGATCAAGGTGCTCAAGGAAGAGCTGGCGAACGACGCCGACGTCGTGATGCGGTTCCTGCGGGAGCGGTCCGTGCTGCTCCGGCTCACCCACCCGAACATCGTCCAGGTCCGTGACCTGGTCGTCGAGGGCGATCTGCTGGCGCTGGTCATGGACCTCGTCGACGGTCCGGACCTGCACCGCTACCTGCGCGAGAACGGCCCCTTCACCCCGGTCGCCGCGGCGCTGCTCACCGCCCAGATCGCCGACGCGCTCGCCGCCA
>NZ_MUBM01000788.1 GCF_002154505.1 Streptomyces carpinensis | reverse complement strand
CCACTACGACCGCTGGTGGAACCCCGCCGTCGAAGACCAGGCCACCGACCGTGCCTACCGCATCGGCCAGGACCGCCCCGTCCAGGTCCACCGGCTCACCACGCAGGGCACGGTCGAGGACAGGGTCGCCCGTCTGCTCGGCGCCAAGCGCGCCCTCGCGGACCAGGTCATCGCCTCCGGTGAGGCCGCCCTGACCGAACTCTCCGACGCCGACCTCGCCGAACTCGTCGCACTGTCCCACGGAGCCGACGCATGACCCCCGCCCGCAAGGCCCCCCGTACCGGAAGCCGCGCCTTCGCCGCCACCTGGTGGGGGCAGGCCTGGGTGGACGCCCTGGAGGCCTCCACCCTCGACGCCGGCCGCCTCTCCCGCGGTCGTACCTACGCCCGCAAGGGCATGGTCGGCCCGGTCACCGTCACCCCCGGCGTGCTGCGCGCCGAGGTCGAAGGCAGTAACCCTTGGCCGTACGACACCGCGGTGCACCTGCGTGTCCTCACCGACGCCCAGTGGGACACGCTCCTCGACGCCATCGCCGCCCAGGCCGGTCGCACCGCCGCCCTCCTCGACGGCGAGATGCCCGCCGACCTCGTCGACGACGCCCGCACCGCCGGCGTCCCCCTGCTGCCCGAACCGGCCGAACTCGACCCCGAGTGCTCCTGCCCCGACTGGGGCTACCCGTGCAAGCACGCCGCCGCCCTGTGCTACGCCACCGCCGCCCACCTCGACGACGACCCCTTCTGGCTCTTCACCCTCCGCGGCCGCACCAAGGACGCCGTCCTCACCGCGCTGCGCACCCGCCGCCAGACCCACACGGGCGCCACGCCGGAAACCGGCGGCAC
>NZ_MUBM01000787.1 GCF_002154505.1 Streptomyces carpinensis | reverse complement strand
GGGCCTCAGCGTCGACGCCGCAGAACAGGCCGCACTGACCGAGAGCGTGAGCCACTGCCCCAACAGCCCTATCACCGTGACCCTGGCGCGGTAGCGGCGCCGACCGCCGGGCCGCGAACCCTTACGGAGCGGAGCGCTCCTCATACAGAAAGTCATAAAACCGGGCCCGACATGGTGTAACTCGAGGTACGGTCCATGCATGACAGGGACAGGCCCCGCGCAGTCGCGCTGGCATGTGCCGGACCGTGAGCAGGCTCGTTGCTGCGCGCTCGGCTCGATCAGCGTCGCCCTGGTGAACGCGGCCCTCCGCCGGCAGGATCCGGTGGCCGCCGTCCACGCCGAGGTGTGGAGGATGCACTTCGTCGACGCGCACCCCGACCGCGAACTCCGCCTGCTGCCCGGCTGCGCAGGCTGCCTCGAGTCCGCCGCCAGCGACGGCGGCGNNGCTCCACCTCGCCCAGCATTTGCTACTGCCGACGCCGCTCGTCAGCTTCGCGGAGCCCGCGTAACCCGAACGGGTCTGTGCCAGTCGCCCATGACATGAGGGACACGCCCGAGACCAGCCAACCGTGCCCCGGCACGCGTCTACCAGGACACCGCCCTCGATCAGGACCCGGGCCACTGCGCTGGCGTCCCTGGTCACGGCCATTGTTCACGTCGCAGACACCCACGGTGCCACCC
>NZ_MUBM01000786.1 GCF_002154505.1 Streptomyces carpinensis | reverse complement strand
GCCGCACCTGCCGGGTGCGGCCCTCGGAGTCCTCCTCCTCCACCCAGTAGTGCTCGCCGCGTTCGCCGGTGTACTGGGTGGTGGTCTGCGCGTCGTACGTCCAGTGCGGCAGGTAGCTGCCCCGGAAGGTCTCCGCGTCGGTGACCCTCTTCAGCTCGTCGGGCGCGAACCAGCGGGACCTGGTCCACTTCGCCAGCGCGGCACGGGCCTGCTTGCGGCCCACCCCGAAGGGCAGTACCGCCTCGGGTACCACGCGCTCGGTGCCGGAGGCGTCCGCGACCAGCGGGGTGGCGCAGAACTGGCACTTGTCGCTGAGCGTGTCGCTCTCGGTCACCGCGCGGCAGCCGGGGCAGGTGTACACCTTCACCCGGTCCGGCGCGGACGCCCGGCGGGGCAGCACGGCCAGCTCCTCGATCGGGTGCTCGGTCACCTGCCGAGGTATCGGCGTGATGTCCTGCTCGTGCTTGCAGTACGGGCAGCGCAGCGCGTACGTCCCGGGCGCGTACTCGCTGACCCCGCCGCACGCCTCGCACTGGAACGATCGGTCGGGCTTCGGCGCGACGTCCTGATCCGCCAACTCACTTCTCCTCGTGATCTGTTGCCGGGAGGCTCCGGGTGGCGGATCTCAGCCCTGCGGGGGCAGCGGCGGCGGGACGTCGGCGAGCAGCGGCGTCAGCTCCGGGACCTGGTCCGCCGGCTGCCAGGCGGCCTGCCCGCTGCGCCAGACCAGCGTGGTACGGGTCAGGTTGCCGGCCGCCACCTGCCCGGCCAGCGCGCTCTCGTCGTACGGGCCCTGCTGCTGTCCGCCGACCGCGAGAAACCAGCGCGGCGCGGTGGGCAGCGG
>NZ_MUBM01000785.1 GCF_002154505.1 Streptomyces carpinensis | reverse complement strand
GGACGGCAAGCGGGCCACCACGGCCCGTTATCCCAACCGCAAGTCCGACGACGAGTGGGCTCCGTACCTGACCTCGGTGCTCAAGGAGCCGGAGAAGGAGGCCGTGCACCAGTGGCTGTACTCCAACCCCGGTGAGTGGGACCCCCACTGGGACCTCAGCAACGCCCAGGCGGTGATCTGGTCGGGCGGCAGCTGGAGCTGGTTCACCGACACGGTCCCGATCCAGGACTGGAATCCCGCAAAGAACCAGATGACGCTGAAGTACTGGACCCGCTACGCGCTCATGAACTCCCGCAGTGGCTCGCGCTACTTCCTCCAGAACTCCCTGGACTTCCTGGACCAGGCGGGCGAGTACTACATGGACTACAAGAAGGGCCAGCTGTACTACAAGCCCCGCGGTGACATCGACGACGTCACTGTCCTGCGTCCCACGGTGACCACCTTGTTCAAACTGGCCGGCGCCGACCCGGACCGGCGGGTGGAGGGCATCACCCTCGACGGGCTCGCCCTGCAGTACACCGACTTCGTCGACTGGTACCGCTACGGCTGGATCAGCGGCGGCGACTCCGGCGAGCCGCACAAGTACCCGGAGTACGACAGGCAGATCGAGATGCCCCGCAACCGCTTCGGCGCCGTCACCGTGACCAACAGCGAGGACATCACCCTCTCCCGGATGCACATCTCCGACACCGGTTACCATGCCGTCTACGCCCTCTTCGCCAACAAGGGACTGACGGTCCGCGACAGCCTGCTGGAGAACATCGGCGGCGACGGGATCAAGGTCGAGGGCCCGTACCCCGGCGAGGGCAACACCTCCAACGGACACCTGCTGACCAACAACTACATCACCCACTACGGCGAACTGGTGCCCGGCGACGCCTCCGGTGTCGAGCTGCTGAACACCGGGCACAACACCGTCAGCCACAGCCACATCAAACACAGCGCGCGCTACGGCGTGAGCCTCGAAGTGCGCCCGGAGGTCACCGCCGAGGACGACTACGCCCGCGACAACACCTTCGAGTACCTGCGCATCGACGAAGCCGGCCTGGACAGCGGGGACATGGGCGCCTTCTACGTCTACGGCGTCAGCAACTTCGAACCGCACACGATCGACAACCATGTGCGCCAGGTCGTCATCGGCGATGTGATCCCCGACGCCTCGATGCCCGACAGCGG
>NZ_MUBM01000784.1 GCF_002154505.1 Streptomyces carpinensis | reverse complement strand
GATGTGCTGCGGGTGGTCGCGGGCGCGCTCATCGCCTCGGTGAGCACCATCTTCACCGTGTGGGCGCTGGCGTACGCGACCACCCGCAGCACATCCGCCCAGTGCTCGCGCAGCAGCACCACCAGCGGCATTTTGGCGACACCCTCGCCGGCCGCCTGCCGGGCGAACGCCGGCGTCTCGGCCAGCCTGCGGCGGATGAGGTAGCCGACGACGGCGACCACGACACTCGCCCAGAACGGCACCCGCCAGCCCCAGGAGAGCAACTGGCGCTCGGGCAGCGCGGCGACCGGGAGGAACACGAGCGTGGCGATCAGCTGGCCGCCCTGGGTGCCGCTGAGCGTGAAACTGGTGAAGAAGCCGCGCCGCCGGTCGGGCGCGTGCTCCAGGCTCATCGAACCGGCACTGGCCTGCTCGCCCGCCGCGGAGATCCCCTGGAGCACGCGGCACAGCACCAGCAGGACCGGGGCGATGCCGCCGACCCCGGCGCGGGTGGGCAGACAGCCGATGAGGAACGTCGACAGGCCCATCAGCAGCAGCGTGAAGACCATGATCTTCTTGCGGCCCAGCCGGTCGCCGAAGTGGCCGAGGAAGAGCGCGCCGACCGGGCGGGCCGCGTAGGCGACGCCGAAGGTGGCCAGCGACAGCAGGGTCGCGGTGGACGGGTCCGAGGAGTCGAAGAAGACCTTCGGGAAGATCAGCGCCGCGGCGCTGCCGTAGATGAAGAAGTCGTAGTACTC
>NZ_MUBM01000783.1 GCF_002154505.1 Streptomyces carpinensis | reverse complement strand
GGACTCGGCGGCCTGCTGCTCACCGTGGTCAGCCCCCGGCACGCGCTGCTGATCACCGTGGGCACCTTCCTGGCCTCCGCCGCACTGCTCCGCTTCGGCACCCGGCGGCGTCCGGCGCGCGGCGGACGCCGCGTCCGGGTGCTGCTCCTGCTGTTCTGGGTGCCGCCGATGTTCGCGGTGGTGCCCGAGGCGCTGGCGGCTCCGTACGCCGCCCGGCTCGGCACCGGTTCCACCGGCCTCGGCCTGCTGATGTGCGCGCTGCCGGTCGGCACCATCGCGGGCGAGCTGTACGCCGGCTCACGGCTGCGGCCCGCCACCCGGGAGCGGATCGCGCTTCCCCTGGTCTGTCTGACGCTGCTGCCGTACCTCGGCTGCGCCCTCCACCCGGGCCTGGCCGTCTCACTGCTTCTGCTGCTGGTGTCCGGCACGGGGTCCGCGTACACGCTGGGCCTGGACCAGTGGTTCGTCCGGGCCGTGCCCGAGGAGCTGCGCGGGCGGGCGATGACCCTGCTCACGGCGGGGCTCATGACGATCCAGGGCGTGGGCATGGCCCTGGCGGGCGTCGCGGCGGAGTTCGCCGGGGTGACGACGACGATCGCGGGGGCCGGAGTACTGGGGACGGCGTCCTGCGTCCTGCTCGCCCTGGCCGCCCGACAGACCGCCGCCCCCGCGACGGACACCCCCGCGACGGACGGCCCCACGACAGGCCACACCACGGCAGGCAAGCCCACGGCGGACGCCCCCGCGCCAGGCGCTCCCACCCCGCACGCCCCCGTCGCGATCCTCCCCGGGACCGAAAGGCGAGACGGGGCTGACCACGATATGACCGACGGGTAGGGTCTGGTGACGTGCCCAAGCCCCTCAGTCTCCCGTTCGACCCCATCGCCCGCGCCGACGAGCTCTGGTAGCAGCGTTGGGGAAGCGTGCCGTCCATGGCGGCGATCACCTCCATCATGCGTCTGCACCAGATCCTGCTGGCCGAGGTCGACGCG
>NZ_MUBM01000782.1 GCF_002154505.1 Streptomyces carpinensis | reverse complement strand
GCGTTGGGGAGCGCCGGGGCGGGGAGTCGGTCCCCCTGGTAACCGACCACCTGGCCGAAGCGGTCCGATGCGTTCTGCCAGGCTTCGCGAGCCCGGACGATGTCGTCGTGGGTGCGGCCGATGAAGTTCCACCACATGACGATCTCCTCCCCGAAGGGCGGTCCGCCGAGCAGCACCAGGCGTGCGGTCAGCGGCCCCTCGTTCACGAGGGTGAGCACGGTGTGTCCGGGAGCGACGTAGCCCAGCTCGGCCGGCTTGAGGGCGGCACCGTTCAAGCGGACGTCGCCGGTGTCGACGAGGAGGCCGTGCTCGAATTCCGCGTCGACGTCGACGGTCACCGTCGCGCCCGGTTCCACGGACAGTTCGGCGCCGAGGAGGGGTGTGAAGGTGCTGACCGGGGAGGTGTCGCCGGCGAGCGTCCCGAGGAAGACCCGGGCGTGACCGCCCTCCAGCGGCACCGGGGCCGGTACGTAGTGCTGGAAGTCCCGTTCCGCGTTCCGGTGCTCGTCCGGCAGCGCCACCCACAACTGCACGCCGTGCAGGATCGTCGTCCGCGGGGTCGACACCTCGGAGTGGCTGATGCCGAAGCCGCCCGTCATCAGGTTGAGCTCGCCGGGACGGACGAAGGCATGACTGCCCAGGCTGTCCCGGTGCTCGATCTCACCGCTGAAGAGCCAGCTGACCGTCTGCAGGCCCGTGTGCGGATGCGGGGCGACGTCCATCCCGCCCGTCCCGCCCACGTCGTCGGGACCGTAGTGGTCGGCGAAACACCAGGCTCCGATCAGTGTCCG
>NZ_MUBM01000781.1 GCF_002154505.1 Streptomyces carpinensis | reverse complement strand
CGGCATGTCCACCCTCGACACGGGCACCGGCAGCGCCACCATGTCGCTCTGGTTCGCCCTGCTCGGCCTCGGCCTCGCCCCGGTCATGGTCGGCGCCACCGAGGTCATCGTCGGCAACGCGCCGATGGAGCTCTCCGGCGTGGCCGGCGGTCTGCAGCAGGCCGCCATGCAGATCGGCGGCAGCCTCGGTACGGCCGTGCTCGGCGCCGTGATGGCGTCCAAGGTCGACAGCGACCTCGCGGGCAACTGGAAGGACGCCGGGCTTCCGCCGCTCACGCCCGCCCAGGCGGACCAGGCCTCCGAGGCGGTCCAGGTCGGCGTCGCACCGGTGCCGAAGGGTGTGCCGGAGGCGATCGCCGCGAAGATCACCTCCGTCGCGCACGACACGTTCATCTCCGGGATGAGCCTCGCCTCGCTGGTCGCCGCCGGGGTCGCGGCCGTCGCCGTCCTGGTCGCGCTGCTCACCAGGCGCGGGGAGAACGCGGAGGCGGGCGCGGGCGTCGGCCACATCTGACGCACCCGGCCGGCGG
>NZ_MUBM01000780.1 GCF_002154505.1 Streptomyces carpinensis | reverse complement strand
AGAGAGGTGCCTCATGGACGACATCGACCGGGCCATCCTGCGGGAGCTGCAGGTCGACGGTCGCATCCCCTACGCCGAGCTGGGGCCGAAGGTGGGTCTGTCACCTTCGGCTGCAAGGCTTCGGCTGCAGCGGCTGATCGACGCCAAGGCGGTCCAGATCGTCGGGGTGACCGACCCGATGACCATGGGCCAGCAGACGATGGCGCTCCTCGGCCTGCGCATCGGGGGTGATTCCCGGGCGGTGGCCGATGAACTGTCCCGGCACGACGAGGTCGTGTACACAGTCCTGACTTCCGGCCGCTACGACATGTTCGCCGAGGTCGTGTGCAGCCACCCGCGCGATCTTCTGGACTTCATCAACGACGTCGTACGGACCATCGAGGGCGTCGCATCCGTGGAGAGCTTCCCCTACTTCGCGATTCACACCCACCGCTTCATGTGGGAAGTCGACTGAGGCAGCCGAGCGTCCGCGCCCGGCCCGCCCCCACCACGCTCCGCACCAGCCGAGGAACCTTGCATGCCGCACGACGAGTACCGCACGATCGACTTCTTCACCCAGGGCGCTCTGCCCGCACCACAGGTGACACCCGCTCAAGCGGAGCGCACGGCCGCCCAGCACTTCGGCATCACCGCTCGTGCGGAGGCTCTGGGAAGCCAGCAGGACGCCAACTTCCTG